>MAAI01000005.1:35719-116160 GCA_002163115.1 Methylophaga sp. 41_12_T18 | reverse complement strand
ACCGTTTCTACAGCTTCAACCGTTTCTACAGCTTCAACCGTTTCTACAACTTCAACCGTTTCTACAGCTTCAACTGTTTCCGCAGTGTCTACAGCTTCGGGCTTAGCTGGACGAGGTTTGCGTTCACCTTGACGAGCATAGTAAGCCAGGCCTTTTAAGACGATGTCCGGATAGTGAGCGACAGACTGCGGCAGCAACGGGATTAATGCTTCGGCATCGCCACCGGTAATAATGAAACGAATACGATTATCAAACTGCTGTTTTAGATCGCTGATTATTTGCTCTAAAGTGGCGGTGACACTGTATAACGTGCCAGATTGAATGGCACTAAAAGTATTGGTTGCTAGCGTTTTAAATTGACTATCATCGAGAGTATTGTCTAGTGCATCGGTATTATCACTTAAGGCTGCTCGCATCAGGCTTAAGCCTGGCAGTATCATTCCGCCTCGATGTTCGCCATGTTTGGTCACAATATCTAAGGTAATGGCTGTGCCGCAGTCAATTACACAAGTTGCTAGGCGGGCGTGTTGTCTAGCAGCGACCATCGATAACCAACGATCAATACCTAGTTTTTCTGGTTCTTGGTAGGCGTTTGTCACGCCAAATCGTTTTTGCTCACTGACGATGAATTTAGGGGTGATCTGCCATTTTTTCACTGTCCATTCTTCAAGTTGCTGGGCTATTTTGTCGCCTGCAACATTAGAAACAAAGATAGCTTCTATTTCGGAAAGTTCTTTCCAGTGTTTGGTTAATGACGCTTTTATCCCTGTTTTACCACGGTTAAAGCTTTGACTATCCGTTAATCGTCCGGCATCGATACAAGACCATTTGATTCGAGTATTACCAATATCAACTAATAATTTCATGATGCAAACCTAATGCTAACGTGACTATTAGCTAGAGTTTCTAATTTGTTGTTGCGCATATAACGTAGTTCACCTTGTTCATTAATGCCACAGGCTAGAGCGGTAAATTGAGAATCATCACTTATTAATTTAATAGCTTGATTTTCAAGAGCATCGTACTGAGGCCATAAAGGGATAAAATCGCTTAATCCACGGTGCTGGAAAAGCTCGATTGTTTTGATCATATTTTGAATAATTTTTCCCGCCAGATGATTGCGACAAGGTACGTTAGTACAAAGATGTTGCAAACTAGTGGTTTTTTGATTTATTTGATTTTGTGTACTGGTCGGAAGCTTAAAATTAAGGCCGATACCTACTACTGTATTTTGTTTTTTGCCGAACCGTGATTCTACTAGAATTCCAGCGAGTTTATGTCTTTCATGTAACACATCATTTGGCCATTTTAGCTTTAAGTTATTGATTCCTTCAGCATTGAGGGTATTTATTAAGCTGATCCCAATAGCTATGCTAAGGCCATTTTTCATCATTTCAGCGGGAAATGGCCAAAAAATAGATAAATAAAGATTGCCGGAACAGGGAGATAACCATTGGTCGCCACGGCGACCACGGCCCGCAGTTTGGCTTTCGGCAAGACAAACTGCGGGGGATGATTTGCCGTCATTCAGTCGCTGCCATAATTCATCATTGGTCGAAGCTACGGAAGAATGGATCTGAATTTCGTCCAGCTTGTTAAGAGTCTCTTGATCAATGGCTGAACGAATATCGGTTAATGATAGTGGTGTGAAGGTAGATATAGTCAAAGTTACGGAGTTTATTGATTCTGTAAGGAAGGATTTAGTCTAGCAGGCTAATCTCATACTGTGAAATCGAGAAAGTTGCCAGTGAGTTCAGGCGAAGTGGAAGCCGGTTTAGTATCGGCGGATGTCTGTTGTGAATGTTGTTGATTTATTTCGGAGCGCGCTTCAATGGCCATTTTAGCAGCTTTAGCAGCAATAGATTGATCAGCTGCTGATGGTTGAGAGGGAGCCAGTGCTGCTGCCCGAATTTGTTCTGCTTTTTGTAGTGTTGCCACGGGGTCATCAACAACTTTTGAGGTATTTATTTTAACTTCACCGCCAATGGCATATTGAATGCCATCTGGACCTCGTTGGAAACTAAAACTAGCGCCGCCTTGAACTACTCCTGCTCCAGCAGCAATGTGGGCAGCTTCATGGGCCCGTACGACACGGTCACGCGCTTTTAATTGTTGAAGTTGTTGTTGTTCTTTCTGGGATAGTTGATTTTGATCGTTGTCTTCTGTCGTAACCGCAGTAACCCGAGTACCAGGAGTTGTATTTAACGGTACTGAGCTGGTGACATCCATGCTCTAAACTTTTAGATCTAAAATACTGCCTATGATTGCATTGTTAGCTTCTAGTACTTTTGCCGAGGCGAGTACTTGTTGTTTGTCACTAATCATATTCACCAAGGGGGCGGTGATATCGCCACCTGACTCGATGATATCTGCACTGGCAATCGTAGCAGCATTTTTATTAAGGCTTTGTAAGCCGGTCTGAATTCCATTTAACCCGGATTGGAAGGCTGGAATGGTGGTCATAATGTGCTCCTGTAGCGAACTTCTACAACAGATATAACAATATATTAGTATTAATTATGTGATTTTACTCGCATTTTTGCATTTAATTTTATAAAAATAATCGAACAGCTAAAACAGCTAACACTAAATATAATCTCTAACCAAGGGTAAATGTAAAATTCTGTTGCACTATAGGCTTCTCCGACACCATGGCTGAAATAAAATAGCATTAGAAAGCTGGTCCAAGCATGAGTATAAGTTTTGCCATGCAATAGGCCTCGTAACGGAAATAATAACGGCAGCATAGCAAGCAGAAGCATGCTGCCGATAGGGAAGTTATCACTATGTGGTGCTAATAGTATCCAGCTTAATAATGATGCAATTAATGCAAAGTAACTGCATAAGGCACTGTGTTTAAATATATTGTCTGTAGTCACTTTAATGCCTTGGCTGTGGTTGCGACACGATGTCCTAATGCGCGACAAAGCTTTGCTTCAGTTTCACTTAAACGACGCTTATTATCGCTACCGGCGAGATGGCTGGCTCCATAAGGCGTACCGCCATCTTGTGTCGTCATCAGTTCTGATTCGCTATAGGGCAAGCCCATGATCATCATGCCGTGATGCATTAACGGCAACATCATTGATAATAGAGTGCTTTCCTGACCGCCATGCAAACTGCCTGTGGAGGTAAAGAGCGCTGCTGGTTTGCCGATAAGACTACCTGACAGCCAAAGATCACTGCTTTGATCGATAAAGTATTTTAATGGTGCAGCCATATTGCCAAATCGGGTTGGGCTACCTAATACTAAACCAGCGCAATTTTTTAGATCATCGTGGCTAGCATAAAGGTGACCTTGGTTTGGAATACTATCTTCAGTTGCTTCACAGACTGTAGATATTGCGGGCACTGTTCTGATCTTGGCAGTGCAGTCGTCAACATTTTCTATGCCACGAGCAATCTGTTCAGCCATAGAGCTGACATGGCCTGATTGGCTGTAATATAGGACTAATATTTCAGTCATAATACTCTCTTACAGGATGGTTAAAATAGATTCAGGTGGTCGGCCAATTTTAGCTTTACCGTTATTGAATACGATAGGTCGTTCTATCAATTTAGGGTGTTCACTCATTGCTTGAATTAACTGTTCATCACTAAGCGATTTATCTGCTAACTCGAGTTCTTTATAAATGGCTTCAGTTTTACGCAATAAAGCGCGCGGCTCAATGTCTAGTTGTTGCAATATATCTTTCAATATTGCTGTTGTTGGCGGTGTTTTTAAATATTCGACAATCTCTGGGTTAATGCCTTGCTGCTCGAGTAAGGTTAATGTTTGCCGAGACTTGCTGCAGCGAGGGTTATGATAAATAACAATATTGCTCATGATGATGGTTCCAAAAGTTTCTCTAAAGCTGATAAGTGAATTTCAGTAGGATGAATGCTTCCCCAATTAGCACAGCTAGGGCAGTGCCAATGCATTGCCTTGCCAGCAAAACCACAGTTTTGGCAACTGTAACGATCACCTTTATCAATTAGGGAGTTGGTAATATTTGTAATTAACGGGATAAGGCTTTGATTCGATCCTTGGCCTAATAACAGCAATTCATGCAAGCCTTCAATCGAAGGATAAGTATGCAGTTGTTGGTATAAAAACTCTTGTGCCGCTTGACTACCTTGCTGTTGTTGAATGACTTGAGTCAGCATTAATCGTGCTGAGGTCATATGAGGATGACGCTCGACTAACTGCTGTAACCAGCTATTAAAACCATCGATATTGCCCATTTTCTGATAACAGTTTAGTAATTTAGGCAGAGCCTCAGGTAGATAGCGGTGATTCTGTCGCTCAATACGCTGCAATGTTTTTAATGCCTTGCCATATTTACCGGCAGTAATCTGCATATTTGCTTCAAGTAAACTGGCTCTTACGCAGTTGTGGTCATAATGTTGGGCTTGTTTGAGGTAGCCTCGAATTGAACTTGCACTGCTAGTAATTTGTTGCTGAGCAAGCTCACAATAAAATTGAGCAATTAAAATGCCTATGTCTTTGCGTTGCTCGGGCTGTAATCGTTTAGCCATATCAATGGCTTTTTCCCAATGTTTTTCCTGTTGGTAGATACGCAATAATTTTTTAATAGCTTGTTCGGGTGGTGAGGCTTGTTGTAAGAGATCGAGAAAGAGTTGTTCAGCGCGATCCAATACACCGGCTTTCATATAGTCTAAGCCTAATTCGAGGAGTGCTTGGCTACGTTGTTGGCTATTTAAAGTCGGTCTGGCGATGAGGTTTTGGTGGATGCGGATAGCACGATCCGTTTCACCTCGTCGGCGGAATAAATTAGCCAAGGCTAGATGAGTTTCAACGGTTTCACTATTCACTTCTAATAAATGTATAAAGACATCAATGGCTTTATCAGGTTGTTCGTTGAGTAAATAGTTTAAGCCGCTAAAATATTCAGGACTAAGTTTATTATCCTGTGGTTGGTATTTATTTTTGTAGTGCTTACGCGCCATTAACCAACCGGATAAGGCTGCGATAGGCAGAAGAAAAAACAACCATGTTTGCATGGAAATAAAACCTAGTGAGAGTCTTTGACAGGCAAAATTCGCAGACTATTGATTTCTTGCTCAGAAAGCTCTAACTTTTTAGATAAGCGGCGGTTTTCATAGCGCAGTCGTAATGTGCCCATGAATAATGCAAATGCGGCAATGACAGCTCCTAAAACAATTGCTAAAACAATGATGATTGAAAGCGGTAAAGAAATGCTGCCTAGGTAGTAATTAACCGCGACTGGGTCGGTATTTATGGCTGAGAAGCCTGCACCGAAAATAAATACGGTGATAAAAGTTATAATGGTGATGATACGACCCATGGAGCTCATTCCTTAGTTTTTCTGGTAATGATGAATTATGTCACAGCAGAAATAATGATACCTTAAAAATGATCCTTTCCCAGATTCATTATAAATGATGTAAAATTACCGGTTACTTAGCCAGCCAGCCAGGTGTGGAATTATGTTTTTGGAGAAAATGTTATGACCTTTGTAGTCACAGAAAATTGTATTAAATGCAAATATACGGATTGTGTTGATGTCTGTCCTGTGGATTGTTTTCATGAAGGCCCTAATTTCCTAGTTATTGATCCAGATGAGTGTATTGATTGCACTTTATGTGAACCAGAGTGTCCAGCAGAAGCGATCTTTTCAGAAGATGATTTACCCGATGAGCAAATGGAGTTTGTTCAGATCAATGAAGAGCTTTCTCGTGTATGGCCAGTATTAGCAGAAAAAGCAGATGCGTTGCCTGATGCTGAAGAATGGGATGGTAAAACTGGAAAAACCCCATTATTAGAGCGTTAATAAATAACGACAGTGATAAAAAAAAGCCCGCATTATGCGGGCTTTTTTTTATCTGGAATCATTAATGTTAAGCCATTAACGTTTTCAATTTTTTCATCGCATTACTTTCAATTTGTCGAATACGTTCGGCAGAAACTTGGTATTGGTCAGCCAGTGTATGTAATGTGGCTTTTTTGTCATCATTTAACCAGCGCTGACTGACAATATCGCGACTACGATCGTCTAATGTTGCTAAGGCATTGGATAATTTTTGATGTTGATAGTTTTCATAGTCATCATGTTCTAGTTTCAATGATGGATCTGAATTGTCAGGCCCCGTGATATACGCTGCTGGGGAGAAGTTATTGTCATCATCATCAGCATCACTAGGCAAATCAAAAGAAGTATCAGGTTGAGCTAAACGACGTTCCATATCTAGGACATTGTTTGGAGTAACACCTAAATCTTCTGCTACTGCTTCAACTTCTTCTTGGTTTAACCAACCGAGGCGTTTTTTGGCGCTACGTAAATTAAAGAATAATTTACGTTGTGCTTTAGTGGTGGCAATTTTGACAATACGCCAGTTACGGATAACGTACTCATGAATTTCTGCCCGGATCCAATGAACAGCAAATGAAACTAAGCGCACGCCTTTTTCAGGATCAAAGCGTTTAACTGCTTTCATTAAGCCGATATTACCTTCTTGGATTAAGTCGGCAACAGGTAAACCATAACCGCTATAACCTTTAGCTATGCGAGAGACAAAGCGGAGGTGGGATAGAACTAAGCGTTGCGCAGCTTCTAGATCGCCATCTTGTTGCAGGCGAGAGGCTAGCTCATACTCTTCTTCTGCAGAAAGAAGAGGCGTGTTGTGTACTAGACTGGTGTAAGAGTCTAGGTTACTGATTGGCGCTAAAGCTAATTCATATTGGGCTACAGGTGTGCTCATGAGTGTGGCCTCCCTAAAAATATTTCCGTGATAATAACATTAAGTTAAATAAGTCAACCACTCTGATTTCAATTTTAGGAAAAAGTTCCTTTAATTTGGACTATTTATTAACGCGGTTCAATTGCATTTAAGTGACGACCTACGGCTAACCAAGCGCCAAAGACGCCTAAACTCATGCCGATGAGTATTAAGGAAACAAACATTTGTCCGGCAAACCAATGAAAAATAAATTGGCTGTTATATAACAAGGCTAAATGATTGATTGGCCCGGTTAATAGTCCTAGTGCAATTAATAAGGTTGCCCAAGCAAAGAAACCGCCCAAAATGCCATACCAAAAACCAGTATAAAGGAAAGGCCGGCGAATAAAGGTATTGGTTCCGCCGACAAGCTTGATAACTTTAATTTCTGCCTGGCGGTTTAATATGGCCAACCGAATGGTATTACCAATGACGAGCAATACACTTAATGATAATAAAATGGCAAGGATAGTGAGACCACGTTGACTGGTTTGACTAATGCTACGCAGACGTTGCAGCCATTCCATATCCAGTTGAGCTAGCTCAACTTCAGCTAAGTTATCTAGTCGAGCTAATAAGCTACCGATGGCATCGGGCCGTAAGTTATTGTTGCTTGGTATGACAATAATAACGGCAGGTAGCGGGTTGCTAGGTAAGCTATCTAGTAATTCCCCTAAACCTGATAACTGGCGGAACTCTTCCAATGATGTCTGAGCAGATTGATAGTGAGTGTTATTAATTTCTGGCCACTGTTTTATATTCTGACTAAATTTTCTTGCCTGCTCGTCACTCAGGTCTTGCTGTAAAAATAATGAAATTTTGCTGGCATCATCCCATTGCTCACTTACTTGATTGAGGTTTTGAAGTAATACATATAAACCGGCAGGTAGTGCTAGGGCAATGCCGATTACCAATACGGTCATAACACTGGCAATAGGTTGGCGCCATAATTGGCCCAAACTAAACAGCATGACTTGAGCATGACGCAATAGGTAAGTTTTAGCGTTGAAATTGTTAAATTTCATGCTATTTCCGTTGGTGCTAGACGACCTTGCTGCAAGATTATTTGTCGATAAGGCAGGGTTTTAATGAGCTCATGATCATGAGTGGCAATAAATACGGTGACACCCACTTGGTTAAACTGTTCAAATAAATTCATGATGTCGCGGGATAATTCTGGATCTAGATTACCGGTCGGTTCATCAGCCAATAAGATAGGTGGTCGGTTGACTACCGCTCGTGCGATACCAACACGTTGCTGTTCACCGCCTGATAAGGCAATAGGTAATTTACGCTCTTTGTTTAATAAGCCAACTTTGTCTAATGATGCTCGTACTCTACGACCAATTTCACGGTGGCTTTCGCCTGCAATCACCAATGGCAAAGCGACATTATCAAACACAGTGCGATCATGTAGTAGGTAATGGTCCTGGAATACCAGTCCAATCTGACGGCGATAATAAGGTATTTTTCGCTGTGGTAAACGGGTTAGGTTTTGGTTATTAACCAAGACTTCGCCGTGAGAACTGCGTTCTATTAATGCAATCAGCTTGAGCAGGGTGCTTTTTCCAGCACCGGAATGACCGGTCAAAAAGGCCATTTCACCTTTATCTATATGGAAACTCAAGCCAGACAATGCTTCATGGCTATCAGCATAGCGTTTATAGACTTCAGTAAAGCGAATCATTAATTAATCTTCTCGGCCTAATAAAGCATCAACAAAGTCTTTAGCTTCAAACTGCCGTAAATCATCAATCGTTTCGCCGACGCCGATATAGCGGATAGGCAGGCCCATTTTTTTAGCAATAGCGAAAATAATGCCGCCTTTGGCCGTGCCATCTAGTTTAGTGATGGTTAGACCGGTGATACCCACGGCTGCATTAAATTGCGTGGCTTGTGATAAGGCGTTTTGACCGGTACCCGCATCTAAAACTAACATGATTTCATGTGGTGCTTGGTTATCAAGCTTGCCCATCACCCGTTTTATTTTCTTTAACTCTTCCATCAGGTTTGATTGGGTGTGTAACCTGCCGGCGGTATCAGCAATTAAAATATCCACATTTTTTGCTTTGGCAGATTGCAATGCATCAAAAATAACGGAAGCGGAGTCGGCACCACTATGTTGGGAAACAACATCAATGTTATTTCGCTGGCCCCATACTTGTAATTGTTCGACGGCTGCTGCTCGGAAGGTATCGCCGGCAGCCAACATCACGCTTTTGCCTTGGTTTTGAAATTGTTTGGCTAACTTACCAATAGTAGTGGTTTTACCGACACCATTAATACCGATCATTAAAATAACAAAAGGTCCTTGTTGTTCTGGAATAACCAGTGGCTGACAACTGGGTTGTAATAGCTTGACCATATCATCGTGCATGGCTTCAAAAAGTGCATCAGCATCATCCAGTTGTTTACGAGCAACACGTTGAGTGAGAGCACTGATGATTGTTTGTGTTGCTTCTACACCAAGATCGGCTGTCAGCAATTGCATTTCTAACTCTTCAAGTAAGTCATCATCAATGGCTTTTTTGCCCAGTAGCAGTGATGCAAAACCTTCAGTTAGTTTAGAGCTGGTTTTACTAAGGCCTTTTTTCAGGCGACCAAATAAGCTAACTTTTTCTTTTTTTGGTTCAGCGACAGGGGCTGGAGTGGGGACAGCAGCTACTGGCTCAGGGTGACTTTCAGGCAGCTGTTCTGTATGTTGCTCGTCTTGCGCGGGGCTTTCGGTCTTGGATTTTGATTTTTTTCTCAGGAAACTAAACATAGTCGTCGCTTGTCGTTAAACTTCAACGTGAAATCTTATCATGACATGGGTGTAGATGATGCATATGCTTAACAAATTTAAACAGGGAATGTGGCTGATTTTGGCTTTGCCAACGATCGTGGTTGCAGATGTAAGTGAGTTTCAGCTTGAGAATGGTTTGAAGTTGATTGTTAAAGAAGATCACCGCGCGCCAGTGGCTGTGTCACAAGTGTGGTACAAAGTGGGATCGAGTTATGAACATAACGGTATTACTGGTATCTCACACCAGTTAGAACATATGATGTTCAAGGGTACTGAAAATCTCGGCCCTAATGAATTTTCACAGATTATAGCTGCGAACGGTGGTCGTGAAAATGCCTTTACCGGTCGTGACTACACTGCCTATTTTCAAACATTAGAAAAAGATCGTATTGAAGTTAGTTTTCGCCTTGAAGCTGAGCGGATGCGCAAACTAAAAATCGATGGTGCTGAATTATTAAAAGAACGTGACGTTGTGTCTGAAGAACGGCGGATGCGTACCGACGATAATCCAAAGTCGTTATTACGAGAAGCATTCAATGCTACTGCTTTTGTAAATAGTCCTTATCATCACCCGGTTATCGGTTGGATGAGTGATATCAATAATTATGAAGTTGATGATCTAAATGATTGGTATCAAAAATGGTATGCACCTAATAATGCGACTGTTGTCGTGGTCGGCGATGTTGAACCACAGGCTATTTATGAATTGGCCCAGCAATATTTTGGGCCATTAAAGCCTGAAGCAATAGCTACTTTAAAACCTCAAATTGAAGTCGAACAACGTGGATTGCGGTCCATTAAGGTTAAAGCCCCTGCGGAGCTACCTTATTTCATGATGGGCTGGAAAGTGCCTGTTGTGAAAACGGCTGAAATATCATGGGAACCTTATGCGCTTGAAGTGTTAGCTGCTGTACTTGATGGCGGCTCTAGTGCTCGCTTCGCCAGACAGTTGGTTCGCGGTGATGAAATCGCTGCTAGTGTTGGTGCTGGCTATGGATTATTTTCACGACTACAAGATCTATTTGTCATTGCTGGTACACCAGCCAAAGGCAATACAGTAGATGAGTTGAAATTAGCTGTCAGAGAACAATTAAATGAGCTGAAACAGCAAGTAATAACCCCACAAGAATTAGCTAGAGTTAAGACTCAAGTCGTGGCAAATGCGGTTTATGAACGTGACAGTGTGTTTTACCAAGCGATGCAAATTGGCATGTTAGATACCATTGGTATCGACTGGCACTTAGGTGATGAGTATGTCGACAACGTGAAACTGGTTACTGCTGAGCAGGTGATGGCGGTCGCAAAAAAATATTTTATTGATGATAGTTTGACTGAAGCTGAACTCGTACCTGTTTCAGTCAATAAGGAAGCAGAAATGACAGGAGTAGCAAATGAACACTAAATTTTTCTTGCTGTTATTAGCATTATTGGTCAGCCAAGTTTCAATTGCATCGCCACAAATTCAACATTGGACAACAGAAAAGGGTGCACGCGTTTATTATGTTCATGCTCCCGAGTTACCGATGGTCGATATCAGTGTGGTATTCGATGCGGGTGCAGCACGTGACCAGCTGTTATCTGGTACCGCAGTATTAACTAACGCGATGCTAGATGAAGGGGCTGTTGACCTTAATACAGATCAAATTGCAGCTGCTTTTGCAGATGTAGGTGCACGATTTAGCAGTAGTGCTGAGCGTGATATGGCAAGTGTTGGTCTCCGTAGTTTGACGGAAGAGTCTGCGTTACAAGCTGCTTTAGCCTTGTATACCAAGGTACTTACTCAGCCTAGCTTTCCTGAGTCGTCATTTAAGCGTATCCAAAAGCAAATATTGCTAGGGTTTCAAGCTGAAAAACAGTCGCCGTCAGCACTTGCTAGTCGTGCTTTTTATAAGGGATTGTATGGTAACCATGCTTATGCAACGATGCCTGCAGGCACTGAACAGGCTGTTTCTAAATTAACAATAACGGATGTAAAACAGTTTTATCAGCAATACTATGTTGCTCGTAATGCTGTCGTGGTGTTGGTCGGAGATTTGAATAAGTCTCAGGCACAAGACGTCGCTGAGAAAGTCACCTCTGGTTTAGCTGCGGGTGAGGCTGCCGCTAAAATTAAACCTGTAGTAGATTTAACACAAGCGCAAACAATACAGATTGACCATCCGTCTAGCCAAACTCACATTTTGATGGGCCAGCCGGGAATGAGTCGCAGCGATGCTGATTATTTTGCCTTGTATGTCGGCAACCATATTTTAGGTGGTAGTGGTTTGGTGTCTAAATTGAGTAATGAGATTCGCGAGAAACGAGGTTTGTCTTATAGTACTTATAGTTACTTTAGACCGATGCGTGATTTAGGACCTTATCAATTTGGTCTGCAAACACGTAATGAGCAGGCGGATGAAGCATTAAAAGTAATGCAAGACACTTTAGTAGACTTTATTAACCAAGGTCCTAGCGAAGCAGAGTTAATCGCTGCTAAGCAAAATATTACTGGTGGTTTTGCGTTGCGAGTGGATAGTAATAGTAAAATAGTAGGTTATCTAGCTATGATCGGTTTTTATGGTTTGCCGTTAGATTATTTAGAAACATTTAAAGTTAAGGTCAATGCTATTTCAACAGCACAAATAAAGCAGGCATTTGAACGCCGTGTAAACCCAAATAATATGTTAACGGTGATGGTTGGTGGCAAAGCAAAATAAATTAAAAATTCAAGCAGGATCCTTGCGAATTATTGGCGGTAAATGGCGCGGCCGCAAGCTTAGCTTTCCTGATATTGAGGGGTTACGGCCGACAGCTGACCGAGTACGTGAAACGATCTTTAACTGGTTGCAAATGCAACTGGGTAGTGCCCGTTGCCTGGATTTATTTGCGGGCAGTGGTGCATTGGGTTTTGAAGCCGCTTCACGTGGCGCGACTCATGTTGATTTAGTTGAACAATCGAATCAAGCAGTAAACTATTTACGGCAAAGTCGTCAGCAATTGTCAGCAGAGGAGTGTCATCTTCATCAGGCGACTGCGCAGGCTTTTTTGAGCAGCAGTACTGTGCAGTACGATATTGTATTTATAGACCCGCCATACCAAGCTGACTTATGGTCTGAAATTGCTGATTTATTAATTCAGAAGCAGTGTTTATCTGCTAATGCGTTAATTTATTTAGAGTGCCCGAAACAGCAACAACTACCTGCTTTACCTGCAAACTGGCTATTAATTAAAGACAAAACAGCCGGCGATGTAAGATATTGTTTATTTCGAAATGAATAAGGAGATGATGAGTGGCAACTACGGCAATATACCCAGGTACTTTTGATCCTATTACTAACGGTCATGTTGATTTGATTCATCGTGCGAGTAAGTTATTTGATAAAGTTATTGTTGCGATTGCGATTAATCCTGGTAAAGCACCCACTTTTTCATTAGCAGAGAGAGTTGATTTAGCAGAACAAACATTAACCGAGCTGGAAAATGTTGAAGTATGTGGTTTTGAAGGCTTGCTGGTGGACGTAGCAAAACAAAAAAAAGCTGATGTTATCTTACGTGGTTTGCGTGCTGTTTCAGATTTTGAACATGAATTTCAATTGGCCAGCATGAATCGCAAAATGGAGCCTGATGTTGAAACTTTGTTTTTAACACCGGCCGAACAATTCAGTTATATCTCTTCAAGCTTAGTACGTGAAATCGCTGCTCTAGGTGGTGATGTATCCGATTTTGTAGCGCCTTGCGTGAGTCAAGCGCTAACAATCAAATTGCTCAACTGAGCTAATAACCGCTAAGATCTCACTTATAGAGTTTGAGTTGGAGAAGAAAATGTCGTTATTTATAACCGACGAATGTATTAACTGTGATGTATGTGAACCTGAGTGTCCTAATGCTGCGATCACGCAAGGTGAAGAAATTTATGAAATTGATTTAAACCTTTGTACTGAGTGCGTTGGTCATTTTGATGAGCCGCAATGTGTAGAAGTTTGTCCTGTTGATTGTATTCCTAAAGATCCAGATAACGTGGAAACGGAAGGGCAATTAATGGCCAAATATGAAGTTTTAATGGCTGCTGGCGGTTAACATAACAAATCAATCGGTCAATAGCTTGACCATTTCATCCTTTAAATTTGTAAAGCGGGCCTAGCCGTTAATATCAACGCAGTGAAATAGCAGAGAGTGTTGTTTCATTAAAACAGATTGCTTTTAGCAACCGCGTTGGTACGGTATCCTTACTCGCTTTCTCTCATTGATAATAAAATAAGACTCCATGCAATCAGAATATAGCCCAAAAGACATCGAAATATCTGCCCAGAAATGGTGGCAAGACAATGACAGCTTTCGCGCAGTAGAAAACTCGGATAAAGAGAAATATTACTGCCTAGCGATGTTTCCATATCCTAGTGGCCAATTGCATATGGGTCATGTGCGTAACTATACGATTGGTGATGTTATTTCACGTTATCAACGGATGTTGGGAAAAAATGTCTTACAACCTATGGGCTGGGATGCATTTGGTCTGCCTGCTGAAAATGCGGCGATTAAAAACAAAGTAGCACCAGCTGCGTGGACTTATGACAATATCGATTATATGCGCGCTCAGTTGCAACGTCTTGGCTTGGGCTATGATTGGCAGCGTGAACTAGCAACCTGTACGCCACAGTACTATCGTTGGGAACAATGGTTATTCACTCGCTTATTTGAAAAAGGCTTAGTGTATAAAAAAACAGCGGCAGTGAATTGGTGTCCGGTAGATAATACGGTACTTGCCAATGAGCAAGTGATTGATGGTTGTTGCTGGCGTTGTGATAGTAAAGTTGAGCGCCGCGAGATTCCACAGTGGTTCATGAAAATCACTGATTATGCAGAAGAATTATTAAACGATTTAGATCAACTTACAGGTTGGCCTGAGCAAGTTCGTACTATGCAAGCGAATTGGATTGGTCGTTCTGAAGGCGTAGAAATAGAGTTTGGTATTACTGACAGTGATAATACGTTATCGGTCTACACGACACGTCCAGATACTTTGATGGGCGTGAGTTATCTAGCTGTAGCAGCTGAACATCCGTTAGCAATACAGGCTGCTGAAAACAACGAAGAATTAACTGCTTTCATTGAAGAATGCCGAATGATGGAAACATCTGAGGAAGCATTAGAAACAGCTGAGAAGAAAGGTGTTGCTACTGGATTAACTGCGATTCATCCTGTTACCGGTGAGCAAGTGCCAGTTTGGGCGGCTAACTTTGTATTAATGGGTTATGGAACGGGTGCAGTGATGTCGGTACCTGCTCATGATCAACGTGATTATGAATTTGCTCAAGCTTACGGTTTAGACGTTAAACAAGTTATTGAACCAACAGATAAGTCTGAATGTGATTTATCAAGCGCAGCATTTACAGCGAAAGGTCGATTGATCAATTCTCAGCAGTTTGACGGTTTAACTTCGGCTGAAGCATTTGATGCGATTGCAGAGTTTTTAGCGAAACAACAAAAAGGCGAACGTCAGGTTAAATACCGATTACGTGACTGGGGTGTATCTCGTCAGCGTTATTGGGGAACACCAATCCCAATCATTAACTGTCCTGATTGTGGTGCGGTTCCTGTTCCTGAACAAGATTTACCTGTGAAGTTACCTGAAGATGTCATCGTTGATGGTTCGGGCTCACCAATTAAGTCGATGCCTGAGTTCTATCAATGTGCCTGTCCTAAGTGTGGTGCTGATGCAGAACGTGAGACCGATACCTTTGATACCTTCTTTGAATCATCATGGTATTACGCGCGTTTTACTTGCCCTGATAATGAAGAAGTGATGTTGGATGAACGTGCCAATCACTGGTTATCAGTTGATCAATATATTGGCGGAATAGAGCATGCGGTATTACATTTATTGTATGCACGATTCTTCCACAAATTAATGCGTGACGAAGGTTTGGTAACGGGCGATGAACCGTTTAAAAACTTATTAACGCAGGGCATGGTACTGAAAGACGGCACTAAAATGTCGAAGTCGAAAGGTAATACTGTTGATCCACAAGCGTTGATTGATCAATATGGTGCTGATACCTCGCGGTTGTTTATGATGTTTGCCGCACCACCAGAACAATCACTTGAGTGGTCTGATAAGGCGGTTGAAGGTTCTAACCGTTTCTTGAAACGATTATGGCGTGCTACCCATGACCATCTTGAACAAGGTGCAGTAGCAGCATTAAACGTTGCTGAGTTGTCTGATGAATTACAAACACTTCGTCGCCAAGCTTATCAAGCATTAACTAAAGTATCGGATGATATTGGCCGTCGTCACACCTTTAATACAGCCATTGCAACGGTAATGGAATTAATGAATGCATTGGCTAAATTGAAAGATGACAGTGAGCAAGCACGTGCAGTCGTCCAAGAAGTATTAGAATTAGTTGTATTAATGCTTGCACCAATAACACCTCATATCTGCCATGAACTATGGACATTATTGGGCCATGATGAAGCTGTCGTGACTGCTGCATGGCCGGAAATTGATGAAGCGGCAATGAAGCAAGATAAAGTTGAATTGATGGTTCAAGTCAATGGTAAGCTACGCTCTAAGATTGCGGTTGCAGCAGATGCTGATAGTAAAACGATAGAAGCAGAAGCTTTGGCTGAAGAGAATGTATTACGCTTTACGGAAGGTAAAGAAGTTCGTAAAGTCATCGTAGTTCCAGGACGGTTAGTTAATATCGTTGTTGCTGGTTAAAATTTAAGGAGCTTGCTCATGGCGCGTTATTTGTCAAAATTTGTATTGAGTTTAATGTTGGTGACACTGGTTGGCTGTGGCTTTCAGCTGCGTGGTTCAGCAAATTTGCCCGACAGCTTGAAGACAATATACGTGCAAGGGATAGATTTAAATCGCGGTTTAGGTCGTGAGCTTCGCTTAGGTTTAACACGCAATGATGTATTGGTCGTGCCTGATTATCAAAGTGATGCAGCAGTACTGACGATTTTAGAACAGAAAATTGATCGTCGCGTTCTGTCTGTAGGCGCTGATGCTAAAGCAAGTGAATATGAGCTGTTTGGCACAATGAGCTATTCACTTGTTGATGCCGAAGGCGTGACTTTAGCAGAAGCAGAACAAGTTCAAGCTATTCGTGATTATCAATTCGACCAAGATCAAGTTCTAGCTAAAGATGAAGAAGAATCTGCCTTGCGTGAACAAATTAATCAACAATTAGTGCAAAGCTTATTACGTCGTTTATCTGTTTTGAATTAGTTTGATATGCGCCTAAAAGCGGAGCAGCTAGCAAGTCATTTACAGCAAAATTATTTACCTGTTTATCTGATCCACGGCGACGAACAAATGCTGGTGGAAGAAGCCAGTGATTTGGTTCGCCAGCATGCTCGAAATCAAGGCGTAACCGATCGGCAAGTGTGGCATGTCGAAGGTCGGTTTGATTGGTCGCAATTGCAGTGGCAAGAACAAACGATGTCGCTGTTTTCTAGCCAACGATTACTTGAATTACGCTTGCCATCAGGATCGCCAGGTAAAGAGGGCGGTGAAGCGTTACGAAAATTTACAGCATCTCCGCCGGCAGATACTTGTCTGCTTATTATCAGCGGTAAAATTGATGCACGGTCTCAAAAAAGTAAATGGTTCACTGAGTTAGAAAAAGTAGGGGCAACCATTGCTGTTTGGCCGGTAGATGCTGCCAACCTTCCTCGCTGGGTCATGCAACGAATGCAACAACAAGGCCTGCAAGCCAGTCAGCAGGTTGCCGCCTTGATAGCTGAACGAGTCGAAGGCAACTTATTTGCTGCCGCTCAAGAAATTGATAAGTTGCAGCTATTAAGTTCAAATGGTGTGGTTGATGAGCAATTGGTTTTAGCGTCGGTTGCCGATAATGCTAGATTCGAAGCTTTTGGTTTGATGGATTGCGCTTTTCTTGGTCAAGCGAAAAAGATACCGAGAATGATTGCCAGACTGCGAGATGAAGGCTTAGACATTATGTCGATATTTTCTGCAGTATCATGGGCATTACATCGAGCTGTCAATATGGCAGAGCAGTTGGAGCAAGGCCAACGTATCGAGCAAGTGTTTGCAGCCCAAAAACCACCTGTATGGCAAAAAAGTCAGCCGATGATGCGCCAAGCTTTAATGCGTCATAATCGTCAGCAATGGCAGCAGTTTTTGCCACAAATATCCCGTATAGATCAAGCTGCTAAAGGTAGTTTGAAAGCCTGTCCATGGGCATTATTAGAACAATTATGTATGAAGGTCGCAGGCGTAGATACTCTGACCACAGTTTAGAATGAGGAGAATAATATTGGATATTAACCAATATATGCAGACTTTAGGTCAACAAGCCAGACAAGCCAGTCGGGCTTTAGCACGAGCTGATACTGCTACGAAAAATACAGCGCTAACGGTTATTGCTGAACAAATTCGCAAGAATGCTGCCTTATTACAGCAAGAAAATGCCCGTGATTTACAAGCTGGCAAAGACAAAGGTTTAGATGCTGCTTTACTTGATCGTTTGGAGTTAACCGATGCGCGTATTGAGTCTATGGCTGAAGGCATAGAGCAAGTTGCAGTATTAGCAGATCCAATTGGTGAAATTAGTGATATGACCTATCGTCCTAGCGGTATCCAGCTGGGACAGATGCGGGTACCTCTTGGCGTGATCGGTATTATTTATGAGTCTCGACCTAATGTAACAGCCGATGCTGCCGCCTTATGTTTGAAGTCAGGTAATGCCACTATTTTACGCGGTGGTAGTGAGGCAATCTATTCCAATCAAGCTATTGCTAAATGTATTCATCGAGGTTTAGAAAAAGCAGGTTTACCTGTAACGGCTATCCAAGTGGTTGAAACAACAGATCGTGAAGCGGTAGGCCAGCTTATTACCATGCCTGAATATGTGGATGTGATTGTACCGCGTGGTGGTAAAGGTTTAATTGAACGCATTAGCCGTGACGCACGTGTACCAGTGATTAAACATCTTGATGGTATTTGCCATGTTTACATTGATTCTGCCGCTGATTTAGCGATGGCCGAAGAGATTGCTTTTAATTCTAAATGCCATCGTTATGGTGTGTGCAATGCAATGGAAACCTTATTGGTCGACAAAGCTGTCGCCGCTGAAATTTTGCCCCGTTTACAGAAACGTTATGCGACTGAGTCCGTTGAACTGCGCGGTTGTCAGCAAACACGTACTATTTTGCCAAACATTACAGCGGCAACAGATGAGGATTGGGATACAGAATATTTAGCACCGATCTTATCTATTCGTGTGGTTGCCAATATTGATGAAGCAATGGATCACATTCATTTGCATAGTTCGGGTCATACCGAAACGATTGTGACTGAAGATTATGGGCGTTCACGACGCTTTTTAGCAGAAGTAGATTCTAGTTCAGTGATGGTTAATGCCTCAACACGTTTTGCTGATGGTTTTGAATATGGATTAGGTGCGGAAATCGGTATTTCTACCGATAAAATTCATGCGCGTGGCCCAGTTGGTTTAACTGGCCTGACATCTCAAAAGTGGATAGTGATGGGGAATGGCCAGGTGCGCAAATAATGACTGATTCAGCCATAGGTATTTTAGGTGGCACATTTGACCCAGTGCATTTTGGTCATTTGCGCCCTGCATTGGATGTCGCTGATCAATTAGGCTTAGAACAGATACATTTAATTCCTTGTGCTGTGCCGCCACATCGTGAGACACCGCTAGCAACAGCCCAACAACGTGTTGCTTTATTACTGCTCGCTATCAAAAATAATCCACGCTTTGTAGTTGATGAACGTGAGTTACAGCGAGAAGGGCCCTCGTATACGATTGATACTTTACGTAGTTTGCGACAAGAGTTTCCAGCAAAGCCGCTGTATTTATTGGTCGGTACAGATGCGTTTATGGGCATTCAGAGCTGGCATGAATGGCAACAGTTACTGGAGCTTACGCATATAGTCGTAATGCAACGTCCCGATGAAACCACGGCGATGCCTGATGCGTTAGCCAGCTGGTATCAGCAACATTTAGTGACTAATGATGATGTCAACTTGGCTGGTAAAATTATACCGGTGAAAGTAACGCAATTGTCTATTTCGGCAACCCAAATACGAACATCTATTGCTAATGGTGCCAGCCCGCAGTATTTATTGCCAGATGCCGTGATTAGCTTGGTTGATATGTTAGGCCTCTATCAACAAAAAGAGTAATTATGGATAATTTATTCTTCATTATTTCCAAATTAGCTTGGGGAATATTAAGCCCAACAAATTTGATTATTGGACTGGTTACCATTGCGACAGTGTTGTTGTGGCTAAACAAAAAACGGCCGGCAACGGTCTTGTTGACGCTGTGTTTGTTGATAAATTTACCGCTATTGTTCTATCCAGTGAGTGATTTGTTAATGCAACCGCTCGAACAACGTTTTTCTAAACCCACTGAAATGCCGACGAATGTCGATGGCATTATTGTGTTGGGTGGTGGCGAAGAATTAAAAATTTCCCATAGTTGGAAGATTGCTGAAATGGGCAATGGCGGTGATCGTTATGTCGGTGCGACGGTATTGGCTAAGCATTACCCTAATGTGCCGATTATTTTTTCAGGGGGTAATAGTTTTCTGCGGTTTAGAAAAAATGACAATGAGGCCACGATAGCTCAACAATTACTGACTGATATGGGCATTGATAAACAGCGTATATTGGTTGAATCACAGTCTCGAAATACTTATGAAAACTTTTTATTATTAAAGCCGCTGTTGCCTAAAAAAGACGGCCATTATTTACTAGTTACATCGGCCTACCATATGCCTCGAGCAGTGGGCATTGCTCGTAAACAACATTTCAATGTTATTCCTTATCCAGTAGATTACCGCAGTAACCATGGCTCAATTCGGCAATGGGACTTTGCAATGTTTTCCCATCTGCAAGTTCTGGAACCTGCTTGGCGCGAATGGATAGGATTAACGGTTTATTTTTTAACAGATAAGACGCAAAACTGGCTACCTAGCAGTGAGCAAGGTATTGAATCAGCGAGAAAAGACAGCATGCTGTAAAATATTGCGATTATTGATTAACGGAGAAGCCAATGCAGGCTGAAGATTTAAAATTACTAGTTATTGATGCTCTAGAAGATATTAAAGCTGAAGATATACAAGTTCTTGATGTTCGCACGATGACAGATGTCACCGACTATATGATTATTGCTACGGGTAAATCTACTCGTCAGGTTAAAGCGCTAGCCAATGAAGTGGTTATGCAAGCTAAAAAAGCAGGTAATCAACCTTTAGGTGTTGAAGGTGAAGATGTTGGTGAATGGGCTTTAGTTGACCTTGGTGATGTGATTGCACATGTGATGACACCGCAAACACGTGCAACTTATAACCTTGAAAAAATATGGAGTGTTCCAGAGGATTCTGATCAGGTTGTGGCTGATAAGGAATGAAGTTAAACCTGCTCGCGGTTGGCACAAAAATGCCAACTTGGGTGACTGATGGTTATCAAGAATATGCCAAGCGTTTGCCAAGAGAGTGCAGTTTACATTTGCACGAAATTGCTCCTGCTAAACGCGGTAAGAGTGGCAGTGCAGCGCAATGGATGCGTGAGGAAGGTGAACGGATCTTAGCGGCTATTCCTGATAACCACCATGTTGTTGCACTAGATGTAAAAGGCAAAACATGGAGTACCGAGCAGTTGTCCCAGCAGTTAGAAAATTGGCAGTCCGATGGTCGGGATGTTTCCTTGATTGTCGGCGGTCCAGATGGATTAATGGCTGAATGCTTGCAACGAGCAGATCAGCGTTGGTCTTTATCGGCACTTACTTTACCGCATCCACTAGTCCGAATTGTGATGGCTGAGCAGTTATATCGAGCTTGGACCGTGACACAAAACCATCCTTATCACCGCGCATGAACTTTCCTCATACTTATCTTGCTTCTGGTTCCCCCAGACGACGAGAACTTCTGACCCAAATCGGAGTCGATTTTAGTGTTGTTAAAGTTGATGTTGATGAATCGCAATTATTAGATGAAGCTGCACTTGATTATGTCCGACGGGTGGCAATAGCAAAAGCACAAGCGGGTTTTCAGCAACTGGAAGTATCGCCAACAAACTGTATCGTACTAGGAGCTGATACGTCAGTTATCATCGATGGCGAGATATTAGGTAAGCCGAAAGATGATGGTGACAGTCGGAGAATGTTACAGTTATTGTCAGGTCGAAGTCATCAAGTTTTAACGGCTGTTGCTGGGGTAACAATGAATGATACACAGTGTGTCATTAGTGATAATGTAGTGCAGTTTGCTGAATTATCAGCAGATGAAATTAATTGGTATATTGCTACTCAAGAAGGAATAGATAAGGCGGGTTCTTATGCTGTTCAGGGACAAGCTGCAATATTTATTGAACAAATAATAGGCAGTTATTCAGGCATTATGGGTTTGCCTGTTAGAGAAACAGCAATGTTGCTAAAGAAAATTTCAGAATAGGGTTTCACAATGAGCAGTGAGATATTAATTAATATCACACCGAGTGAGTCGCGGGCAGTCGTCGTTGATAATGGTGTTTTACAAGAAGTATTTATTGAACGAAACGAATGCCGAGGTATTGTAGGCAATATTTATAAAGGCAAAGTCTGTCGTGTATTACCCGGTATGCAAGCTGCCTTTGTTGAAATTGGCCTGTCTCGCGCTGCTTTTTTACATGCATCTGATATTTCTATTCCGAAAGGTCAAACGGGTGATTTACAAGAAACACCAACTAAAGTGCCACCGATCACCACATTATTGCGTGAAGGACAGGAAGTTTTAGTTCAAGTTATTAAAGATCCCTTAGGTAGTAAGGGAGCTAGACTGACTACTCAACTATCCGTTTCATCACGTTATTTGGTCTATATGCCAGATACGCAAGGTATCGGCGTGTCATTGAAGATTGAAAGTGAACAAGAGCGTGAACGCTTAAAGTCATGTTTAGTTTCACAGCTGGATTCCGCTGGTGGTGGTTATATTCTACGGACTGCTGCAGAAGGCGTATCTGAAACAGAACTATTGGCAGATTTAAAGTTTTTACATCGCTTATGGCAAAAGCTCGGAGAGCGGAAGTCATCTGTGAAATGTGGTGAGCCGCTGCATCAAGATTTACCGTTGGCACTTCGGGCATTAAGAGATTTATATAACCCTGATATCGAACGTATCCGTATTGATTCAACCACCACCTATGATCAAGCAATGAAGTTTGCTGAAGGTTTTATGCCTGAATGTGCAGTTCGGTTAGAGCACTATACGGCGGCTAGGCCTTTATTTGATTTATTCAGTGTTGAAGACGAAATTAAAAAAGCATTAGAAAGAAAAGTACCATTAAAATCAGGTGGTTATTTGATTTTTGATCAAACAGAGGCAATGACTACCGTAGATGTGAATACCGGTGGTTTTGTCGGTCATAAAAATCTAGAAGAAACTATTTTCAAAACAAACTTGGAAGCTGCCCAGGCAATTGCTCGGCAATTACAGGTGAGAAATCTTGGTGGTATCATCATTATCGATTTTATTGATATGGAAGAAATCGATCATCGAGATCAAGTGTTACTAACCTTAGAAAAATCGATGGCGCCGGATCGGGCACGTCATAATATTTGTGGTGTATCAGATTTAGGTTTGGTCGAAATGACCCGTAAGCGTACTCGTGAAAGTCTAGGCCATATATTATGTGAACCCTGCCCAAGTTGTGATGGTAGGGGGTACACCAAAAGTGTCGAAACTGTTTGTTACGATATCTTTCGTGAGATTATCCGTGCCGCAAGACAGTATGAAAGTACCCAGTTTTTGGTCTTAGCATCACAAGATGTGATTGATCGCTTAAATGATGAAGATTCAACGAATGTTGCAGAATTAGAACAATTTATCGGTAAACAAATTTTATTTCAGTTTGAAGCTCAATATAAGCGCGAACAGTTTAATGTGGTGATGATGTAGGCTATGTCGCTACTTCGTCGAGGCATTCATATTGCCAGTAAGCAAGTCTATTATTTAGTTATTATTGCTGCAGTGTTGCTATTGTCTGCAATTGGCACAACAGTATGGTTATCAGCGGCAATTGAGCAGCGAAAAGATGAAGTGGCTGCTTGGGCGAGCGAGCAACTAGGTTATCCCATCTCAATTGGTGGTACCGATCTTTACTGGTTGGACTTGGTGCCAAAACTACATGTGTATGAGATGAAAATTATGCAGCATGATAGTGCTGAATCTATACTTTCATTGGATCATATTTACCTGGGTATAGATTTATTAGCTAGTTTCCAGCAACGTCAGGCGGTGCTGGAAAATATCAATATTACCGGTTTAGAACTTGGTTTGACCCGAACGGAGACTGGCAGGTTTCAACTGACAGGTCTAATGGATGCATTGACTGAAACCGAGTCAGCAGCTGACTTTTCAAGTTGGATTTCACTATTAAATCATATCGACTTGAATGCGATTACTATCCGTTATCAAGACTTGATTGATAATGATTTATCGGGACGCTATCAATTAGACAATGCAGTTATTTCTCATTCTGGGGATAGATGGACATCAACAGTCCAACTTCAGCCGCCCGAAAAACTAGGTAAAGCACTGGTTTTTAGTGGCGAGCTTGAATTTGATCTAGAACAGCAACAGCTGCAATCGTGGCAGTGGCAGTTAAAAACGAATGAAATCTTGTTGTCGGCATTAACAAAATACCAAACGATATATGGGCTGAAAGTGGAGGATGCTAGCCTATCTTTGTTGGTAAATGCAGTAGGCTCAGGTCAATTTATTAGCCAATTAGATGCTGAACTATCTTTACAAAATACAAAATTAATATCCGCGACTGAACCTGATATTTCACCGGTATTACTTTCTAGTTTAGATGGTGTTTTTTCATGGGAAAATAGCGACCAGGGTTGGCAATTTTCAGGCCGTGATGTGTTGATAGATATGAATAATCAACGATGGCCTAAGACAAATTTTACTGTAGAAGTGGATTCAGCAGGTGGTGTGGTTGCTGATGTGGATTATTTACGGTTAAGTGATTTGAGTGCCATTGCTTTGTTATCAGATGCATTGCCTGATGACTTGCGCCATCAAAGGCCAGCAGGTGATGTGACTGCATTACACCTTGAATATACACCACAGTCTGGCATTAATAGTTTGGCGATGAGCTTACAAGATTTTGCTGTACTACCCTGGCAGGATATACCAGGCATTACAGGATTAACGGCGATAGTAGATTGGAATAACGGTACTGCCATAGTTGATGTAGATAGCCATCAATTGAGTCTATATGCTGAAAATCTATTGGAAGATGCTGTGTTTTTTGACTCTGTTTCAGGGCAGCTTCGTTGGCAACAAGATCTCAATTGGCAGTTATTGATAACTGAATTTCAGCTATGGAATGATGATTTTACTATCCAACTCGATGGCCAATTTGAACACAACCAAGGTATTACCCAGTCAGATTTAAATATTAAAGTTGAACAAGTAGATATCAGTCGCTGGCAACAGTATGTGCCGCAAAGTTTGTTAGATGTTGATTTTAAAGAATGGTCAGATAGCGCCTTTGTGGCCGGCACTATCGTTGATGGTGATATTAGCTTAACAGGTAATCTTGCCGCCTTTCCTTTTGAGGCTGAACCTGACCAAGGTCAGTTTGATATGGTGCTTAATGTTGAAGGTTTGCAGTTACATTACGGGCCGGGTTGGCCAGATATCATTGATGTCACTGGTAGTGTTAATGGCCACAATAATTTGCTGAAAATTTATAGTGAACAAGGGACTATTTCAGGATTTAATTTTGTTAAGGTTCAGACTAATATTGATAAATACCTTAAAGGTAAACCAATATTAACCGTTGATGGCTCACTCACCGGTACAACTCAACAAGCATTGGATTTTTTACAACAAAGTCCATTGCAGCAACGATTTGGTAATGCTGTTGAAAGTGTGTCTGCACAAGGAACTAGTGATATTCAATTACAGCTTATGGTACCTCTAGCAGATGTTGATAATACTGAGACAAGTGGCTTTGTTAGTTTTGAGAACAGTGAATTTAGCTATCCCGACTTTGCCAATGCGGCATTTACTCAAGTTGAAGGTAAACTAGAGTTTAATAATGATGGCGTATCAGCCACAGATATAAAAGCGCTGTTGCTAGACCAGCAAGTAACTGTTGATGTTGAACCGTTGTCAACAGAGACGCTGATCACGATTAAAGGCAATGTTACTACAGATAATATTGCCACCCTATCAGGACAAGTTGTCCCAGATTTCATATCGGGAAATACAGCTTATAAAGCTTTGTTAAAAGTTTATGAAAAACAGTTGGGTGACTTTGAACTAGATGCATCACTAGAGTCTGATCTGAAGGGGATCATGATTAACTTGCCTGCGCCACTAGGGAAAAATACTGAACAAGCGCTACCGTTAAACTTATCCGTTGAACATTATGATAACGAGCTGGCATATGCTGCGGTGTATGGTAATCAGTTAAACGCTATCATGATGCCAACCAGTGATGGGCAATGGCGTGGTGAATTACGATTTGGTCAAGGCAAAGCTGTATTACCGAAATCAGGCTTGGCGATCAAAGGCCAATTAGACCGATTATCTATAGCTGATTGGTTGGCCTGGCAAAGTGTACAGCCAGAGTCAAATAATCAGTCTTTGATAGACAAGATTGATATTATTTCAATGAATATTGGCCAACTAGATGCTTACCAACAACACATTACAAAGTTGGCATTTACCGCCGAACGTGCAGCACAAGACTGGCGTATTAGCCTGTATTCAGATCAAATTAAAGGCAATATTATTTTGCCACTGAATTTTGCTAGTGAAACACCACTGACAATGGACTTTGATTATTTAAACCTAACATTGCCAAAACAAAATACTGGCGATGCAGTCATTGAGGATGAGCAGGTGACAGATAGGGTTACTTCATTGTGGCCGAGTATTAACTTCCATACTAATCATTTGCAAATTGACGAGATGAAGTTTGGTGAGCTCAATCTGCAAGCCAGTCGCCATGAAACTAGTTGGGTGATAAATGCAGCATTATTAAAATCGACAACAATTAATGCCAGTATAAAGGGGCAGTGGCAATTATTGCCGACAGGCTCAGTGAGTAATTTTCAGTTGAGTGCATCGAGTGAAGATGTACAAGGGTTGTTTGCTGATTTAGGCTACCAGCAAGTTTTAGACGCTGACAATATTGATATTGACTTGGAATTAACTTGGCAAGACAGTCCATTGGGATTTAGTTTAGCTGACAGTACCGGTCAATTCCATATTGATATGGGCAAGGGACGATTATTAGATATTGAGCCTGGCGCTGCAGGACGCATATTTGGTTTATTAAGTGTCGCTACCATTCCTAGACGGTTAGCTTTAGATTTTACCGATTTATTTGGTAAAGGCTTTAGCTTTGATGATATTAGCGGTAATTTTTCCCTTCAGAATGGCATTGCATATACCGATGATTTAATTATGAAAGGCCAACCGGCCACTATTAAAGTGACTGGTGATGTCAATTTAGTCAATAAAACCTACGATCAAAAAATTAAAATCATCCCCAATGTATCTTCTACATTGCCTGTCGCTGGTGCAGTGGCTGGAGGGCCTATAGGTTTAGGAGTGGGTACCGCAATTCTTATTTTTGATAAGCTAGCTGGTGAATTATTTGATAAACAAATTGTGAACTTAATCAGCTATAGCTACAGGCTTAGCGGCCCATGGCACGAACCTGAACTTAACACCTTTAACGCGTCAACTAATTAGAATCTGGTATCATTCTGTTTTATAGTAAATAATTTAGTCTTGCAATGACCTTTTCAGTATTCGAACAAGTAAATCAACAACTCTTAGTGCCCGCTGGCCTGACAGAGCATGATTTGGAACAAGCATTATCACTGACCTTAACTGGGGGTGTTGACTATGCTGATCTGTATTTCCAACAATCACGCAATGAAAATTGGCTGTTAGAAGACGGTATCATTAAAGACGGTGGCTACCATATTGAACAAGGCGTTGGCGTACGTGCTTGTAGTGGTGAAAAAACCGGTTTTGCTTATTCAGATGATTTGATTTTACCGGCATTGCTGGATGCTGCCAAAGCCGCTCGCTCCATTTCCCGTCAAGGTGAACAAAAAAGTGTTCAAGCTTGGCATCGCACGCAAGCCCCAAACTTTTATGCAAATGATGATCCACTGGCAGTATTGTCGGTTGAGCAAAAACTGGCTTTATTAAAACAAGCAGATAAAACGGCTCGTGATGCAGATCCGAGAGTGACGCAAGTTAATGTCAGTTTAGCGGGTGGCATAGATACGGTCTTAATAGCGGCGAGCGATGGCACTTTTGCTGCTGATATTCGTCCTTTAGTGCGGATGAATGTTAGTGTGATTGTTGAGTCAAATGGGCGGCGTGAACGTGGTAGTGCAGGCGGCGGTCGACGGTTGGATTATCGTTATTTTCAAGATAATGATTTAGCTAATGATTATGCCAAAGAAGCCGTTAGACAAGCTTTAGTTAATTTAGATGCGCGTGATGCACCAGCAGGTACGATGCCTGTTGTTTTAGCTTCTGGTTGGCCAGGTGTTTTATTACATGAAGCAGTAGGGCATGGCTTAGAAGGTGATTTTAATAGACGAGGCAGTTCAGCTTTTTCCGGCCGGATGGGAGAAATGGTTGCTTCCCCGTTATGTACCGTGGTTGATGATGGCACTCTACAACATCGCCGAGGTTCACTTTCTGTTGATGATGAAGGTGTTGCCACCGAGTGTACTACCTTGATAGAAAAAGGTAAGTTAACTTCCTATATGCAAGATAAGCATAACGCGCGATTGATGGGCAGCCGTAGTACAGGTAATGGCCGAAGAGAATCTTATGCTCACCTGCCAATGCCAAGAATGACCAATACCTATATGTTGCCTGGCGAGAGTGAGGCTGAAGAAATCATTGCATCTGTTGATAAAGGCTTATACGCCGTTAACTTTGGCGGTGGTCAGGTAGATATAACTTCGGGCAAGTTTGTATTTTCGACTAGCGAAGTTTATATGATAGAAAACGGTAAAATTTCTTACCCAGTAAAAGGCGCCACTTTGATTGGCAATGGGCCTGAAGCGATGGGTAGAATAAGTATGGTGGCCAATGATTTAGAATTGGATACCGGTGTCGGTAATTGTGGTAAGGAAGGACAAAGCGTGCCAGTAGGTGTGGGCCAACCAACATTAAAAATAGATGGTTTAACAGTAGGTGGAACAGCGTAACAATGGCAAAAAAACATAAGGCCGTAGCACTAATTTCAGGCGGATTAGATTCATTATTAGCGGTACGAGTATTACAAGAGCAAGGTATAGAAGTAGAAGGTATTAACTTTTACACCGGTTTTTGTGTCGAAGGACATACTCATGCAATTCGAAATCATGATAAAGATAAGCAAAAACGAAATAATGCATTGTGGTCGGCAGAGCAATTAGGTATTAAACTTCATATTGTCGATGTAATCCAAGATTACAAAGAGGTATTACTTAATCCAAAACATGGCTATGGTGCCAATATGAACCCATGTTTAGATTGTAAAATCTTCATGGTTAATAAAGCGGTTGAGTGGGTTAAAGAAAATCATGAAAGTGGTTTTGACTTTATTATTACCGGTGAAGTAATTGGCCAACGGCCGATGTCACAACGCAAAGAAACAATGCCAATAGTGGCTAGAGAATCGGGTGCCGATGACATTTTATTACGGCCTTTATGTGCAAAAAACTTACCAGCAACCAAACCGGAACTTGAAGGTTGGGTTGATCGTGAAAAACTATATGGCTTCAGTGGTCGTAATCGTAAACCACAAATGGCATTAGCTAAACAATTTGGTTTTACTGATTACGCTTCGCCAGCTGGTGGTTGTTGCTTCCTGACCGATAAAAACTATTCTGATAAGTTAGTTGATTTATGGAAAGGGCGTGGTAGTCGCGAATATGAAATGGACGACATTATGCTACTTAAGGTGGGTCGTCATGTAAGACCTAAACCTGAATTTAAGTTAATTATCGCTCGTGATGCCGGTGAGAGTAAGTTTTTAGAAGGCTATCGTAAACAATTTATTACGATGCAAGTAACCAGTCATAATGGCCCCTTGGCGTTAATTGATGGCGATATTTCTGCTGAAGATTTTGATTTGGCAGCGGGTGTAGTAGCACGGTATGGTCAAGGCCGCGACGCTGAGCAAGTCGATGTTGAAGTTTCCATTCCTAATGAAGATAAACAGCTTCGCCAAATTAAACCACTATCGACTACAGATGTGCTCGAAGAGTGGCATGTATGAGTGAACATCATTTAGACGCAAAACGAATGTTATGCCCGATGCCGGTCATCAAAACCCAAAATAAAATTAATGAATTAGTGGCAGGTGATATCTTACATGTCACTTGCACTGACCCCGGTGCTTTAAGTGATATCCCAGCATGGGCACGCATAAACGGTCATTTAATTGTTTCTCATCAAGAGAATGATGATGAAATAATAATAACGGTTCAAGTCGGTAAATAACTGATACATTTTGGTGCAAAATTAGCTTGTTTTGCGTTGTGGTGGTGCGTATTATTGTTGCGCTTGATAGATAAATAGTTGATTTTTAATGAACTAAAAATTGGCTTGATTTGTGCTGTACAGCATATATATTTTTTTGCACCTTATAGTGCAGTATTTTTTAATTGGAGAATTCAATGTCAGTCGAAAATGTGCTTCAAATGATCAAAGATGAGGAAGTTCAATTTGTTGACTTCCGTTTTACTGATACGCGCGGTAAAGAGCAGCACGTTTCTTTCCCAGCTCATACTATCGATGAAGATACCTTTACAGAAGGTAATATGTTTGATGGTTCATCAGTAGCTGGTTGGAAAGGTATCAATGAATCAGACATGATTTTAATGCCTGATCCAGATACAGTTTTCTTAGACCCTTTCATGGATGACACTACATTAATCATTACTTGTGATGTTATCGAACCTGCAACTATGCAAGGTTACGAACGTGATCCTCGTAGTGTTGCACATCGTGCAGAAGCACATATGCAAGCATCGGGTATGGCTGATGCAGCTTACTTTGGTCCTGAAAATGAATTCTTTATCCTTGACGATGTTCGTTGGGGTAGTGATATGTCAGGTTCGTTCTTTAAAATAGATTCTGATGAGTCTTCTTGGAACACCGAAAAAGTATATGCTGATGGCAACAAAGGTCACAGACCTGGCGTTAAGGGTGGTTACTTTCCAGTACCTCCAGTAGATTCACTACAAGATATCCGTAGCGCAATGTGCTTAACTTTAGAAGAAATTGGTCAAGTTACTGAAGTACATCATCACGAAGTAGCAACAGCAGGCCAATGTGAAATTGGTACTAAGTTTAATACGCTAGTGAAAAAAGCGGACGAAGTTCAAGGCCTTAAATACGTTGTACATAATGTTGCTCACGCTTACGGTAAAACAGCGACATTTATGCCTAAGCCTTTAGTGGGTGATAACGGTAACGGTATGCACGTTCACATGTCTTTATTTAAAGATGGTGAAAACTTATTCTCTGGTAATAAGTATGGTGGTTTATCTGAAACTGCGTTGTATTACATCGGTGGTGTTATTAAGCATGCTCAAGCATTAAATGCTTTCACAAACGCATCAACAAATAGCTACAAACGTTTAGTTCCTGGTTTTGAAGCGCCAATTATGTTGGCATATTCTGCACGTAACCGTAGTGCATCAATTCGTATTCCTTTTGTTAATAATCCAAAAGGTCGCCGTGTTGAAGTTCGTTTTGGTGATTCAACTGCTAACCCATACTTAGCATTCGCAGCATTATTGATGGCTGGTCTTGATGGTATTAAAAACAAGATTCATCCTGGTGACGCGATGGATAAAGACTTGTATGACTTACCAGCTGAAGAAGAAGCTAAAATTCCACAAGTTTGCTACTCATTCGATCAAGCTTTAGAAGCATTAGATAAAGATCGCGCTTTCTTAACAGATGGCGGTGTATTTACTGATGACATGATTGATGCTTACATTGAATTAAAAATGGAAGAAGTAACACGTTTACGTATGGAAACTCACCCAGCTGAGTTTGATTTATACTACAGCGTATAATTCGTTTTTCGAATTAAGTAAAATGAAAACGCCTCCTTTTCGGAGGCGTTTTTGTATCTACTAGTTGCAGATTATGTTTTATTGACCTATTCTTAACTGATGAAATACGGATATATCTTATTGTTCTTTACGGTAATGTCAGCGCAGGCTGAAGTATATCGTTGGTTTGATGAAAATAATCGAGTGGTATTTTCTGACCGTAATCAATTAGGTGCAGAAGAAGTCATCATTGAATCCTTATCATCATATACACCTGTATCACGTTCGCTGACTAACAGTAGTGATAGTGATGAAGAAAATAGCAATACGTTTGTAGTACCAAATTATCAAGTCGAAATTATGTCTCCACAAGATGATGAGGCCGTTAGAAGTAATGCCGGCATCGTCAACATCAATGCTAAAGTCGAACCTACACTCAGTGCTGATAGGAATGACCAAATCATACTTAAGTTAGATGGGCGGATTTTAGGTCAGCCTAGTTCATCACAAAATTTCACCTTGACGGATATCGATCGTGGCACGCACACGCTACAAGTGGCAGTTGTCGATAAGTCAGGAAATCTACTTAAAACAAGCACTCCAGTTTCCTTCCACCTGCAGCGCCATTCGGTCGCACCCTAAATCTAGTTTATTGCCGAAATGCACTTTAATGGTGCATGCCGATGCTGTTTACACTATAGTAATGCTAATTGTTTTATTAAAAAAATAACTTAATAGCGAAGATGAAGGTAATAGTCCTATGTTTTCAATGGTTTATTAATTATTTTCATTGAAAAGCTATATCTGGAGCATTACTTGCTCTGTACTAATCTTTAATATCGATTTCTTTACCTACATAATGACAAAACCGCTGTCGTGCCAAGACATAATAGAAAATCTCAGTACAGCACTCGTTGTTGTAGATAATGCTCTACGTGTCGTATCTCTCAATGCCTCGGCAGAAATCTTATTTGCCATGAGCCAACGTCAGGCTAAAGACATTCCATTTCAGACATTATTGCCTGGTGAAAGTGAACTAATCACCAGTCTAAATAGAGTTAAACAAACTGCTCAAGGTTTAGTTGAACATGAAATGAAACTCTATATTCCAAGTGTGGGGGAAATTGTAGTCGATTGTGCAATTAATATAATCGATAGTAATGAACAAGCGTATTTACTATTAGAGTTAACACAATTAGATTTTCAACAGAATATAAGCCGCGGTGAAAACTTCCATACTCAACAACAAGTTTTACGAGGCCTCGCACATGAAATTAAAAATCCGCTCGGTGGCTTAAGAGGTGCAGCTCAACTGCTAGAGCGCCAATTAAATTCAGATGAGCTAAAAGAATATACCAAGATCATCATTAGTGAAGCAGATCGGTTGCAAAACTTAATGACCAGAATGCTAGGGCCTTATCAACAACCAGAAAAGCAGAGTCTAAATATTCATGAGGTGCTGCAACATGTACGACAATTAGTTGATATCGAAGTGGATGATAGACTCAAAATAAAAGCAGATTACGATCCCAGTATTCCTGAAATTTATGCTGACTTTGATCAACTGATCCAAATTATGTTGAATATTATTCGTAATGCTGTGCAAGCACTCAACGGTGTTGGCCAAGTTATTCTCAGAACTAGAATTCAACGAAATATTACCATTGAAAAACAACATCATCGCTTAGGTGTATTAATTGAAATTGAAGATAATGGTGCAGGTGTACCAGATTCCTTACAAGACAGTTTGTTTTATCCAATGGTAACGGGCCGTGCTGAAGGTACAGGGCTAGGCTTATATTTAGTTCAAAATTTAGTGCAGCGTAATGCTGGTACTGTGTCATGCAGTAGTCAGCCAGGGCAGACAATTTTTTCAATCATTTTCCCATTGGAGATAGATAGTGTTAGTTAAACCTGTAGTGTGGATAGTCGATGATGATCGATCAATTAGATGGGTACTGCAAAAAGCGATCGAGGCTGTTGATATCACAGTGCGAGCATTTGAAAGTGCTGACTTAGTATTAGAGGAATTAAAACAAACTATTCCTGATGTATTAGTGAGTGATATCAGAATGCCAGGTATTGATGGTTTGCAAATGCTAGCTGAAGTGAAAGAACATTACCCACAGTTGCCAGTTATTATTATGACTGCATATTCTGATCTTGATAGTGCTGTATCAGTCTATGAAGGCGGCGCATTTGAATATTTACCTAAACCGTTCGATGTTGATGAAGCTGTTGAGTTAGTTCAGCGTGCCATTACTCATAGCAACGAACAACATCAGGAGTTAGCTGATGATGATATTAACTTAGGTTCTGAAATTATTGGTGAAGCTCCAGCTATGCAGGAAGTTTTCAGAGCTATTGGCCGATTAGCTCGCTCCAATATAACGGTTTTGATCAATGGTGAATCGGGCACCGGTAAAGAGTTAGTTGCCCATGCGTTACATAAACATAGCCCAAGGAAAAATGCACCTTTTATAGCCCTTAATATGGCTGCGATACCTAAAGAATTAATGGAGTCAGAATTATTTGGCCATGAAAAAGGTGCATTTACTGGTGCTCATGCACAACGGAAGGGACGTTTCGAGCAAGCAGATGGCGGTACATTATTCTTAGATGAAATTGGCGATATGCCATTAGAACTGCAAACTAGATTGTTACGAGTGTTATCTGATGGTGAATTTTTCAGGGTTGGCGGCCATAATGGAGTCCGTGTAGATGTAAGGATTATTGCTGCCACACATCAAAATCTAGAACAAAGAGTAGAAAGAAGTGAGTTTAGGGAAGATCTCTTTCATCGGTTAAATGTTATACGGATCCAGATACCGGCTTTACGAGAACGTCGTGAAGATGTACCAGCCCTGGCCAACTATTTCTTGAATCTAGCGGCAAGAGAGTTAGAAATGGCCACAAAAGCAATGGCTAGTGAGGTTGAGAATTATTTAATGCAGCTGCCGTGGCCAGGTAATGTCAGACAATTAGAAAATACCTGTCGGTGGTTGATGGTGATGGCACCAGGTCAGATTGTACAGATCGATGATCTACCAGCCGAGTTAGCCAATGGAAATGACGAGTCTGCCAACCAAAATGATTGGAAGCAGCTCTTTAGACAGTGGGCAGCAACAAAAGTATTGTCAGGCCAAGAAGGCGCATTAGCAGATATTATTCCGCAAGTGGAACAATTACTGATGGAAGTGGCATTAGAAAAAACTGCGGGTAAGCGCCAAGAGGCAGCAAAACTGTTGGGTTGGGGCCGAAATACGCTTACGCGTAAATTAAAAGAACAATAATTGAAATTGGGCTTGCAGACTACATAATGTGTATGTATAATTCTTATTTTTCTGGTGCGGGGTGGAGCAGTATGGTAGCTCGTCGGGCTCATAACCCGAAGGTCGTTGGTTCAAATCCAGCCCCCGCTACCAAAGTTAAAATGCAGAACCCCAACTATGGGGTTTTTGTTTATCTGGAGATTGAAAACTGGGCCCGTAGGCCCTTTTTTTTTATTTAATTATGGCTGTATCCGATCAAATTGAACTGCTCATTGAAGCACCTATTGAATCATTAGGCTATGAACTTGTGGGCGTTGATTATAATAAAAATGGTCAAGACACAATTCTACGTATCTATATAGATAGTGACCAAGGTATCTCCATAGAAGACTGTGAACGTGTTAGTCACCAAGTGAGTGGTATTTTAGATGTGGAAGAGCCGATCACTGCGGCTTATTCATTAGAAGTATCTTCGCCGGGCTTTGATCGACCATTGTTTAAGGAAAGAGACTTTAAACGATTTTCTGGAAGTAAAGCCAAAATTTCAATGAAGTTACCTATTGATGGACGTCGTAATTTTACCGGTGTTTTACAAGGCTGTGATGACGGTGAAGTATTAATTGAAGTAGATGGCGAAGTCTATGCTTTACCTATTTCAAAGTTAGCGAAGGCAAGACTTATCGCCTAAATAGCGTATTATTAACGGTTACTGTGTAATGATTTGGATCGGTTCGATCTAATTGATTGAAGATCTATTGAGGGCATGATGAACAATAAAGAAATTTTACTAGTTGTAGATGCAGTCTCCAATGAAAAAGGGGTGGCTAAAGAAGTCATTTTCCAAGCGATAGAAGCTGCACTTGAAATGGCGACGCGCAAACGCTATGAAATGGAAATTGATGCTCAGATTGTCATTGACCGTGAAACTGGTGAGTACGAGACATTTCGTCAGTGGTTAATTGTTGATGATGCTGCCGAAGAATTTGAGTCAGAAGAAACGCAAATAAGATTGGCTGATGCATTAACAAAACAAAGTGATGCTGAAGTAGCTGCTTATATACGTGAGCCGATGGAATCAGTCGCTTTTGGTCGAATTGCTGCACAAACTGCAAAACAAGTTATTGTTCAAAAAGTACGTGAAGCTGAACGTGCACAGGTTGTTGAGCAATACCAAGAAAAGTTAGGCCAGATGATATACGGTACGGTGAAACGTCTAGAGCGAGGCAATGTCTTACTTGACCTTGGCGGTAATGCTGAAGCATTGATTGCTCGAGAAGATATGATAGCCCGTGAAAGTTTCCGTACTGGTGACCGTGTTCGTGGTTACCTGAAAGAAATTCGTACCGAAGGGCGTGGTCCACAGTTGGTGGTTAGCCGAGTTGCACCAGAGCTACTTATTGAGTTATTCCGCCTTGAAGTTCCTGAAATAAATGATGACTTGATCGAAATTAAAGGTGCTGCGCGTGATCCAGGTTTACGAGCAAAAATTGCTGTAGTAGCAACCGAGTCTCGTATTGATCCTGTCGGTGCCTGTGTCGGTATGCGCGGTTCTCGTGTGCAAGCCGTTACCAATGAATTAGGTGGTGAACGGGTTGATATTATCTTGTGGGATGAAGAACCTGCACGATTTGCAATCAATGCCATGGCTCCAGCAGAAGTACTATCTATAGTAGTAGATGAAGACACACACAGTATGGATATTGCTGTCGATGATGAGCAGCTATCTCAAGCGATTGGTCGTGGCGGGCAAAATGTACGACTAGCCAGCCAATTAACTGGTTGGGAATTAAATGTAATGTCGTCTGCTGATGCTGAAAAGAAAGCTGAGTCAGAAATGGGCAACCTGATTAAAGTCTTTAAGGACGATTTAGGTGTTGATGAAGATGTCGCGTTGATTCTTGCTCAGGAAGGCTTTTCTAGCCTTGAAGAAATAGCATATGTGCCAGAGCAGGAAATGCTGGCGATAGAAGAGTTTGATGCTGATATTGTAACTGAATTACGTTCTCGCTCTCGCGATGTATTGTTAACACGCGCCATTGCTAGTGAGGAACAATTAGAGTCAGCTGAACCAGCTCAAGATCTTCTAGATATGGAAGGTATGAGTAAAGAGTTAGCGTTAACTTTAGCGAGTAAAGGCATTACAACTTTAGATGACTTAGCTGAACAAGCTGTTGATGAACTTATTGAAATTGAGAGCATTGATGAACAGCAAGCTGCTGCTTTGATCATGAAGGCAAGAGAGTCATGGTTTGCAGATGATGAAACAGGTGCGGGGGAGTAATAGCCAATGAGCGAAATTATGGTTAAAGAATTGGCCGAAACAGTAGGCATTACTGCCGATCGGTTAGTAGAACAGTTAAATGAAGCGGGTATTAAAGTCGCTAAGTCAGAAGATAAAATTACTGAAGAGCAAAAGCAAACCTTGCTTAGCTATTTACAGGAACGTCATGGGAAGTCCACTGACAGCACAATAGCGGCACCTAAGAAAATAACCTTAAAGCGTAAATCGGTTAGTGAGATACAGTTATCTGGTAGTGCTCGACGTGGCGGTAAAAGTGTCAGTGTTGAAGTACGCAAGAAGCGAACTTATGTCAAACCCGATGCGACAGATGAAACCGCTGATGCTGCTGAACAAGCCAAGCAGCAAGAAGAATTAGCAAAAAATGCTGCGGTTGAGCTGTTAGAGCAAGAGCAAATAATAAAAGAAGAAGCTGAACGTAAACAGCAAGAAGAGCAACGCAAACAGAATGAGGCAGAAGAAGCTAAGCGTGAAGCTGCTGCTGTTGCTACTGCCCTCGAAGCTGAACAACAAGCTGCTGAAGAAGCTCGACTAGCTGCAGAAGAAGAGCAAAAAGCCTTGATTGAAGAAGCTAAGCAAAAAGAACAAGCTAAACAAAATGAACCAGCTGGTGAGAAACAAGCATCTACGAAGCAAGCAGCAAAAGTTGTTGTACCAACGTTAACTGCTTCACAAATTGCACATAAAAAATTAGAAGAGGCTGATGCTAGACGACGAGCAGCCAACCTTGCTCGAGTCGAAGCTGAGCGTGCTTTAAAAGAACGTAAAAAAGCCCGTGCTGAAGAAGCTATTCTTGAAAAAGAACGTGCAAAAGTGAAAGCGGAAGCTGACGAGCTAGCCAAACAAAAGAAAGCTGCAAAAAAAGCTAAAGACGCAGAAACAGAAGCTAAGACTAAGACTGCGACACCAGCCACACCAGCATCAACTGATAAACCAGCACGTCGTGGTGGTGGTCGCCGTGATGATAAATCTCCGCGTAGAGAACTTCATGTATCGGAAGGTAAGTCAGGGCGTCGGAAGAAGAAAAAAGGCGGCGGAGCTAGACGTGCACCACAAATTGAAACTTCAACAGAACATGGCTTTACATTACCGACAGCTCCAGTAATTCATACTGTTGAAATACCTGAGACTATTAGTGTTGCTGATTTAGCGTTACGTATGTCTGTTAAAGCGGCAGAAGTCATTAAGGCCTTAATGGGCTTAGGTACTATGGCGACAATTAACCAGGTACTTGACCAAGATACGGCTACTATTTTAGTTGAAGAAATGGGCCATGTTGCTCAGCCTGTGCAGGATAATGAACTTGAAATATTGCTTACCTCAGTTGAAACAGAGGAAGGTGAATTAGAAACTCGCGCACCTGTTGTAACCGTAATGGGCCATGTCGATCACGGTAAAACATCATTACTTGATTACATTCGTGATACTAAAGTAACGTCAGGTGAAGCCGGTGGTATTACCCAACATATTGGTGCTTATAAAGTAACAACAAACCGTGGTGAAATAACTTTCTTAGATACACCGGGACATGCTGCCTTTACTGAAATGCGTCAACGTGGTGCTAAGGTCACTGATATTGTTGTATTAGTGGTCGCAGCCGATGATGGTGTGATGCCACAAACGATTGAAGCTGTTAAGCACGCAAAAGAAGCGGGTTCTTTATTAATTATTGCTGTCAATAAAATGGATAAAGAAGAAGCTAACCCAGACCGAGTGAAAACAGAGTTGGGTAATCATGATGTTATTCCTGAGGATTGGGGGGGCGATGTACCATTTATTCCTGTTTCAGCTTTAACCGGTAAAGGTATTGATGATTTATTAGAGACTATTTCATTACAAGCTGAAATGTTAGAGTTAAAAGCTTCGACAACAGGCACAGCAAAAGGTACTGTAATTGAAGCGCGTCTAGATAAAGGTCGCGGTACGATCGTTACGATACTTGTGCAAAGTGGTACTTTGAATAAAGGTGACATTGTTGTAGTAGGCCAAGAATATGGTCGTGTTCGTGCCTTATTTAATGAACAATCTGAGTCATTAACGAGTGCCGGACCTTCTACACCAGTTGAATTGTTAGGATTGTCAGGCACACCAGCATCAGGTGATGAGTTACAAGTCGCACCAGATGAACGTAAGGCTCGTGAAGTTGCTAACTTAAGAAAAACAAAAGCACGTGAATTAGTCATGGCTAAACAACAAGCAGCCAAACTAGATGAAATGTTTAGCAAGATGGAAAGTGGCGATGTTAAAACGCTTAACGTTATTGTTAAAGCCGATGTACATGGTTCATCTGAAGCTGTTAGCCAAGGTTTAGTAAAACTTTCTACTGACTTAGTGAAAGTAAGAGTTGTCTCTTCAGGTGTAGGTGGTATTAACGAAACTGATGCCCAACTTGCAGCGGCATCAAATGCTATTATGATCGGGTTTAACGTACGTGCAGATAATGCTGCTCGTAAGGTTATTGCTGAAAAAGGCTTAGATGTTCAATACTTCAGCATTATTTATGATTTATTAGATGTCGTTACCAGCGCAATGACTGGCATGCTTGAGCCTGTATATAAAGATGAAATTATCGGTCTAGCTCGTGTTGATGACGTGTTCCGTTCACCTAAATTTGGTGCTATTGCAGGTTGTTTGGTTACTGAAGGTACGATTAAACGTAGTAATCCAATTCGTGTCCTACGTGATAACATTGTTATATATGAAGGTGAGCTAGAATCGTTACGCCGCTTTAAAGATGATGTTAATGAAGTTCAATCTGGTGTTGAGTGTGGTATCGGTGTTAAAGATTACACTGATGTACAAGCAGGTGACCAAATTGAAGTTTATGAGCGTGTATTAATGAAACCAGCGTTGTAATAAAATGGCCAGAGAATTTAGTCGTATAAATAGAATCAGTGAAGTCGTTATGCGTGAATTAGCGCAGATGATTCAACATGAGATATCTGATCCACGCGTAGGCATGGTGACGGTATCGAGTGTTGATGTAACGTCTGATCTTAAATATGCCAAAGTGTATATCACTCGGTTAAACGGTTTTGAGTCAGATCAAGATATTAAAGAGTGCCTACAAGCGCTAAGCCATGCAGCAGGTTTCTTACGTCGCGGTCTAGCTAAGCGAGTTGAATTACGTGCTATACCTGAATTACGTTTTTTATATGATAAATCTCTAGAACATGGATTTCATATGGATGACTTAATTGCGAAGGCAAATTCCAGCCACTCCGACGACTAATCTGTTAGATGGGCCGTCGAAATAAAAAAGGCCGGAGCATTACCGGCATTATCGTTGTAGATAAACCTACTGGCAGAAGTTCAAACCATGTATTGCAACAAGTTAAACGCATGTTTGATGCAAAAAAAGCAGGCCATACCGGCAGTTTAGACCCACTTGCAACAGGTCTATTACCTATCTGTCTAGGCGAAGCAACCAAAGTCTCATCTTATTTATTAGATGCAGATAAACGTTATCATGTTACCTGTCAATTAGGTGTACTCACCGATAGCGGCGATTCTGATGGGGAAATCATTGAAACCACCCCTGTTCCTGAGTTTACTGAACAGCAATTAGTGGCCTTAGTTGCCAATTTTATCGGTGAGCAGCAGCAAGTGCCGCCGATGTATTCAGCGCTAAAGTATAATGGCCAACCATTGTATAAATTAGCACGTCAAGGCATTGAAGTTGAACGGAAATCTCGTAAAATAACCCTATATGAAATCAATGTTTTAGCCACGACAGTTGATACATTCACCTTAGATGTAAGATGTAGTAAAGGTACTTATATTCGAACTCTAGTTGAAGACATTAGCCACGCCTTAGGCTGTGGTGGTCATGTCACTATGCTCAGACGAGTCGAAGTTGCTGGTTATCAGCAATCGCAATCGGTCTCTATTGAGCAATTAGAGTCTATCGTTGAACAAGATGGTTTAATGGGGCTAGATAACTGTTTACTACCAACTGAAGATGCTTTGCCTGAATGGCCTGCTATTGATTTGACTACTGAGATGGTCAATGCATTACGATTTGGCCAAGCTGTACAAGTTGACGATAAGTTTGAAAGCGCAAATGTACGTTTGTTTGATCTAGATAAACAGTTCTTAGGATTGGGGGAAATGTCAGAAACTGGCACTGTAGCGCCCAAACGAGTATTTGTTTTAGCAGAAGAGCAGTAAAGCGCTTGTTTATATAAGAAAATTTGCGTAAAATGCCGCATCTTTGAAGGGTTGGGTATTTTGGTCATTTGGCGAAAATAACCCAGAATTTAACTAGTAGCTTAATATATAAGATAGCTACGCAAAAAGTTGGAGTTTTAAATGTCTATTACACTAGAACAAAAGCAAGAAATAATTACTAAACACGGTCGCACTGAAGGCGATACAGGTTCTGCAGAAGTACAAATTGCATTGTTAACAGCACGTATTACTAACCTGTCTGGTCACTTCAAGACAAACATTCATGACCATCACTCACGTCAAGGTTTGTTAAAAATGGTAAGTGGTCGTCGTAAAATGCTTGATTACTTAAAAAAATCAGATGTTACTCGTTACCGTGCTTTAATCACTGAATTAGGTTTACGTCGCTAACATTGTTGTCGACTAAACACTTTTTTCAATCAATGATGCTGAAAGGCATTGTTATTGAAATGTAGTTGAAATATGCCCCTGAAACTTCTATTGTTTCAGGGGCATATTTGTTTAAAATTTTAATTTTTAGCCGTGAATATGTTCATGGCAAATGTCAGTCCAGAGAAAGGAACAGAACTAGTGAATTCAATTAAAAAGACAGTTCAATATGGCGATCATATTCTAAGTCTTGAAACAGGAAAAGTTGCACGTCAAGCAAGCGGTGCAGTGATTGCCAGCCTAGGCGAAACGTCAGTCATGGTGACAGTTGTTGGTAAGAAAAATGTTCAACCAGGCCAAGACTTCTTTCCTTTAACGGTTAATTACCAAGAACGTACATATTCTGCCGGTAAGATTCCTGGTGGTTTCTTCAAACGTGAAGGTCGTCCTTCTGAAAAAGAAACGTTAACATGTCGTTTAATCGATCGACCATTACGACCTTTATTTCCAAAAGGCTTCTTGAATGAAGTGCAAGTAATTGCAACGGTTATTGCTTTAGACCCTGCAATCGACCCAGATATCCCTGCAATGATTGGTGCTTCAGCTGCTTTAGCTATTTCAGGTATTCCATTTAACGGCCCTATCGCAGGCGCTCGTGTTGGTTATATTGAAGGTAACTACGTCTTAAATCCAAGCAAAGAACAATTACAAACAAGTGAATTGGACTTAGTTGTTGCGGGTACTGACAGTGCAGTATTAATGGTTGAGTCTGAAGCTTCAGAGTTACCTGAAGAAGTGATGCTTGGTTCAGTTATGTTTGGTCATGAGCAGTTACAAACTGCGATTAAATTAGTTAACGAATTAAAAGCAGAAGCGGGTAAAGAAGCTTGGGACTGGACTGCTCCTGAAAAAGATCCAGCTATCTACGATGCTGTTAAAGCAAACGCTTATGCAGGTATTGAAAAAGCATACTTAGTTAGTGACAAAATGGTTCGTCAAGATGAACTCGGTCAAGTTCGCACTGCCGCTATTGAAGCGCTAGCAGGCGAAGAAGCAGAGTTATCTGCTGATGATGTTAAAGGTGCATTTGCTAAACTAGAAAAAGAATTAGTACGTGGCCGTATCATTGCTGGTGAGCCACGTATTGATGGTCGTGATACAGCAACCGTTCGTAAAGTAACTGTTGAAACTACTGTTCTACCTCGTGTTCATGGTTCTGCATTATTTACTCGTGGTGAAACTCAAGCGATTGTCGTTGCAACATTAGGTGCTGAACGTGATGCACAAACAATTGATGCGGTTGAAGGCGAATACCGTGATCGTTTCATGTTGCATTACAACTTCCCTCCATTCTGTGTTGGTGAAACTGGTTTTGTTGGTTCTCCAAAGCGTCGTGAAATTGGTCACGGTAAATTGGCTAAACGTGGTATTGCTGCGGTCATGCCTTCAGCTGAAGAGTTCCCATATGTTGTTCGTGTAGTTTCAGAAATTACTGAGTCTAACGGTTCATCATCTATGGCTTCTGTTTGTGGTACTAGCTTGGCATTAATGGATGCGGGTGTGCCTATCAAAGCTCCTGTTGCTGGTATCGCGATGGGCTTGATCAAAGAAGATAATGGTTATGCTGTCTTGACTGATATCTTGGGTGATGAAGATCACCTTGGTGATATGGACTTTAAAGTAGCGGGTACTGACAAAGGTATTACAGCTTTACAGATGGATATCAAGATTGAAGGTATCAACGAAGAAATCATGCGTACTGCATTAGCACAAGCACGTGATGGTCGTTTAACTATTCTTGAAACAATGAATGCAAACCTTGCATCACACCGTCAAGAAATGTCTGAATTTGCTCCTCGTATTATTACGATCAAGATAAATTCTGACAAGATTCGTGACGTGATTGGTAAAGGTGGTGCAACTATCCGTGCCTTGACTGAAGAAACGGGTGCAACTATCGATATCCAAGACGATGGTACTGTGATGATCTTCTCGTCTGACTTTAATGCCGGCCAAGAAGCACAACGCCGCATTGAAGATATCACTGCTGACGTAGAAGTAGGTAAAATCTACGAAGGTCGTGTTGCTAAGTTGATGGACTTTGGTGCATTTGTCACTATCTTACCTGGTAAAGATGGTTTAGTTCATATTTCACAAATCTCTGACGAACGTGTTGAGAATGTGAGTGACAAACTAACTGAAGGTGACACAATTCAAGTTAAAGTACTTGAAGTTGATCGCCAAGGCCGTATTCGCCTAAGCATGAAAGCAGTTAACGAAGAAACTAATGACTAATTAACTTTCTTCATCTGTAGTACACTTAAAAGCCCCGTTTATCGGGGCTTTTTTGTATGTTTTATTTATAGTTATAATTTGTTTTATTTTAGAGTCGATGAATGCGTTTTGTTGCCATTTTATTATTAAGTTTTTTCTGCTTGCAGGGTTACGCTGCTGATGTTCGTGTTGCTGCCGCAACCAACTTACGTTACGTATTACCTGAGTTAATAGAAGCGTATAAGCATCAAACGGGTCATCAGTTAGCTGTTTCATTTGCTGCATCGGGAGCACTGACTAGCCAAATATTGCATGATGCCCCATTTGAGATTTTTCTATCAGCTAACCCAAGCTATATTGAACGACTCAATAAAGCAGATAGAACTGAGCAGGACAGCGTTGCTTATGCACAAGGTCAACTTGCGCTTTATGCGGCTAATCACTCGAAGTTAAAGTTAGATATGAATCTAAACTCATTAGCTGTGGCCTTAGATAATGGGGACTTAACTAAGATTGTGATAGCCAATCCTCAACATGCACCTTATGGTCAAGCAGCTAAATTAGCATTAGAGCAAGCTGGAGTTTGGCCGGCAATCCAGACACATTTACTTACTGCTGAAAGTGCCTCGCAAGCGGTGCAATTTACAATGTCCAGTTCAGTAGCGGCTGGTTTCGTACCCTATGCACATGTCATTCAGCCTAAATTAAAGGCACGTGGTCGGTTTATAAAATTGGATATTCATCTGCCGCAGCATGCGGTGTTAATAAAAGGTGCTTCGGATGCTGCGGCACAGTTTTTAACTTTCTTACAATCAGCACAAGCGAGCACAATTCTTATAAAGCATGGCTATCTTGTCGAGAGTGATAGTTAGTTATGGATTGGCAAGCCTTTGAAGTGTCTATCAAGCTCGCATTGCTGACGAGTCTTAGCCTGTTACCGGTTGGTTTAGCACTAGCTTACTTTCTAGTTCACACTAAATTTATAGGCCGTGAATTTTTAGAAGCCCTTATCACCTTGCCTTTGGTTCTACCGCCGACAGTATTAGGTTATTTTTTATTGGTCGGTTTAGATTCAAGTAGCTTATTTGGTGGTTTGTTTAAATCTGTTACCGGCCAGAGTCTTACTTTTTCATTTGTAGGCTTATGGTTTGCCTCACTGATTTATAGTCTGCCCTTTGCTGTGCAACCTATATTACGATCTTTAGAAACTATCGCCCCAGAAATACGAGAGGCAGCATGGTGTAGCGGCCTATCAAAATGGAAAACTTTTTTTAAAGTAGAGCTGCCATTGGCCCTGCCAGGAGTGATGAGTGCACTGGTATTAAGTTTTGCTCATACCTTAGGTGAGTTTGGTGTGGTATTGATGATTGGTGGCAATATCGCGGGTGAGACTCGTACCTTATCTATCGCGATTTATGACAGTGTTTTAGCCTTTGATACTGCCCAAGCACAGTCAATGTCACTGATCTTATTAGTTATCGCACTGGTCTCTATCATGGCGGTGTTTATGTTTAACCGTTCTCGCAGCCGTTTAGTACGATTGTAATTACAATGTTGAAAGTAAAACTACAACAAAGTCAGCCGATAGCACTTGATGTTGAACTAGAGTGCAAAAATGGTGAGATTCTAGCTTTAGTTGGCCCATCAGGTGCGGGTAAATCTACCGTGTTACGCTGTATTGCAGGCTTGCATTCGGCTGGGCAGGGAACAATACTGTGTGACGATGACGTCTGGTTTGATCGGGCAACTAAAGTAGATTTGACGCCTCAACAGCGACGTATCGGCATGGTGTTCCAAAACTACGCCTTGTTTCCTCACCTGACGGTTGCAGAAAACATAAAGCTAGTATTAGCTAAACAACAAGATATGCCAGAAAAAGTAGCTGATTTATTAGCTCTTGTTCATTTAACCGGGCTTGAAAACCGTTATCCGGAACAATTATCTGGTGGCCAGCAGCAACGCGTCGCAATCGCGCGTGCTTTAGCTAGACAACCGGATGTTTTATTATTAGACGAACCTTTTTCTGCTGTTGATAAAGTCACTAGACGTAAGTTATATCTTGAATTAATTAGCCTTCGTCAGCAGTTAAGAATGCCGATTATTATAGTCACGCATGATTTAGATGAAGCGGCGATGTTAGCTGACACGATGGTCGTGGTTCATCACGGTAAAAGCTTGCAACAAGGCACACCACAACAGATCTTATTCCAGCCAGATAATATTGCTGTAGCTAAGCAAGTTGATGTGAGAAATTTATTCCAAGGCCAAATAGTAACAACACCAACAGGTCATCAGCTACATTGGTTTGATACAGTATTAGATCTGGGTGAGCTAGCGACTAGTTATGGTGAGCAAGCTATTAATTGGACTATTTCTCCAGCAAAGGTGCTCTTGCATCAACGTGTTAGGCCTTCTAGAGGTGAGTATGAAAACCCAATTTCCGGCACCATTATCGATATTTTAACTTTGCGTGGCATCACTACGGTGCTAGCTGCCATCCCTCAAGCTAATAACTTGATCGTGCAAATGGATGTTTCGGAGCATGTTGCTGAAAGGAATAAGCTGGAAAAAGGCCAGAGTATAACCATGTCACTGCTAACATCTGCTATTCATTTGATGAGGCACTAAATTCATCGCAGAATGTGATGAACATCCCAATTCCACCTGATAGCTACAAGGTGGTAATAAAGTATTAAATAGCTTAGTAAACATGGCTTTACGGGTGGTAGTGATGGTGGATAGGTAAGCTTTTAAGTGTAAATGTTTTGCGAAAGTTAATGCAAATCACTATCATTTGCCTTTAACTTATACTTACGAAGCTTAATTCCTATGAATGAACAATCAAGCACCACTGCTGCTGGTCAAACGGATCAGGCTATTACTCCTAGTGAACAAATCTTAGCTACTGATGGAAATGTATCGGCAAGTTCTGATGCAGAATATATCAATGCTCTACAAGATGTTGTGACTGATCCCACTCTTGCTACCAACATTACTGTTCAAGAGCGAATCCAAGAGTTTTTAACGGTAGGTGGCCCTGTTGTTTGGGTATTAAGCATTATGTCGGTTGTTGCGTTGACAATTATTTTGCTCAAGATGTGGCAGTTTACTGTGTTACGACCAGAACGTCGGGCTGCACTTGAGCAAAGTCTGCAGCTTTGGCGGAATGGTGATGCTATTGCGGCAATGCGTCATTTGCCGAGCAAACATCCGATTAGTCAGGTTGCTTTAATTGCAATGGATGGTTTGAGCAAAGGTACTACTGAAGTTACCTTATTAAAAGATGAACTAAATCGTGTTGCTACACAGCAACTTGATCAATTACGCGCTTATTTACGGCCACTAGAAGTGATTGCAACATTGAGTCCGTTATTAGGTTTATTAGGTACGGTACTGGGCATGATCGTCGCTTTCCAACAAATGGAAGCAGCCGGTAGCCAGGTTGATGCTTCGGTATTATCTGGTGGTATCTGGCAAGCATTATTTACCACAGCGGTGGGTCTGTCTGTCGCTATTCCGGTGGTTGCTGTTCATAACTGGTTAGAACGTAAAACGGACCGTGTAGCAACGTTAATGAATGATGTAGTTACGCAGATCTTTACTCAACAAGCAGTGGCTGAGAATTCACCTATGTTTGTACAAGAGTTAGATAATGCTGCTTGATATAAACCATGCACAACGTCGTAAAGCTATCAGCCTGACCCCACTCATTGATGTTGTTTTTATCTTACTATTATTTTTTATGCTGACCTCTACCTTCACGCAATGGCAACAAATCAATTTGTTAACGCCAGCAGAAAGTGACAATCAAACGCCGGTATTAAGGGTGATAAAACTAGAGTCAAACAATGGTTTAGTTAGCTTTGAAGGGCGAAAGTTAAATAGCAGCAATAAAAAATTATTAACGGCATTTATTGCAGAAGATAGTAAAGCGACTTACATCATTACTGTTGCAAAAGGAATTAAAACACAAGCAGCGGTGAGTTTATTAGATAACTTGAAGCAATCAGGAGCATCACAAGTTTCGTTGGCTGGAGTGATGCCATGATTTTAAATACAAGTTCACCTAAAAATAGTAATAACAATACCGATGACAACATGATTCCACTGATCAATGTTGTTTTTCTGATGTTGATCTTTTTCATGGTTGCAGGTCAAATCACGGCTGCTGACGGGGTAAAAGTAGCACCTCCTATTTCTGTCAGTGACAGTCAGACCAATAACGAACAATTAAAAGTTGTGATTGCTGAAGATGGACGGGTATTCATAGATGGTTCGTTAATCGAAGATAAAGAGATTACAGCGCGTATTTTGTCTTATCGATTAGATCAAAATGCAGATGAAAATACTGGAATTTTAGTTAAAGCCGATGCTGATCTTGCCATTGAACGGTTACAAACTATATTGAAGCTAATCAAATCTGCAGGCATTTCATCTTTATCGCTGATCACCAGCCAAGTTAAAGCTTAATCATGATGAGTTCACGTCAATGGTTGATAGCGCTTGCGCTTGCATTAAGTTTGCATGTTTTGGCATTTATTTCTACTTACTATATTCCAGAAGCGGCAGCTGTAGATGACGGTGAAACGGGTATAGAAATCGATTTAGGTATGTTAGGTGACTTAGGCGTGGTGGTAGAAGCTGCCGAACAAGACACTATCGAAGCTGAGCAAGAAGTAATCCCTGAATCAGAACCTGAGCCTGAACCTATTGAAGAAGTAGTTGAAGAACCTACGCCACCTGAACCGATAGTTGAAGAAGTTAAACCGTTACCTAAATTAGATGTTCAGCCAGAGGCCAAACCTGCAGAGGTTAAGGTTAAAAAACAGGTAAAGGCTAAGCCAGTAAAGAAAGTTGAAATTAAAAAAGAAGTACCTGTTGATCCAAAACCGGTTGTTAAAAAAGTCGTACAAAAAAAGACGACTAAACCAACTACGACCTACGCCAAGCAAGCTACAAGTCAAAAGAAATTAACTACCGGTCGATCTGACTCAGTTAGTACTGGTGGTAACCCGGGTGCAGAACGGTCGTACTTTGCAGAGATAGCAGCTCAGCTCACAAGGTATAAACGTTACCCGAGCCGCTCACGCCGTAGAAATGAAGAAGGCATAGTCACCTTGTTTTTTGTGGTTAGCCGAGATGGCAAGGTCACAGAATCCAGAATAAGTAAAAGTTCAGGATATAAGCGACTTGATGATGCGGTATTAAAAATGTTGAGAAAGGCAGCTCCTTTGCCACCTTTTCCTGATGAGATGGAAAAAGAAAGCTTATCAATCAATATTCCTATTTCTTTTAAGCTGACAGATTCTCGTTAACTTAGTGGTCAGCACATTTAAATAGGTTTAATGAGAGCTTACAACCAAGCTCACTACCAAGAACAATAATTAAGGTGAAGAGGGATTATGGCGAAATATACAACTCCTGATTCTGTGTCGGGGCCAAATTTAGAGGCCATTTATATTGAACACAGCAGCTGGTTAAAACACTGGTTACAGCAACACTTAGGCTGTGCAGAACGAGCCGCGGATATGGCGCAAGATACCTTTGTCCGTATTTTGACCAAAAAAACAGCGCCTATAATCGAAACCCCTCGTGCTTACCTAAGCACTATCGCCCACGGTTTGGTTGTTAACCATTGGCGTAGACAAGCATTAGAACAGGCTTACCTTGAATTAATAGAGACACAAGAGATAGCGTTACAACCCTCTGAAGAAGACACTCAGATCGTGATAGAAAAGCTAGAACAGTTAGCTTTAGCATTGGATGGTTTATCTAGTCGTAGTAAACACGTTTTTTTATATGCCCGTTTGGATAATATGACCTACCCACAAATCGCTAAAAAAATGGATATCACCGTAAATATGGTTCAAAAAGCGATGGGTGCAGCCATGAAGAATTGTTATCGAGCGTTATATGGCTAGACGAATTGTTAGTGAAGTAACACCTGACGAACATCGACATACTGAACCTACTGATAAACAACTCAGCGAAGCGATACAGTGGTTGATGAGAACTGAAGAAACGATGGGGGGGGACCCACTTGTTCAAGCTCAGCTTGAAGAATGGTTGGCTAGCAGTCCACAACATCAAATAGCATGGCAGCGCTTGGCTCATGTTAATCAGCAATTTTCAGCAACTAACTTACAGATAACGGCGAAAAATGATGTGTCGGCTAGAGTGGCTATGCATAGCATTCAAAAAAGTGATGCCCACATAGCAAGTAAGCGACGTAGTTTAAAGGTGATTTTCTCTCTAGCTGGCTTAGGTATTTTAGATGCCGCGACCTTAGATAGCATGGGCTTATACAAAGCTAGTCACTATGCTTATGATTTTGTGAATGCAGATTTGCGTACTTCAGTGGGCGAACAAAGCCATCACCAACTAGCTGATGGTAGCAAGTTGATTCTTAATACCGAAACCGCTGTAGATGTAGATTTAGCTGCTCAAGCCCAACTCTATTTGCATTATGGTGAAATGGCGCTGACAACAGCAGCTAATAAAACTGTAGCTTTACAAGCCAATAATAATGTTTTTGTTGCTGCAGAAAATAGTGATGTCACCCTATATAAAGACAATGATTTTTGTCAGTTGCAGGTCATTTCTGGTGCTGTTAATTGCTTTATCAATGGTGAGACAAAACAAGTTCGAGCTGGGAACCGGCTGGAGATTAACAATGATCGTTTTGTCACTCTAGCTATTGATCAAAGTGCAGTCAGTTGGCGCTATGGTGTATTAATAGCCGAGCAGCATACCTTAGGTGACTTTATTCATCAGTTAGCACGCTACCGAGTTGGCCATCTTAGTTGTGCCGATGAGATTAAGAACTTAACATTATCGGGTAGTTTTCCAATTAACAATACTGAGTTAATACTCGAAAACGTCTGCCAGACCTTAGCGATAAAACAGCACCGAATGAGTCGCTATTACGTAAAGTTAACGGCGGTTTAAGTAAAAAATTATTATTTTTTGAAAAAAGTTGGCAGGTTTTATTGTTTCACGGGGCTTATTAAGTGACAGCTAAATGCATTCAATGTAATTGAAGCCAATCATTTAAAAACCTCTTAAGGAAACAATTATGACATCAACCACTTCTCTGAAGCGACCGATGAAGAGTTCAGTTAGTTCTGAACAAAAAAGCAATCCAAATTTCACCATGAAATCACTAGTACTAACAATGGGCTTAGGTTTGGCTGCTAGTGTATATTCACTACCTAGCTATGCTGAAGATTCAGTTATTGCTAGTACCAAGTCATACCAAATATCAGCTGGAACATTAGACAATGTATTGTCTAAGTTTGGCCAACAAAGTGGTGTTTTAATTTCAGTTAATGGCAACATTAGCAAAGATAAATACAGCCAAGGTATTACAGGAAGCTACAGTGTTGAAAATGCATTAAGCAGCTTGTTACAAGGCACCGGCCTGAAAGTTACTCCACAATCAAACGGTAGTTATACGATTAGTGCTGGTTTAACTGAAGAAAATGGCGTGACAACGATGAGTGAATTAGTCATTCAAGATTCAACTGTTGCTGCTGATGCTAACCCGTATGCACAGCCTAATGCACCGTATAAAGCACAACGTTTATCAGATTCACGCCGTACTCGTGATATCGCTGACACACCTGCAACATTAACAGTGTTAACCAAAGATTTACTTTTAGACTCTGGTAAAACAGAGTTAAAAGACATTTTGAGTGCACAACCAGGTATCACTTTAGGTACGGGTGAAGGTGGTAACTCATTTGGTGACCGTTATGTTATTCGTGGTTATGAAGCTAGAAGTGATGTGTTCACTGATGGTTTACGTGAACCAGGTTTAATCACCCGCGAAACATTTGCTTTAGAACAAGTTGAAATTAGCAAAGGTCCAAGTTCAACATTTGCTGGTCGTGGTTCGACTGGTGGTGCGGTAAACAGTGTTACTAAGAAAGCAACTACAGCGGATGACTTTGCTACATTATCTGCTGGCTTAGGTACGGATGAGTATCAACGTTACACACTTGATGCGAATAAAGTGATTAACGACAAAGCGGCAGTTCGTATGAACGTCTTATATACCGATGCTGAAATTCCAGATCGTGGTCCAGCAGAAGAGCAACGTCAAGGTATCTTATTATCTGGTGTCTTCCAAGCTACAGATAAACTTGGTATTGCAGCAGATTATTATCACTTCCGTGGTGATGATAGAACTGATCCTGGTACATATTTAACTGATGGTAAGCCTGATGAGGACGTTGAATATGTCGGTCAAGATGGTCTTGACTTCCAAGATACCGGTGCTGATATTTTCACGACAACATTAAATTTTCATATTTCTGATAATTTACGTATCGAAAATAAAACTCGTCTTGGTAAAACAGAAAATGAGTACATCATTTCTGCAATGAACCGTGGTAGCTTAAGATCATTTAACGGTTGGCAAGAAAATGAGTACCTTGGTAACCAAACAACCGTGATGTTTGATACCAAAATCTGGGGCCAACAACATAACTTTATTGGTGGTATTGAGTTAGCAAAAGAAGATACTGATAAAGGTGGTTACACAGTAACTACAACAAGTATTGGTACTATTGATCCTTATAATGCTGATAACAATAGCTGGGTTGGTTCGGTCAGTAAAGATGATAAGTCAAGTGCTTTAGAATTAAAAACACAATCTATCTTCTTGATGGATACCATTACTTTAAATGAAGACTGGGAAGTGTTTGCCGGTGTTCGTTATGATCATTTTGACTATGAACTATGGACAGCCGCAAGCGCAGGTTTTGGTCCATCACCAACGCCAGTACCAGCAACAACTTATTCTTATAGTGATGGTTTCTGGAATGGTCATATTGGTGTCGTTTACTCACCATGGGAAAATGGTAATGTTTACGCGGGTTGGAGCACATCATCTAATATCAATGGTGGTGAAGCTGACGCAGGTACACAATGTGGTTACGGTGGTTTGTGTGAAGATTCTGCCGGTAACTATAGTGCAGAACCAGAACAAGCTGAAAACTTTGAAATTGGTACCAAATGGAACTTATTTGATAACAACCTATTGTTAACAGCGGCTGGGTTCTTGACTAAGAAAGACGATGTTATTGAAAGTGGTGTTGATTCTTACCAATCAGGTGGTTCATTTAATACCGGTGCTAACCGTGTACACGGTATTGAACTTGGCTTATCCGGTAACATCACACCTAAGTTAAGTGGTCAAATTGGTTTAGCAATCATGGATTCTAAAACAACTGACTCATACTTTGATGGAAACGTTGCCGTTACTCGTAACGGACCTGGTGGCACAACGACTTCGTACCCAGACTATATTGGATTGCCTAAAGCGAACTTCGCAAAGAAGAGTGTTAGTGCACAATTACGTTACCAGTTAACACCTAAGTTTGCTTTTGGTGGTAACTTAACTTATGCAAGTGAAATTAAGGGCGGTCAACCTGATGCCGGTACTGATGGTAACGTAGTATTGCCGGGTTACACAGTGTATGACATGTTTGCTAGCTATAAAGTATCTGATGAGTTAGATGTACGTTTAAACGTGCAAAACTTAACTGATAAAGATTACTACACTGCAGTTTATCGCGGCGGTAGCATTGCTTATATTGGTGATGGTCGTTCAGCAAATGCAACATTAAGCTATAAATTCTAGGCTTAGTTGTTAAAATGAACCGGGGGCAGAAACTGTCCTCGGTTTTTTTGTTTATAAGGGTTTATTTATGATTGCTATTCGTGAGGTGTTATCGGCCGAGCAGTTAGCTGCTGTTCGCCAACAAATTGCCAAAGAGCAATGGATTGATGGCAGCGTTACCGCGGGAACACAGGCGAATAAAGTCAAAAATAATCAACAATTACCCAGTGATTCACCGTTAGTCAGAGAGCTAGAAGACTTTATCTTGACGGTGTTAGCACAAAACCCATTATTTGTTTCTGCAGCATTACCCTTAAAAGTATTTCCACCGATGATTAACCGTTATGGCATTGGTGAAACTTATGGTGTGCATGTGGATAACGCGATACGTGTTCCTCCAGAAAGTTCAGCACGTATCCGAACTGATTTGTCTGCCACTTTATTCTTAACAGATCCAGATGACTATGATGGCGGCGAGTTAAGACTTGAAGACCATTTTGGTTCACAACCGGTTAAGTTAGCTGCAGGCGACTTAATTCTTTATCCGTCAACCAGCTTGCATCAAGTGACAGCGGTCACTAAAGGTGAGCGAGTCAGTGCCGTTTTATGGTTACAAAGTATGATCCGTGATCATGAACAACGAAAAATCTTATTCGATCTAGATCAAAGCGTGCAGTCACTGACAACCATCCACGGTGATGACCATCCCGATGTGATGCGTTTATCTCGAAATTACCATAACCTCATTCGGCTTTGGGCTGAAACCTAACTTCAGGATCTGTAGATGTCGACACCTTTGAAAGCACCGTTAACAGCCATTCCTGCTGAGTTAGTTAGTGTGGCTGATTATGCTCGTTATGCTCAACAGCATATTCCTCATGCCATTTATGAATATATTGCTGGTGGTGGTGGTGATGAGATCACCTTAAACAGAAATCGTCAGAAATTAGATGAATTACTGATTCATCCCCATGTATTGACGGACTGCACTCAAGGTTCAACGCAAACTCAAATCTTAGATGAAACATGGCGCCATCCAATGATGTTGGCGCCAGTAGCGTTTCACCGTTTAGTACATGAGCAAGGCGAAATAGCGACAGCGCAAGCGGCCAGTGTGTTAGAAACGGGCATGGCAGTAAGTACTTTGTCCTCAGTTAGCATGGAAAAGATTGCTGCTGAACTTGATAGTCCGAAATGGTTTCAATTGTACTTTCAACAAAGTAGAGACTTTACCTTATCGCTAGTTAAGCGAGCCGAAGCGGCTGGTTATAGTAAGTTAATCATTACGGTTGATGCCCCGTTACATGGTATTAGGAACCGTGCCCAACGGGCTAAGTTTGTCTTGCCAGCAGGCGTAGAGGCGGTAAACTTGGTCGATAGGCCTGAGCTACCTTCTGCTGCCTTTGATGCCAGTCAAAGCATTGTATTTCAAGGCATGATGAGTGAAACCCCGATTTGGCAAGATATTGAATGGCTGCAACAGCAAACGGAGATGCCGATTATCTTAAAAGGCATCTTAAGCCCGATTGATGCAAAAAAAGCTGTTGATTTAGGCATTGCCGGTATTATTGTGTCGAATCATGGTGGCCGAACATTAGATTGCATTCCATCAGCAATTGAAGCCTTGCCCGTCATCAGACAAGCGGTTGGAGAATCATTTCCGTTGTTGTTAGATAGCGGTATCGAACGTGGCACTGACGTATTTAAAGCCTTAGCTTTAGGTGCTGATGCAGTGATGATTGGCCGCCCTCAGTTATATTCCTTAGCGGTTGCCGGTGCGATTGGTGTGGGCCATATGTTGCGGGTATTACGTGAAGAGTTGGAAGTGGCTATGGCTTTAGCTGGTACGCCGACAATCGCGTCAATTAGTTCTGCATCATTGTGGCAACAAAATTAAATAAAAGGGCCGATTAACTACTCACTTAATCTATGTAAATTGCTGTTAAAGGCTGTTAATCACCAATACTAAGCTTTATAATGATAATCGTTCTTATTTAGATAGATTCTAATAGTTAAATATAAGGTGAGTTGCTACATGAAACATGGATTATTGAAGTGCTTAATTGTGCTTTTGTTGTTGCCAATTGCAAATGCGTGGGCTACTGAAGAAGTTAATATTTATTCTTACCGTCAACCGTTCTTGATTGACCCTATTGCAGCACAATTTACTAAAGAAACCGGTATCGAAGTTAATATCATTTATGCCAAATCTGGTATTGCTGAAAAGCTACAGCGTGAAGGTAAGTATAGCCCTGCCGATTTAGTATTAACCTCTGATTTTAATCGCTTATTAGAGTTGACTGAAAAAGGGTTAACTCAAAAAGTATCGAGTGATACTTTAGAGAGCAATATTCCAGCGCAATACCGTGACAATAAATCGCATTGGTATGCACTGACAACACGTGCACGTGTTATCTATGCTTCAAAAGACCGAGTGAAAAATGCAGGTCAGTTGAGCTACGAAGACTTAGCGTCTGATGAATTCAAAGGCAAAATTTGTGTACGTAGTGGTAAGCACCCATACAATATTTCTTTAGTTGCTTCGATGATTGCTCATCATGGCAAAGCGGAAACTAAAGCATGGTTGTTGAAAGTGAAAGACAACTTAGCGCGTAAGCCACAAGGTAATGATCGTGCTCAAGTAAAAGCGATTAAAGAAGGCGTATGCGATGTGTCTCTTGGTAACAGCTATTACTATGGCAAGATGTTAATGGATGAAGCACAAAAGCCATGGGCTGATGCGGTAAATATTATCTTCCCTAACCAAGCTGATCGTGGTGCTCATATCAATATCTCAGGTGTTGTTATGGCCAAATATGCGCCAAACAAAGGCAATGCAGTTAAACTTATGAACTATTTAAGTAGTGCTAAAGCACAGTCTTTATATGCATCTTTGAATATGGAATATCCTGTTAACTCAACGGTTACACCATCAGAAATTGTGCAATCATGGGGTGACTATAAAGCGGATATCCTACCGCTAACGACAGTGGTTAAACATCAGACCGCTGCCTATATGTTGTTAGATGAAGTAAAATTCGATCTCTAAATAGGATTTCGAGATCACGTATAAATGCAAACAACTAGCCCCAAGAAGTGGGTGCTACTTTCATGGACAGTATCGGCAGCTTTAGTTTTACCTGTATTAGCTTTGCTAATGCAAAGTTTTTCTGCCGATACTGTTTTATTTGAGCACCTTTGGGCGACCGTTTTAACGGACTATGTGATCAATACACTGATGCTTGTGGCATTGGTGTTATTCTTTTCAGCGATATTTGCACTGCCTAGTGCATGGCTGATTGCGATGTGCGACTTTCGTTGGCGCAAGAAATTTCAATGGTTATTGATGCTGCCACTAGCGATGCCGGCTTACGTTGTTGCTTATATCTATACCGACTTACTGGATTTCTCTGGGCCAGTACAGCGTTTACTACGCAGTGTCTTTCAAGCTAATACCCCGATAGGGGAATACTGGTTTTTTGAAGTACGTAATATCTACGGCGCATCGATTATGTTGGCGCTGGTTTTATATCCATACCTTTATCTTATTGCCCGTACTGCTTTCCTTGAGCAGGGTGCCCATTTATTCCAAGTAAGTCGCACCTTAGGCAAATCATCGTGGCAGAGTTTTCGGTTGGTATCGCTACCTTTGTGTCGGCCGGCGATAATTATGGGATTGATTTTTATTGGTGCTGAAGCTTTAGGTGACTTTGCTACTGTTCACTATTTTGCTGTTAATACCTTAACGACAGCGGTCTATGATAGCTGGCTTGGCCATGGCTCATTGTCAGCGGCAGCTAAGATCTCAATGTTAATGTTAGTTGGGGTAGTAGGACTACTGGCCATTGAACGTTGGCAACGAGGACGACAACGCTTTTATCATAAAACGTCGGGCCAAATAAATCGTTTTAAACTGAATAAACTGCATAGCACGATAGCGGTGAGTTGGTGTGTCTTACTATTGTTGGCAGGATTTATCGTGCCAGCCATGGTGTTGGTTGATTATGCTATCCATTACTTTGCTTCTGGTTGGAGCGAACAGTTATGGCAAGTCTTGTTTCAAAGTATATGGTTAGCATTAATAGCTGCCGTTATAACTACGATTTTTGCCATCATTTTTATCTATACGGCGCGCCTTTCAACCACACGCAGTGCACGGCTACCATTACGAGCTAGTACAACCAGTTATATTCTACCCAGTACTGTGCTGGCGATCGCTGTGTTGATACCGATGACGATGTTTGAAGTGGGTGTTAATGACTGGCTAGTCAGTTTGGGCTATCAAGCACCAGGACTGTTTTTATCGGGAACGGTATTTGCGTTGATTTTTGCATTTGTAGTGCGGTTTCAGGCAGTAGCAAATGGTACGATTGAATCTAGCTTTTTGAATATTAGTCCTTCTTTAGATATTGCGTCGAAAACATTGGGTAAGACCAATTTACAGACCTTGTTTTTGGTGCATATTCCGTTACTTAAAAAGGGTATATTTACTGCCTTGTTGCTGGTATTCATTGAATGTATGAAAGAGCTGCCTGCGGCATTATTACTACGTCCTTTTAACTTTGATACCTTAGCAACTTATGTTTATCAGTTTGTATCTGATGAGCAGTTAGAGCAAGCAGCGATAGCGGCAATTTTGATTATATTAGCGGGCTTATATCCGGTGATAAGACTGACACAAACAGGTAATGTGACACATGACTAAGACAGTAAGCGCGTTAACTGTTGATGAAATCTCAATACAGTACGATGCCAAAAAAGTACTGAACAAATTATCGTTAGAAATAAAAAGCAATGAGATTTTATGTCTGTTAGGTCAAAGTGGTTCGGGTAAGACAACAGTATTAAAAGCCATTGCAGGCATTTTGCCACTGACACATGGTTCAATTTCATTGGCTGGCCAATGTGTTTCAACCACTGAAGTTGTTATTTCGCCTGATAAAAGAGGCATGGGCATTATCTTTCAAGATTATGCTTTGTTTCCACACCTGTCGGTGCAAGACAATATTTGCTTTGGCATAAAAGATAAACAACAGGCCGTGTCATCAGCAGCGGCACTACTTAAGCTTGTCAAAATGGAAGGTTATCAGTCTGCTTTCCCACATGAACTATCAGGCGGCCAACAACAACGCGTTGCCATTGCACGAGCATTAGCGATGCAGCCTAAAGTACTGTTATTAGATGAACCCTTTTCTAATGTTGATTTCCACTTACGCCAACAGCTGATGACGGATATTCGTCATATTTTAAAACAGCAGGGTGTTGCCGCTCTATTTGTTACGCATAGCAAAGAAGAGGCTTTTGCCTTTGCCGATAAGTTGGCATTCATGGAGCAGGGACAAATCGTCCAAACGGGTACCGCTGAAACTTTATATTATCAACCCGAATCAACAGCTTTAGCTGAATCAATGGGCGATGGTAATTGGTTAGATGTAGAAGTGATCGATGAGTACCGGACCTTGTCTGCTGAGTTAGGTGAGATTCGTTCAACAGAGCCACATAACTTGTCTATAGGTTGCTCTGTACGCCAGTTTATTCGTCCTAACCAGTTGAGTATTGAAGTCAGCGATTCTGCGCAAGGCAAGGTAACTGAGCAAGTATTCAATGGTGAGCATCGCACTTATAAGATTGTCGTTGGCAAACTGAAGTTGATGGTTAATCAAGCTTCGTTAAATAACATCCCAATGGCGAGTAAGGTCTTGGTAACAGTGAATGACCATTCAGCAATGTTATTCCCAATAGATCAATAACTTATTTTAATGACTTGTTCTAAATCACTATCAGGCATACCATTTAATTAATATCTAATTGTCAAAAGCATAGTGTTATGTGCTTATTAGCCACCAACATTTAAATCAAAGACCTAGACCAGCCAAGTATTGTTCAGTCCGATTTATATTATGGGAGTATAGGATGACGATGAAATTTAGCGGTATCCGTGCAAAAAGTTCGCTGCCTATCTTGTTGTTAGCGATAGTATTAATTATCACTGTTGTTATATTTTCACATTTATTATCTTTGCAGAAGTCTGCTTTAGATGAGCAAACAGATGTTTTTGAAAAAGCTATTTCACTGGTATTGAATGCTGATCGTGACCTCTATCAAGCAAAACTGGCAGAAATTAATCTTGTTACTGCAGGTTCTTCTGTACAGCAAGAACAAGATCGTCAGGATAATGCACAGCAAGTTAAAGAACGGTTTGCTGAGTACCGAAATAAACTTTCACACTATCCAGATTTAGTCGCTAAATTTGAAACATTTGATCTGCATTTTCAACAATGGTTGCAGTCCTCAAATCAGCTGGTAGCAGCTCAAGACAGTCATCAATTTACAATGTTTGATGCGTTAACAGCTGACTCAAATACTAAATTCGAACAGCTGAGAGATATATTAGATGCTGCTGGTCTAGCTACTGAACAGCAAGCAGAGCAATCTCTCGTGCAAGTAGAACAGACAATTTCAAAATTTATCATGCTGTCATTACTGGTGTTGTTGGTTAGTCTAGGCTTAGCTGCTTGGTTTAGTTATACCGTTCCCAAAGTATTGAGCGAACAAGTGAATGAGTTAACTAACAATATAAAACAAATTGCTGACGGCGATGGTGATTTAACTAAGCGGCTGACCAGTGCCACCAAGGATGAGTTCAGTGACCTAGCGACTGAGTTTAATAACTTTATTGAAGCACTTCAGCGGCTGATCTCTAATGTATTAGAGGAGTCGGCAAAATTAGAACAGCTGACAATAACCTTGTCCGATTCAGCCGAAAAAACTAAATCGATAACAGATACCTTAAACGGTGCTTCCGATACGATTGTCAGTGCCGTACATGAAATGAGTGTATCTAGTGAGGAAATGTCGACAGGTGCAACGGTAACGGCACAAGAGGCTGAACAGTCGAATGGTTTAATTAATAGCGGCTTAGAGGTTGTACAAAAATCAACTCAGTGCATCGAACTGTTTTCCAATGATATGAGTGTAGCTATTGATAGTTCAGCTGAGTTGCAAAAGAGCTCTGAGAGTATTTCATCGGTATTAGATGTTATCCGCAGTGTAGCCGAGCAAACTAACTTACTGGCTTTAAATGCCGCTATTGAAGCCGCTAGGGCAGGTGAACATGGTCGAGGCTTTGCCGTTGTAGCTGATGAAGTACGTACTTTGGCGACGCGTACTCAAGACAGTACCAATGATATTCAAACGATGATTGATCAGCTGAAGTTGAGAGTAAATGAATCTGCTGCTGCGATCGAGAGCGGTCGTAAAAATGCCAATGTGACGGCTGAAACGTTTACAGAAGCAAACCAAGTTTTTCAGTCGTTACAAGATTCATTTGTACGCGTTAATGAGTTATCTATTAAAACGGCGCTGGCAACGGAAGAGCAAACAAAAGTGTCAGCTGAGGTGAGTCACAGCTTATCTGAGTTGAATGACCAAGCTGTCTCGGCCAGTTCGGTGGCTGAAGCCAGTGAACAACTAACCAGTGATATTCGCAGTTTATCGAATAATCTAAATGCGATTGTGGCTAGGTTTAAAGTTTAATCCTTCCCTAAATTGAAATAGGGAAGGATTTTCAACTTATTAAAGGAGCTTAGTAACCGCCTTTTTTACCTATGCCAACATAGGTGAAGTTCCACTCAAGATCAAAGGGCTGCCACCAATCAACCACGCCAGTTTCTTTATCGGTGTGGCGGTATAAACCATTAAATGGTGGTGGTGAAATGTTATAACGTAAGGTGTATTTGCCAGCACCATCTAGTTTGATGTTTCTAGCATAGTGCGGGCCATCAGAGGCAACCATAGGCATAAATGAACCGGTAGTTGACCAATCTGAACCTACTTTATTGATGGTGTAAGCAATGCCTAAATAAGGAACCCAATCACCTTCAGAAAAACCGTGTTGATTATCTTTTAGAGCATGAATATCAGCTTCTAAGTGAATATCAGCTTCGTTTGAACCACCGGGTAACATCGGTGCCATGGTTACTGGTTGAATGTAAACGGCGACAATTTCCATGCCTGCTTGTTCTACGGTGCCAATTTCCACGTCAGCAGCACTGACCATCGTAGGTAGTAGTGAACTGAAGGCAGACAGTAAGCCTAGTTTTAGATATTTCATAGAGGTCCCTGTTGAATATAAATAAGTCTTAAATGATAATCATTCTCAAGTATACGGAAGTTAGCTAGTTAAGCAAAGTAGATAAGCTGGTGCTAGTTAGCCTGAGAACAAGGCTGGCCACCAAGCAAATGCGACAAAAACGCTACCGATAACACCCGGTAGTAAGGGAATCCACCGAACCGATGTTTTCAGCCCTTGTCGTTTTAAGATCCGGTCGCCGAGAAAGATGCTCCAGATGATGGCTGGAATAAATAATGAAGCTTTAACATAGGCGATCGATTCGCTTTCTAAGCCTAGTAATGTCAGTGGAGCGAATAACTCAGCACCGAGCCCTAATATAAGCGAGACCATTGCCACTGGTGCATATTGATAACCTAGCTCGGTGAAGCGAAGCTTTTTCGTTCTATCACCACCTACTTTGCCTGATAACCATGCTGCAATTTGGGTAGTTAGGTAAAGCACGCCAGTGATAACAATGGCACAGGCCAACATGGTGCCGACAATCATAAAAAAGTCGAGCCAGAAAAAGACTTCACGACGTTCAGGGTGCACACTCATCAACCAACTAGGGCCTGATTGCGCTATCCAATACCATTCATGGTTAATAAACCATTCGCCCACTTGCTGACGCAAGGTTTGATAATAAGGCAGCACTAACCATAAGAAACCGCCAAGCGCTGCACCAGTACCCAGAAATAAGAACCAAATTTCAGCCATATTGGGGTTATGGTCACGAATGTTTTCAATCTCATCGCCAGGCACTCTTAACGCTAATTCAAGCCCGCCCTTGGCTTTGGGTTTCACACAGCGAAAGCACTCAATACAGTGGCGAGACTCTTCTTTTCTAGAGATATCTATCATCGTGGGACAGATACCTTTTTCAGTATAACTATCACCACCTTCACGTTTTCTTTTAGGTCTGAATTGAATGGCTCCAAGTCGGGAGTAAACGCCAAGTAATAAACCTATCGGGCAAACATGGCGACACCAAGCCCGTTTATTTCGGCCATAAAAATAACCGATAACAATAGCTAATAATAAGGTGCCACCAAATACTTCAGCAATCGCTTCTGGGTGGTCTCGAACACCAACGGTTTGGCCCAAGATTGTGATCAATAAAAAGCTCACAACAGGCGTACCTTCCCAGCGGATCCAAGCAGGTATTTGCCACTGAGGACCACGTTTATTAGCCCATTCAGATGCTGCGCCCATCGGACACAAAATGCCGCACCAACTACGACCACTGAAAATAACCGAGATAAAGACCAGCGGGAACCACAAGCCCCACATTAAATAATTTGCTAACACGGTGAAGTGGGTGAGTGGCGTTGCATTTTCAGCGGGCTCAGATAAAAACAACGGCAGGAATAATAAAGCCAGGAAGACAACAAACATGATGGCATGAACAACAATTAATTTATTGCTATGTTTGACAATGAACGCCTCTGCTTGGACGAGCAAAGAAGGGCGGCCTTTTTTGTTGGGCATTATTTTATCGGCATTGATCACCGCTGCTTTCATGCGGGGGGCTGTTGATGGCTTCATAAAATCTTTTGATGTTAAATGTATGAATTGTTGATGTATATATTAACTCAAAAGCGAATCAGTAGCATTTGCCTTGGTGTGTTTTATAGTTAAGAAATTTACTAATAGTAATGAACTGTTGCAGTAACTGCTGTAACTTGCGATAATGAGAATCATTATCATTTGAGTTGTATAGGTTAAGTTGTCATGATTGCCAATAAAACAGCGATAAAACAGCAGCAGCTACAACAGCAGCAGCTACAACAGCAAGTGGAGCAGCTCTATCAACAACATAACAGTTGGTTAAAGGGCTGGTTGCATAGCAAATTAGGTTGTACTCATCGTGCTGCAGATTTAGTTCAAGATACTTTTTTACGGGTATTAACGCGTGATGAAGCTATTACTATTAAAGAACCAAGAGCATTTTTATCTACGATTGCTAAACGTGTTTTATCTAATCATTGGCGCCGAGAAAAGATTGAGCGAGCATATCTCGATGTTTTACTGAATTTACCTGACAGTGTTTTACCCTCTGAAGAAGACAAAGCGATCATTATTGAGACGGTAAATGAAATTGATCAGCTATTAGATGGCTTACCTAACGATGTGAAGCATGCCTTTCTATTAGTGCAACTTGATGGTTTAAAACACGCCGAAGTGGCTGAGAAATTAGCAATATCAGTAACAACAGTAAAGCGATATTTAACGCGCGCGATGGCAAAGTGTTATTTCGCCATCGATATGGAATAAGGGGATTGACGATGTCTAAAAATAATCAATCCGAGCTTGCTGCTGATTTTGAGGTGGATATCATTTCACCAAGTGTGGCAAACCAGGCAATAGAATGGATGTTAGAGCTGCAAGATGAGGGGCTTAGTACGGAGCAACATCAACCGCTAAAAAACTGGCGGCAACAAGATCCTGAGCATGAACTTGCTTGGCAACGTATCGAGCACCTAAATAGTAAGTTTTCTAGTTTGTCTTCATCAGTAGGCAAAGCAGTGACTTATGCGGGTATTGCCGACAATAATAAACATTCGCGTCGAGATTCGATGAAAGCCTTAGCGTTATTATTATTTGCTGGTAGTTCAACACTATTATTAGAGCAGAAGTTTTCATGGCAAAACATCATGGCCGATGCCAAAACGGATGTAGGCCAACGTAAAACCATTACTTTAGCTGATGGCACAACCGTTGACTTGAATACTGATACTGCGATTAGCATTCACTTTACTGAGTTAGAACGGCGGATTCGATTGCATAGTGGTGAAGTATTGATTGCCACGGCTAAGGATAACTCAATTCAATCACGTCCTTTTATTGTTGAAACGCCTCATGGCGAGTTGCAGCCTATAGGCACTAAATTTAGTGTTTACCAACGAGATAAGTTGAGCCGGTTAATCGTGCTTGAAGGTGCGGTAGAAGTTCGTCCTAAAGATATTAATGGTGAGTTCAAAACTATTACTGCCCAGCAACAAGTGAGCTTTGATCGTTCACACATTTATGCAGTAGAAGCGGCTAACGAGGATAGTGTGGCATGGCGAAGTGGGATGATTGTTGCCAGTGGTATGCGTTTAGCCGATTTTTTAGCTGAGGTCTCTCGCCATCGAAGTGGTGTATTACGTTGTGAACCGTCAGCGGCTAATTTGCGAGTTTCAGGTACTTACCCGCTTGATGATACGACATTGATATTAAATAGCTTGGCAAATACATTGCCGTTAGATGTGTATTTTTTGACTTCATTATGGGTGACGGTCAAGTTAAAACAGACATAGATAACGGAAGTTTATTAACTAAAATAAAAAAATAATGATTTAGATGGTCTAGTTTGCTTTCTCAAGGGACAGATAAGAAAAGACACACCATTTCTTATCAAATCTGAGGAAGTATTAAGCATGACAAAACACGTTATTGGCGCGGCACTAAACGACAGTGCCAGCGCTAAGCAATTTCAATTAACATCAGTGGCTTCATTTGTAACAAGAGCCGTTATTGCAAGCAGTTTAACCATGGGCCTGACTTTAGCTATAGCTCCATCAGCTTATGCTGAGCAAGCGGTAGCTCCAGTGAGCCAAACTGATGTGGTTACGCAATCATTTCAGTTAGCAGCGGGTTCTTTAGAATCGGTGTTGAATAAGTTCGGTCGTGAAGCCAAAATTTTATTGGCATTCCCGACAGCGATCACACAAGGTTTGCAAAGCAAGGGCTTATCGGGACAGTTTACTCGTGAGCAAGCATTGGCTGAATTATTAGCTGGTACTGAAATCATTGCTGTTCGCAATGGTGATAATAGCTATATCCTGCAACAACAAGCACAGCAAAGTGGCAATGATGTAACTCTTCCCACAGTGTCAGTTGTTGGTGAAAATTTAAACTCAGCGAATACACTAGTTGATAGTTATGCTGGTGGCTTAGTTGCTACCGGTGGCCGCTTAGGTATTTTAGGCGAACAAGATGCGGCTAATGTGCCGTTTAATGTGATTAGCTATACCTCTAAATTAATAGAGAACCAGCAAGCGCTGACTATTGCAGACGTATTAGATAACGATGCATCTGTTCAGCGTGGTTTTGGTTATGGTAACTATGCTGAAAAGTTTTTGGTACGTGGTTTTGCTTTAGATGGTGATGCTATTTCATACGGTGGTTTGTATGGTGTATTACCACGTCAAGTCGTTGCGACCAACTTGGCTGAGCGCGTTGAACTGTTTAAAGGTTCTAATGCCTTTCTTAACGGCGTATCACCGGGTGGTTCGGGTATTGGTGGTGCAATTAATATTGAGCCAAAGCGAGCAGGAGATAAGCCGCTTACTCGTATTAGCCTAGATTATTCTATGGATTCACAAATTGGTTTAGCTGCAGATGTAAGCCGTCGCTTCGGTCAAAATGAACAGTTTGGTGTTCGTGTTAACTTATTAAACCGCGATGGTGATACGGCTATCGATGATGAAAGTCGTCGAACTAAGTTGGCATCAGTTGCCCTTGATTACCAAGGTGATAAAACACAATCATCACTAGATATTGGTCATATGAAACAGTCGGTATCTGGTGGTCGTTCTGTCGTTTATACCGGCGGATCATTAACCAGTATTCCTGATGCACCATCTGCCGATACTAACTATGCACCCAGCTGGGCAGGAACAGACTTAGAAAATACCTTTGCTATGTTACGTTCTGAGTATGCCTTTAATGATGATTGGAATACTTATGCAGCAATAGGAGCGAATAAGACTAAGGAGTTTGGTGATTATTCTTCACCGACAGTCGACGATGCAGCTGGTAATGCAACTGGTTTACGCTTATCTGTTCCTTATGAATCAAAAGCCTTTTCACATTTAGTCGGCTTGCGTGGTCAGTTTGATACCGGTGAGGTGTCTCATAAATTGAATATGGGCTATTCTGGCTTTTATCAAAAAACCAGCACGGCATATACGATGTCGTGGCCAACTTACACGACCAATATTTACAATCCAACTAACCCTGCCTATCCAGCAACTGTATTTTTTGATGGTGATATGAACGATCCTAATGTACGTAGTCGTACTCGTATGTCAGGTGTATCTTTGTCGGATAGTATTGGTTTGTTTGATGAGCGTGTTTTATTAACCTTAGGTGTCAGATATCAAGACATCACTGTTAAAGGTTACACTTATGGTGGTGACTTAGACACGACTTATGAAGATCATGCTACATCACCGGTGTATGGCATCGTAGTTAAACCATGGCAGCATGTTTCTTTATATGCCAATCATATTGAAGCTTTGCAACAAGGTCCTAGTGCTCCTAACTCAGCAGCTAATCCAGGCCAGGTTTTCGCTCCGTATCAATCAGAGCAAAACGAAGTAGGGATTAAGATTGATTACGATACTATCGGCGGTAGTTTAGCCGTGTTTGAGATCAGTAAACCTGAAGGCTATACCAATACCAATAATGTTTATGGCATCTTTGGTGAGCAGCGTAATAGAGGTGTTGAGTTAAGTGTCTACGGTGCACCGACAGAAAGTGTGAGATTAAATAGTAGTGCCTCATGGTTAAATCCTGAACTGCAAAAAACACAAAATGGCAGTAACGATGGTAATGATGCGGTTGGCGTATCTGAATATCGTGTTGTATTGGGTGGTGAATGGGATTTGCCTATGGTTAACGGTTTAACTGTATTAGGTAAAGTTATTCATAATGGCTCGCAATATGCTGATGCAGCAAATACCTTAAAGTTAGACTCATGGACACGGTTAGACTTGGGTATGAGTTACAGTATGAAAATGGGTAAGCAGCAAGTTATGTGGCGTGCCAATATCAACAATGTGACTGATGAAAACTATTGGGCATCAGCAACAGGTGGTTACTTAACGCAGGGCAACCCTCGCGAAGTGAAGTTATCGGTCTCAACAGACTTTTAATTTAAATTAACAACATGCCCCCTAAACAGCTAGTTATACCTGTTTAGGGGGCATTGTTTTAAAAGGTAATCGTCACTTGATAAGTATTTTTATCATGTGACTTTTGATAATCCCAAGCTAATTTTTCAGCTAATTGTTCAGTAAGTTGAATGCCTAAACCAAAGCCGAGATCTTGTGTCGATGCTTCACTTTCAGCATGTGTTTCTGTATTGGTAATAATGACTGTATTGCCCGTTTGTTGAATCGTTATTTCACCTTGATTGGTGTGTTGAAATGCGTTGCGAATTAAATTAGCTAAGATAATTCGAGCAGGAATTTCTGCTAAGACCATTACATGTGCATGGGTAGATATTGATAACTCAATGTTTTTATTGGCGAGCAAATACTGCATTTCATCACTAAGTTGATTTATCTGTTGTGCTATATCAACGTGCTGGCTAGGCAGTGTTTCTGAGTCTTCTCGACTTAACCACAACAAGGTTTCGCTTAAATGTTTCATCGTTAGGCTAGCACGATCAATACGGTCAATAATTTGAGCGAACTTGCTATCATCTTGGCTTACTGCGTTTTGTTTTAACTTATTGAGTAACTCAATATTGTTACGAATAACACTGATCGGAGTACGTAATTCATGACTGGCATAAGCTAGAAACCGTTCTTCTCGTTCTAGACTTTGTTGCACAGATGACAAACTGTTTTGAATGAGTTTAGCCATTTCATTGAGTTCAGGATATGCAAAGTCAGGTGCAGTTTGGCTAAGAGATTTACTGTCTAGCTGATGTGTCCATTGATTCAGTTGTGATACTGGTAGGGCGATACGTCTTAGCAGTAACCAAATGAACAGTGCCATTGTTATTAGCATACTAATACTAATAACCAACAGTGTTTTCATACTTTGTTTGATATTGCGACCAACAATGGCTGAGGCCCTTTTGGCGGTGAGCGTTTGGCTGATAAAAAACTGTTCATCATCAATCTGCACTCGCATCACAAAGTAAATCACATCAGGACGTTCAAACCATGATGATTTATTTATTTTATAAATTTCATTAATGTTGGAAATTGGCTGAGAAAATTCTTGTCGAATATCGGGTGATAACTCCTTCCAATCATAAGTCACGGTGTAGTTACGGTGAAAGTTTTTAATTGTTTCACGATGTTTGTAGGCGCGTGAGTGTAGGTAGGAATAACCTGCTCTTTCTAAGTTTGAGGCAATGATATTGTCCATGCCACGAAAGAAAAAGTGAGCGCTGATAAATGAATAGGTGATAACAATGATCACCGCAAAAATTAAGAAACTAATACTGATAAATAGTTTAAGACTAAGCGGACGTTTCATCATTATCATCTCTAAGTGCAAAGCCATGGCCTGACACGGTATGAATTAAAGGGAGTTCAAAAGGTGTATCGACGACTTTACGTAAGTTGAATAGGTGCACTTTTAAACTATTACCATCGGTGCCATCTTCACCCCAGACGGCTTGTTCCAGCTGTTGCCTGCTGACCACATTGGGCGAAGCACGTAATAAGGTTTCTAATAATTGCCAAGCGGTAGGGGAGAGCTTTAAGCTTTGGCCTGAACGAACCGCTGTTTTTTCAGCTAGGTTTAAGCTTAAGTCAGCACATTTTAGTAACTTAACCTGACCACTACGACGGCGTGACAATGCCTGCACTCGAATAACCAGTTCTTGTAGCTCAAAAGGCTTAACTAAATAGTCGTCAGTACCGGCATCAAAACCGGCAATTTTATCTTTGAGTTGGTCACGAGCTGTAAGCATTAATACTGGGGTATCAATGCCTGCTTGGCGTAGTTTTTCACACAGTGTTAAACCATCTAACCTAGGTAAGTTAAGATCCAGCAACACTACATCATAGTGGTTGGTGCTCACCAACTCTAAGCCCGAAACGCCATTGCTGGCATGATCACATTGAATATCTTCGAGAGACAAATAATCAATGACCGTATTGGCCAAGTCGAGATTATCTTCAATGAGTAAGGCGGTTAGCATGTTGGGCTTACTTCCTCTGCAGGTGATTCTGATTTAATTAGCTTGTTAAAGAAACGTTGCACGTCAATTTGTATTAACACTAGGCTTGGTACCAATATTAAAGTAATTACTGTGGCAAACATAATGCCATAAGCTAATGATACCGCGGCAGGTATTAAGAATTGAGCCTGACGTGATGTTTCACCTAATAATGGCAAAAGGCCTGCAAAAGTTGTTACCGATGTAAGCATGACAGCCCTTAGGCGACCTCGGCAGGCAATGCTAATTGCTTCTTTGACATTGCTGACTTCTTTTCTTATTTCGTTAAAGCGGGCGACTAACAATAGGCTATCGTTGACCACCACACCACTTAAAGCAATGATGCCGTTTAACGATAATATCCCTAATGGTAGGTCGTTAACCCAGTGACCAATAATGGCACCAACAATACCAAATGGGATTGCTACCATGATGATGACAGGCTGAAAGTAGGATTTTAATGGGATGGCTAGCAACATATAGATCACTAATAAGGCCAAGATAAACATTTGCACCATTGAGGATTGGGTTTCAGCCTGTTGTTCAGCTTCACCACCAAAATGGATGCCTAAGCTTGGGTATTGACTAGCAATATCTGGCACTACTTCTCGTTGAATAAGGGATACTAACTCAGTTGAAGAAATAGCCTCTTTATCAACATCAGCTGAAATATAGACCGCTCGTTTACCATTAATGCGTGTGATCGAATCTTTGGTATAACCATAGCTGACAGTCGCGACGGAGGATAAAGGTACAACGGTGCCATCGGCTGTTCGAATGTGAGCATTGATGACATCGGTTGGGTTTTGACGATCTTTTTCTGGATAACGTACTTTGACCTCAATTTCATCACTGTTACGTTGGAAGCGTTGTACCACTTGGCCACTGAAAGCCTGTAATACTTGTGCTGCCAACATGTCAGTTGTTAAGCCCATCGCTCGACCTTGCTGATTCAACTCTAAATGCAGCTGAGGTTGGCTAGGTTCGAGATTATCATCAATACCGCTGACGGCAGGAATTTTAAGTATGGCTTGTTTAAAGGCTTCACCGGCATGGGTTAATACTTCGTCATCATCCGCACGTAGTTCAATGCGTAAGGCATCCGACATATGAGGGGAATTTTGCACGCTTAAGGTGCGAGCACCTTCAGGTAAGCCTGTTAGCTGTTGCCACTGACGGGTAAAGGTATTCATGTCATACGGTGCTAATTTATCTAACTCAACTCGTACTCGACCCGCTTGATCAGACGAGGTGAGTATTTGAATGTTAGCAATGCCACTGTCAGCTTCACCGCGCAGCTCTTGATCTGCTTGATAGGCTTTTTGTTCAATTAAATTTAAGCTTGCATGGGTTTGGCCAAAGCTGACATCTTTATTCATGGTCAAGCTGGCTCGCACCGTATCACCAGGGATGGAAGGGAAAAAACTCACTCGAATAGCACCGCTCATTGGCAAACTAATAATGAAGGTGAATAAAGCTAAAAATAGGATGATAACGGTGTAGCGGTATTGAATGGCATTAGTGATTATCGGTTGGTATATTCGTTCAGAAAACCAAACAAAACTATCTTCGGCAATGACTTTTTGAAATTTACGCCAGCCATTACTAATAAAATTACCGCGCTGTTTACGGTGGGTTTTTAGATGAGCTAAATGAGCAGGTAAAATCAACTTTGATTCAATAATCGATAGGATTAATGCGATACCTACAATAGCTGCAAATTGTGCATAAAGTCTGCCTAAACCACCACTGACTTGAGATAAAGCAACAAAGGCTGCAACGGTAGTTAAAACACCAAATAAGGTAGGGACAGCCACGAGTAACGTACCTTTTATTGTATTGGTGATGGTATCGCCTTCTTTGGCCCTGACACTGTAAATACTTTCGCCGACGACCACCGCGTCATCGACCACGATCCCCAGTGCTAATAAAAAGCCAAAGGTGGTGAATTCGTTCAGTGATAAACCTAAGTAGCTATCACCCATGAAATATAAGGTGCCAAAGAAGACAAAAGGCAAGCCCATGGCAACCCAGAAGGCTACAGTTAGATTCAGGAATAAGGCTAGAAGAATAAACACCAAAATAATACCGGTACCGGCATTTTTCATTAGTAGTTGCAGGCGATCTTCGATATGGGTACTTCGATCATACCAAGTGGCTATTTCCATGCCTTGTGGAAGTTTGCCAGCCTCTAGCCATGCATCAACAGTTTGTCGAGCAGCATCAACAGAGTCACTAATATCATCGAGTCCTGTGGTGATGACTTCGATGGCAATACTTTCTTTGCCTTGAAAGCGTGACAGTGAAGAGGTTTCATCATCATAGTCATCATTAATAATCGCAATATCACCCAGCGTAATATATTGACCTTGCTGGCTGGTCAGTAAAGGGATATCGGCAAAATCTTGTTTTAAATAAGCTTGCTCAGATGCTTTAAGTTGTAGGTAGATGTCTTCATTTTTTAATACCGCTGTCATGGTATTCGATGAGCCAGAGTTAATGGCATTTTCTACATCAGTCAATGATAGGCCATAGGCTTGCAGCTGACCTTCATCAATCTCAATGACCATCATTGGATCTAACCAACCAGAGATGGTGACACTGCCGATATCACCATTATCTAATAAGTCACTTTTTAATTGATTAGCAACATACTGCATGCTGTGACGATCACCTTCGCCATAGATTTGTATCCATAAAGCATGCTCTTCACGAATGGCTTTTTCGATGATCGGTTTTTTAGCATCGGCAGGAAAGGTTGAAATCGCATCTACTTTTGTTTTGACGTCATTCAGTAACTTATCAAGATCATAGTCAGATTGTTTTTCTACCGTGACTGAAATGCCACTGCCAGTCGAGGTGCTGGTGATATTTTTGATACCAATAACATCTTCCAACTGATCTTCAATCTTGATGGCTAAGCCTTCTTCAGATTGCTGTGCAGAACCACTGGTGTAAGAAACAGAGATACTGATATTGTCGGGTTCACGGCTAGGAAACGCTTCTTTGCGTAACGAACCCAGTTCGAAGACGCCAAGTAAGATGACCAGTAACATCAATAAGTTTGCTGCAACGGTATTATGGGCAAACCAAGCAATGATGCCGCTATTAGTATTAATTTTATTCATCAATGCTGACCTCAACAGGGTTTACATGCATGCCTTCGATATAACTGTTCAGAGGATGAGTTAATACCGCAGTTGTTTGCGTGCTGAAGTCGTTAGGCACGTTGATGAAGATGTTGCCATGATGTGAGAACAGCGGATTGGCAACAATTTTTGCCAAGGTATTATCAGTGGCAACATACCAAATCTCGCCACGCTGACTTAAAGCAGAACTCGGTAGCTGCCATAGATTATCCACTAACTTACCTTGCAGACTGACTTCAACAAAGGTGCCAGCAAATGCAGCGGGGTGTTGTGATAGGGGATTATCAATGCCAATAACTAAAGCACGTTGGCGTGAATCTACATCGATATGTTGTTGGCTTCGTAAAACCTGACCCTGCCATGATTGATTGTTTTCTACATTTTTCAGACTGACATCAACAGGCGTTGTTAGTTGGCTGAAATTGGGTAAGCTCTGCCAGTCTTGGCCAGATAAGGGTACGGCTACTTCAAGTCGATCAGTGCTATAAAGTGAAGCGACTTCATTGCCTGTTTGTACAAAACTGCCTATAGATACATTTCTAGCGGTAATCAAGGCATCAAAAGGTGCTTTAATGTGTGTGTATTGCAGGTCTTTTTTAGCACTAGCTAGGCTTGCCTGAGCAAAAGCTAATTTAGCTGTGGCGGCTGTGACTTGAGGCTGGCGTAATACTAACTCTGAGTCGGGTTGGCCTTGCAGTGCTGATGCCTGCCACTCTGCTTTCGCTCGGATAGCCAGTCTTTCTTCCTCTAATAACTCTAGTTTTGCTTGAGCAACGTCATTTTCGGCTTCTTTTAAAACGGCTAAATAATCACTTTGCTCTAACTTAATTAACCAATCGCCTTTGTTTACCGTGTTACCCACTTCAAACTGTTCTGAAATACGCTCAATTTGGCCGTTTACTTGCGCACTTAATGTCAGGCTGAAATGTGGACTCAGTTCACCATAACCAGACACTTGTGCTGCATAACGATCTGCTGTGACATTGATGACACTGACATTAGGACGTTGCGGGATTTCTTTGCGCATCGGCATTGGACGCTGAGCATGTTCATCTACGGCAGAGCTACTGTATAAAAAAGTCAGCATTAAAACGGCAATAGCGGCAAGGGCCAAAATCCATGGTAACAAGCGTTTGATCATTGTGAAATCTCCAAGCCTAAGGCAAGTCCTAGTGTGATGCGGTTAGCAAGTAAATCGTATTGGTTGGTATTGAGTTGTGATTCAAGGTCGTAGGTTTGTTGTTGTACGGATAATAAATCGAGAATATCAATCAAACCCGTTCGGTAGTTTTGTTGGTATTGAATAAGGTTGTTTTGGGCACTGGCTAATGCTGTCTCTATAAACTGCTGTTGTTTAACTAGTGACTGCTCTTGACCAATCGCATCTTCAACTTCGTTGACCGCTGTTAATAAAGTATCGCGATATTTTTGATAGCTTAACGCCGTTTCTAATTCGGCAATTTCGGCAGCAGCTCGTAGTGCTCCACCTTGATAGAGAGGCGCTGTTAGTTGCCCCAGCAATGACCAAATAGGCGAGACTAATAATGCATCTCGTGGTGAAGAGGCCACATCTTCTAACATGGCTTCGATACTGAATGATGGCAATAGATCTTTATAAGCTGCTTTGGCTTCAGAATTTGCAGATTCGATAGCAAGGTAAGCTGCTTTTAAATCAGGTCGTCTTGCTAAACTTTGTTTCGGTAAGCCGCTGGTGGCTAAGTTCACTTCAGGAAGTTGCTCGGGAATAACAATATCCATCGTTGAAATCTGACCAACTAATGTTTTTAAGCTACGGTATTGTTGCTGAAAACCTTCTTGTTGAGCGATTAAATCAGCTTGAGCAGATGCAAGGCTGCTTCGTGCACTATCTAAGTCTTCTAATAAACCTAAGCCATTACGGTAGCGTTGCAAAATAAATAGTTCATTTTGCTGTAAGCAGTCAACACGTTCCTGTTGGATGGCAATTGAACGTTGCTGAGTAATTAAGCTTAACCACGAGGTCATAATGTTAGCTGCGAGACTATCTCGGGCAGACTGCAGTAGCATTTCTTGCTCAGCAATATCTAAGCTGGCGGCTTGGCTACGATCACTAAGTTTGCCCCATAAATCTGCTTGCCAGCTGATACTCAAAGCACTGCTATAACTATCATCAGCATCCTCTTGCCGAGATCCATTAAAACTAGCATTAACTTGTGGTCGTTGTGCAGCAGAGGTTTGCTGTAATTGGGCGCGACGAATGTCCAGTGTGATTAAAGTTTGTTGCAAACCTGGGTTATCAGAGAAAGCCTGCTGTAATAACTCATCAATTTGAGGTGAACTAAATAACTCATTTAAAGTTGATACATCAGTGGTGTTTTCGAGAGACTTCCATGTTGAAACCTGCTCTAAGTCTTGATCTGGTTGAGCAATAAAATCTTGCGTAGGGCCAAAAGTTGTACAGGCAGTTAATATTAAAAATGACAGTGGCAAACTTCGTTTGAGTAAGCTTTTATTTAGCATGTTGTTACTGCTCCAATTTCATCTAACTCACAGGTAATTGAGTTGAGTTCGGGAGAAACTCACGGAGTGTTCTCCTAATATGAAATAGAGCTTAGCAATGGCTAGGTTAATATCAGGTTAAAAATAATAATAAATAGTCGAATATTTAAATTCCTTAAAAGACAGAGGACTATTTGCAAGTGAAGTTAATCTATATGATAATCATTATCATTTGTTAATTTACGTTAATGTTTGGTAATTTTCATGTCTGCGGATAGCACGGCTACACAAATTCAATTAGTTGAAGAAATATATAGTGCTCATCATGGTTGGCTGCGGGGATGGATACGTAAAAAATTAAATTGTCCTGAACACGCTGCTGATTTAGCTCACGATACATTTTTACGATTATTAAGCTCTGAGGAGTCTCTTACACTTAAGCAACCTCGCGCTTATTTACTTGTTGTAGCTAACCGATTATTGATCAACCGTTATCGCCGCAAAAAAGTGGAAGATGAGGTATTGCGTCAAGTATCTGTGTTTATTGAGCAGCAAGATCGTCGTGGCCCAGAAGAAATTACCTCAGCACGTCAATTATTAGCACAAGCTATTTTCCTACTTACCGAAGATCTTGCTCAAAAGCCTAGAGATGCTTTTTTAATGGCTAGAGTTGAAGGCTTGACTTATAAGCAGATCGCTCGGCGCTTGGGAGTGAGTGAAAGCAGTGTTAAGCAGTACATTGCAAAAGTGATGATTCATTGTCATAGTCGACTTTACACTAGCTAAAAGGTAACCATCATTCAATGATGCATAGTTCAACAGAAACACTTCCAACTGATACGTCGATAGATACGATTCGTGAGCAAGCTGTAGAGTGGGTTTTACGTCTCGAAGATGCATCTAAAGAAGAGCTTAGGATTAATAGAGTCGAGCTTGGACGATGGTTTGCTGAAGATGAACGTCATCGGCAAGTATTTGAGCAAATGCAAAGTATTTGGTCTGCTCCAGAACAGAAAATAAGTAATCACAAACAAAGTAAAAAAATACTGGCCAATATAGGCATGTTGGCCGTGGTTGGAATTATGATCTTGCAAATGCCATGGGCTTATTGGACTGCCAATCACCATAGTGGCATAGGTGAAATTCAAACCGTGAAGCTCGATGATGGAACCAAAGCAATGCTTAATACCAATAGTGCTATTAATATAAAATTTGATGGCAAACAGCGTCAAATAGAGCTGGTTCGTGGTGAAGTTATGGTGACTGTTGCTAAAGACTTAAATCAACGACCTTTTACTGTGGTAACACTACACGGCAAAGCAAAAGCGATGGGGACGATTTATAGCACTCGTCTTCATGAGCAAAAAACGGTAGTTAAAGTATTTGAATCCCAGGTCAAAGTGACTGCGAATAATAGCTCTGATGAAATGGTTGTTCGGGCCGGTGAGAGTGCGAGTGTAGATGCTACAAAAGTAATTAAACTAGATCCTGTTAAGAAAAGAAAACCAGACTGGGCTCACAACAAACTGTTATTTAATAATGCTTCGATGGAAGAGGTTGTAGCAAGACTAAATGATTATCGCCTAGGTACGGTTTCGATGAGTACTGAGGTAGCAAACCGTAACTTGCGATTTACCGGCTTGCTACCAGCCCAAGATAGTGATGCGGCATTGAACATTGTTGCTGACTCACTTGGGCTTAAATTGACCAAATTTACTGACTATCGAGTTTGGTTTAAAAACAGATGAGAGAGGCGTGTTTAAAATTATTTTCATTTTAGACTGCCCGATTTTATTGCTGCTTTGTCATTAACTATATAACCACGCAAATCTCAGTGTGGGCTAAGTTTAATGATTATTGGAGTAATTTCATGCAAGTTGTAAAAACGAGAGCTTTCAGTGCTTTGTTGCTGCTCTCTTCCTGTGCACTATCTGTTCCTGTTTATGCTGTCGATGAAGCTAAACCTATTAATATTTCTATCGCTACCCAGCCTCTGAATCAAGCAGTGACAGAGTTGGCGATTCAATCTGGCTTACATATTGGTGGTAATGCTGCATTATTAGCGAATAAACAAGCACCCGCATTGAATGGCAGTTATACCGTAGAGCAGGCATTGACTGAGTTACTGAAGGGCTGTGGCATTAGTTATCGTTTTACAGCAAAAGACACGATCACTTTAGAGAAAAAGAAAGTACAAAAGGAAAGTGAAACGATCGTACTTGACCCTGTTGAAGTGACTGGAACAACTATCAATAATCGTTATACCGTAAACACGGCTAGTTCTGCTACGGGCATTGATGCTTCTATATTTGATACACCTCGGTCAATTCAAGTTGTTAATCAGCAAATAATAATTGAGCAGCAAGCACAAGATTTACGTGATGTATTGAGAAATGTCAGTGGCATCCAAACAATAGCTTCGTCGGGTAACACTGTCGATACTTTTCTTTTGCGAGGCGTTAATAGTGATGGTGAAATTTATCAAAATGGCTTTGCGAATAATGGTAATGCGATCCGAGTACAGACTGCTAACATTGAGCGAGTAGAAGTATTGAAGGGCCCTGGCGCATTATTATTTGGTCAATCATCACCGGGAGGCATTATTAATGTCATTACCAAAAAGCCACAAGAAGAAGCATTTAATTCAATCAACACACACTTTGATGAACACGGTCAACGTAGAGTGGAAGTGGACTCAACCGGTTCTTTGAATGATAGTGGCACTTTACTTTATCGTTTAGTGGGCTCATTGGAAGAGAGTGAAACTTTTCGTAAAACAGATAAAAATGATCGGGTTTCACGAGATCTGATTGCGCCTTCATTAACGTGGAAAATTAATGAAAATAGTACGCTTAATGCGAGCTATGAATGGATTGATAGTAGCTTACCTAGGGCTCGAGGTACGGTTTTAGTCGAGGACTTGAACGGCAATGTTGATTTTGCAGATGTACCTCGTTCGCGGCGCTTTGGTGATCCGGGTGATAGTAGCGATACAATTCAAAGTACGACGACTTTAGACTTTAATCATGTTTTTAAAAATGATTGGCAGCTGGATGCAGGTTTTGTTTATCAATCTAATAATTCTAATACTTTAAATGTGAATGCTGCTGCAGGGATTGGGCCGACAAACGCATTACTACCTGGCGTAACAAATGTTATTTTAGGCTTTAGTGGTGTCAACTTTAATGCGGTGCCAGCAAGTGGTGACCTTGTCCGTATCGTTAATCAATTTAGTAATAAAAGTGATAGTTACTATGGCTCTTTGCGTTTAACTGGTGATGTGTTGTGGGGGAAGGTAGAGCATAGTTTCATTACTGGCTTAGATTACAATCATCGTGAAACTAAGATAGATAATAGTCAGCCTTTCCTGACAAGAGAAGAGGCCCTTGGGCCAATTGGAGCAACGGGCTTGGCTCCTGTAGGCTCTATTTTTAGTCAATTAAATATCTTTAATATATTTAACTCTGTCTATGGTGCTGAGGCTAATTCATTCACGACTCTTAGTGAAACAGACTCTGTTGATAAGCAATTAGGGCTTTATGCGCAAGATGTCATCACTTTTACTGATGAATGGAAACTCGCTGTTGGCTTACGCATTGATCGATTTGAGCGAGACTCTGTTAACACTTCATACCTCACGGCATTGTCAGGTCAACTTAGCCAAGTTGGTTATACTCGAGACACGACAAAACAAGAGTTAGGTCAAGATGCATTTTACGAAGCATCTCCTAATGCCGGTCTTATTTTTCAGCCTACAGAACACGTGTCTATTTATGCTAGTTACAGTGAAACATTTCAACCGAATGAGCAGAGTATTAATACACAAACAGGACAAACTGAAAATATTGATCCAAGCCTTGGTGAACAATATGAAATTGGTGTGAAAACAGCTTTTTTAAACGACAGACTTAATGTTAACTTGGCCTATTTTGATATTACTCGAGGTAACGTCCCAGCTGGCACGGATACTTTTTCGAATGTCACTTTAGTTAATGGTGAAGAAATTTCCAGGGGAATTGAATTAGATGGAAGTATGCAGTTTTTAAATGGCTTTAACCTGTTATTTAGCTATGCCTATTTAGATACTGAAATTACTGAAGATGAAAATAATGAAGGTAATAGAGTGCGAGGCGTACCGAAGCATAGTGCAAGCTTGTGGGGAAGTTATGAATTTGACCAAGGCGCTTTTAATGGCTTGGGTTTAGCTGGCGGCGCTGTGTATGTTGGGGATACTTATAATGATAGCGATAATACACTTGAGTTAAGTAGCCATACTACGTTTGATGTAACTGCTTTTTATACTATGAAAGTGGCCAGTGATAAGCATTTGCGTTTGCAAGCTGGGGTTAAAAACTTAACGGATAAGGATTATCACGTAGCGTCTAACGGTAGCCTAGATATTGGTGTTGGTATACCAAGAACGGTCTACGGCAGCATAGGCTTAGAGTTTTAAAAAAGTAGGTGGGTTTACATAAGATAAATTGGCAAGTCGTTGGGCGTATTTTTGCTGCGACCTTGCCTGCTTACCTATTAACTAACAGTGCTATGGTTTTCATCGGACTTTTATTGCCGATGAATAAGTTTGATGCTGTTTACACGGTTTCATTAGCAGGCTTTGCTTTCTATTGCTTTCACTAGTATTGCTGCGAGCTACAGGATTAATAGTGGGCTTGATAAAAACAATATTCGTTGACGGATTTGGTATTGGAATGACTTATTTGTTCGGTGTTTTTTTATTAGCAGTAATATTACTGGCTGTAATAATGCCTTACCTTTCAAGCTATATCGATAAGCGTAAATCTAACACTATATTTGACTGATTTTTATGTGTTTAAATTTGTCAGCGCACAAAAATTAGGCTTCAGGTAAAATGGCGCAACTTTTTGGATTAGCAATATATCCGCTAAACACAAAATATAAACACGTAATAAAGATCAGGTATTCATGTCAAACACTGCATTACAGCCTCAAGTCTCTAAAAGACGCACTTTCGCGATTATTTCGCATCCGGATGCCGGTAAAACGACGCTGACTGAAAAACTGCTGTATTTAAGTGGTACGATTCAAGCCGCTGGTAGTGTTAAGTCTCGCAAAACTGATCGTCATGCCACATCTGATTGGATGGAA
>MAAI01000005.1:0-35704 GCA_002163115.1 Methylophaga sp. 41_12_T18 | reverse complement strand
GCGCATTGTTAACTTACTGGATACGCCGGGCCATGCCGACTTTTCTGAGGATACTTATCGTACATTGACCGCTGTGGATTCAGCGTTGATGGTGATCGATATTGCTAAGGGTGTAGAGCAACGAACCATTAAATTGATGGAAGTATGTCGCTTACGTGATACACCTATTTTAACTTTCATTAACAAGATGGATCGTGAAGGCCGTGATCCTATCGATGTTTTAGATGAAGTGGAATCTATTCTAGATATTAAGTGTGCTCCAGTTACATGGCCGATTGGTATGGGTAAAGGCTTTAAAGGAATTTTTCATTTAGAAAAAGACAGTGTACATTTATTTGAACCACACACGGATCAAGTGGGTGAAGTGATTCAAGGGATTGATAATCCAAGGCTAGATGAATTATTTGGTGACTTGGCAAGTGAGTTACGTGAAGAAATAGAATTAGTACGTGGTGCCAGCCATGAATATGACCATGAAGCGTTTTTAAAGGGCGAGTTATCACCGGTATTTTTTGGTAGTGCCATGAATAACTTTGGTATTACTGAATTAATGGATTCATTTGTTGAAATCGCACCAGAACCTCAGGGCCGTGCTACTAAAACACGTCATGTTGATGCTGATGAAGAAGCTTTTAGTGGCTTTGTATTTAAAATTCAAGCCAATATGGACCCAAAACATCGTGATCGAATTGCTTTTTTACGGGTTTGTTCTGGCCAATATAAAAAAGGCATGAAACTCCGTCAGACACGTACTGGTAAAACAGTGGTGATTGCCAATGCGGTTACGTTTATGGCGGCAGAGCGAGCGCAAGCAGAAGAGGCTTGGCCGGGCGATATTTTAGGTTTACATAATCACGGTTCGATTCAGATCGGTGATACCTTCACTGAAGGTGAAGATATGCAATTTACTGGCATACCGTATTTCGCACCTGAACTATTCCGTCGAGTTCGACTAAAAGATCCACTTAAAATGAAAGCCTTATTAAAAGGTTTACAGCAATTAAGTGAAGAGGGGGCGACACAGTTATTTAGACCCTTAGAAAATAATGACTTAATTTTAGGTGCCATCGGTGTATTGCAGTTTGATGTGGTGGTTCACCGCCTTAAAGGTGAGTATGGCGTTGATTGCATATACGAGCCGGTACAGGTTTATACCGCACGTTGGGTGTATTGCGATGATACTAAAATGTTAGATGAGTTTAAGAAAAAAGCAGCGTTAAATCTTGCGGTTGATGGTGCTGGTGGTTTAACTTACATTGCGCCTACGCGTGTTAATCTTGACTTAACTATCGAACGCTGGCCGGAGATAGATTTTAGAGCAACCCGCGAGCATACCTAGATAAACTTGCCTTTATGCCCCTTTGTGAAGCAAAATGAGCTTGAAGCTTATATATTTTTATAAGGAGGGCTAAGGGATGAAAGTAAGGTCTATAACTAAGAATAAAGGTAAACCTGTCATTGGGTTATCACCAACAGACTCACTTGATCATGCCGTAACTTTGATGATGGAACATCGAATTGGTTCCTTGGTAGTAACTGAAAAGGGTCATTTGATAGGTATTCTTTCTGAGCGCGACTTATTAGCTGTATTGCATGAAAAGCATGCTATGTGGACACCTTTGACGGTCACTAATGCTATGACCCCTGATCCATTTACTTGTCATCCAGATAATACGCTGGAAGAAGTGATGAAGATGATGGTCGAGCATAATATTCGTCATTTGCCGGTAGTGTATGAAGACAAGTTAGAAGGCATGCTATCAATTACCGATATTGTCGAAGAACTACTTAAAAAAGCTCAGTTTGAGAATAAATTATTGAAAAACTATATTCAAAACTGGCCTGATCAAGAAGAAGCTGTCGCAGAATAGTGGGTTGGTAATATTTAGGCGTTACGCAGACTCTGGCAATGGAAATACATCCGAGGTCATAGTTTGAAGGTTATTCTCTTGCGCAAAATCAAGTAAAAATTCAAATAACATCTCATCGTCTGCTTTTAAAGAGGCATCAATTACCACACATTTAACACCTTCAATTGCAGCAAGTTTTACATTGGGATGAAAGATAATTCTTCGACCTGGACCATAGCTTGCAACTGCACCACATAGACGTTCAGCCCAGTCACTGGGTCGAAACTTGTCACCATTTTGGGTTAGGCCCTGAATGATAACTTTGCCGGTGGTTGCCATTTTAGATGTGTCCAATAAGTTGATTCTGCAAAACTACACAATATTCTACTGTAAATCACACTGATACCGGAATCATTAATAAAAATAAACTTGTTTCAGTGATTTAGGTCAGCAACAAAAACCCGTATAATTAGCCGTTTCCGTTGATTTTGAACCTACGAGTGAACTAGTGGCCGATTATAAACAGACCCTGAACCTACCTGCAACCAAGTTTCCTATGAAGGCTGGCTTGCCAAATCGTGAACCTTTGATTTTAAAGCGCTGGCAGGAGATTGATCTGTATCAAAAAATGCGTGATAACGCCAAAGGACGACCTGAATTTATTCTGCATGATGGTCCTCCCTATGCAAACGGCGACATTCATATCGGTCATGCAGTTAATAAGGTTCTTAAAGATATTATTCTTAAATCGAAAACATTAAGTGGTTTTGATACCCCTTATGTACCCGGTTGGGATTGTCATGGTCTGCCAATAGAGCTCAATGTTGAGAAGAAAATTGGTAAACCAGGTAAAAAAGTAACCGCTGCCGAGTTTAGAGCAGCGTGTCGTGTTTATGCTCAGAAACAAGTTGATGGCCAACGTGAAGACTTTAAACGTTTAGGTGTAACAGCTGAATGGGATAATCCATATCTAACCATGGATTTCAGTTTTGAAGCTGACATTATTCGCACTTTAGGTGAAATCGTAAAACACGACCATCTACATAAAGGTGTGAAGCCTGTTCATTGGTGTGTTGATTGTGGCAGTGCTTTGGCTGAAGCTGAAGTAGAATATGAAGATAAAACATCACCTGCTATTGATGTTCGTTTTACGGTTGTAGATAACGCTGCATTTGAATCTGCAACGAACTCAACCGGTACTGGCAAAATCAGTGTACCGATTTGGACGACGACACCATGGACCTTGCCTGCTAACCAAGCGGTTTCATTAAATCCTGCCTACGATTATGTTGTGGTGCAAACAGCTGATGAACGTTTGTTGTTAGCAGAGGCTTTATATGAATCTGCATTAGCACGCTACGAGATGACTGGCGAGGTTATTGCTCGTTGTAAAGGTGAAGATGTTGAAGGTTTATTATTACAACATCCATTTTATGACAAGCAAGTACCCATTATCTTAGGTGATCATGTTACAGCTGAAGCGGGTACCGGTGCTGTTCATACTGCGCCTGGTCACGGCCAAGACGATTTCACTGTTGGCTTAAAATATGATTTAGAAGTTTATAATCCTGTTGGTTCAAATGGTGTATTTTTAGCTGATACTGAGATCTTTGCTGGTCAGTCAGTATTTAAGGCGAATCCTAACGTCATTGAATTATTGATTGAAAAAAATGTATTGCTAAAACATGTTGATATTCAACATAGTTACCCTCATTGCTGGCGTCATAAGAGTCCGATTATTTTTCGGGCTACACCACAGTGGTTTGTCAGTATGGATCAAAATGGTCTGCGCAAAGCGGCTATGGATGCGATTGCTGAAACAGAGTGGATGCCTAGTTGGGGTCAAAAACGTATTGAAGGTATGGTTGAAGGCCGTCCTGATTGGTGTATTTCTCGTCAACGTACTTGGGGCGTACCTATTCCGTTGTTTGTTCATCAACAAACTGGTGATTTACACCCTAATAGTCAGAAAATCATGGAACAAGTTGCTCAACAAGTTGAGCAGCAAGGTATTGATGCATGGTTTGAATCTGATGCTGCAGATTGGTTAGGTGATGAAGCTGCTGACTATGACAAAGTGTCTGATACCTTAGATGTTTGGTTTGATTCTGGTGTTTCACATGCTTGTGTATTAGCACGCCGTGATTATTTGAATCGTCCTGCTGATCTTTATTTAGAAGGTAGTGATCAACATCGTGGTTGGTTCCAATCGTCATTGATTACCTCTATTGCTGCAACTGGACAAGCCCCTTATAAATCAGTGTTGACTCATGGTTTTGTGGTGGATGCTAAAGGCAAAAAAATGTCTAAGTCAGTGGGTAACGTGGTTGCACCGCAAAAAGTGGTCAATAACCTCGGTGCCGATATCATCCGTTTATGGACTGCTTCTTCTGATTATAGTGCTGAAATGAGCGTTTCAGATGAGATCCTAAAACGTACTGCAGATTCATATCGTCGTATTCGTAATACGGCACGTTATTTATTATCGAACTTGTCTGACTTTAACCCAGCGACCGATATCGTAAAAACAGAAGATATGTTGGCCTTAGATCAGTGGGCGGTTGATCGTGCTTATGCCTGTCAGCAAACCATTGTTGAAGCTTACGATAACTATCAGTTCCATACGATTTATCAACAAATTCATAATTTCTGTGCTCAAGAAATGGGTAGTTTGTATTTGGATATCACCAAAGATCGTCAATACACAATGCAAGAAAATAGTGCGGGTCGACGTTCTTCACAAACGGCGATGTACCATATCTTAGAAGCATTAACCCGGTGGATGTCACCGATTTTGTCATTCACTGCTGACGAATTATGGGAGCATCTACCAGGCGAACGTAACGAGTCAGTATTCTTAAATACTTGGTATGAAGGTTTATCACCTTTAGCTGCTGATGCTAAGTTAGATTTAGCATTCTGGAGTCAAGTATTTGAAGTTCGTGATGCAACTTCAAAAGAGTTGGAAGCGTTACGTAATGACGGAAAAATCAAAGGTGGTTTAACTGCTGAAGTCAGTTTATATGCTGAACCAGAGTTATTAGGCCAGTTAGAAAAGCTAGGTGATGAATTGAAGTTTATTTTGATTACATCGCGAGCAACATTATTGCCCGCAGAGCAGAAGCCTGCTGATGTTATTGCAACTCCCGTTGATGGCTTGTCATTGTCATTGCAGCCATCTGAACATGGCCGTTGTGATCGCTGCTGGCATCAAACTGAAGATGTTGGCCAAGATGAAGCTCACCCTGAACTATGTAACCGCTGTATCGACAATGTCGATGGTGCCGGTGAACAACGTTTATTTGCTTAAGGTTAACTAGCACTATGTGGAAGTGGTTATGGTTAAGTGGCATTGTTTTGGTTTTAGACCAAGCGAGCAAATGGTTTATGGCTTCGTGGTTATCGTTATATGAGACTGTTGCTGTCGTACCATTCTTTAATCTAACCATGGCACATAATACGGGTGCTGCCTTTAGTTTTTTAGCGAATGCAGGTGGTTGGCAACGTTGGTTTTTTGTTGTTTTAACCTTAGTCATTAGTACCGTGCTATTAGTGTGGTTAAAACGCTTACCGACCACGGCAAAATTAGAAGCAATGTCATTGAGCTTAATTTTAGGTGGAGCTGTTGGCAATTTAATTGATCGCGTTAACTTAGGTTATGTGATCGACTTTTTAGATTTTTATAATTACTTTGGTCAATACCATTTCCCGGCATTTAATGTGGCTGATTCTGCTATTTGTGTTGGTGCAGTATTGTTAATTCTCGATAGTTTTATCAATAAGCCGGAGTCAGCATGAACTATTGTGATTTAGCACTGGACTGCATCTCTAAACTTCAGCCTTATGTGCCGGGTAAACCAATTGAGGAGTTACAACGTCAATATGGTTTAACCGACATTGTTAAGTTAGCATCCAATGAAAATCCATTAGGCCCGTCAAACATCGTGTTAGCAGCGATAGAGCAGGCAGCTAAAGAAGTGACTCGTTATCCTGACGGTAATGGTTTTTCACTTAAAACAGTATTAGCTGAAAAATATGAGTTGATTGCAGAGCAAATTACCTTAGGTAATGGCTCGAACGATGTATTAGAAATGATCGCACGTGCTTTCGTGACACCATCTGATGAAGTGATTTTTTCACAATATGCATTTGCTGTCTATCCTTTGGTGACACAAGCTATCGGTGCAACAGCAGTAATTGCCCCCGCTAAATCATACGGCCATGACTTGGCTGCAATGTTGGCATTGATTACCGATAAAACAAAGTTAATTTTTATTGCCAACCCAAATAATCCAACAGGTACGTATCTTTCGGCAGATGAACTAACAGACTTTTTAACAAAAGTCCCCGAGCAAACTTTAGTCGTGCTTGATGAAGCGTACGTTGAATACGGTGAGCAGACAGATACATCGATAGATTGGCTCACTCAATATTCAAATGTCATTATTACTCGAACCTTTTCGAAAGCGTTTGGCTTAGCAGGGCTAAGGATAGGCTATGCATTATCTCATCCTGATATTGCTGATATTTTAAATCGTATCCGTCAACCGTTTAATGCCAATAGTTTGGCCTTGGCTGCAGCAACGGCAGCAGTTAATGATGATGACTATCTAGTTGAAACCAAAAAAGTTAATGATGCCGGCATGGCACAATTATTAGCTGGTTTTGAAGCTATGCAATTAACTTCAATACCTTCGACGGGTAACTTTATTACTGTTGATGTTGAGCGTAGTGGTGATGAGGTGTTCGAAGCCTTATTGAAAAAAGGTGTCATTGTTAGAGCGGTAACAAACTACGGTTTACCACAACATATTCGAGTCAGCATCGGTCTTGCAGAAGAAAATAAACGATTTTTAACTGCTTTAACTGAAGTATTAGGACAACCGCAATGATTAATCAGCTAGCCATAATTGGTGTAGGTCTAATAGGTGGCTCTCTATCACTTGCCTTGAAACAAGCGGGTAAAGTGAATGAAGTCATCGGTTACTCTCGAACTGAGTCAGTTCGTCAGCAAGCATTGGACTTAGGCGTGATTGATCGAGCAGCAAATAGTATTGCTGATGCAGTTAAAGAGGCTGATGTTATTTTCTTAGCCGTACCAATGGCTGCTATGGAACCAGTATTGGTTGAGTTAGCAGCACATGTTAAACCCGGTGCGATTATTACCGATGGTGGCAGTGCTAAAGCACAAGTTGTGCAAGCGGCTAGATCTGCATTAACGAATAACTTTGAGCAGTTTGTTGCTGGTCATCCGATAGCTGGAACCGAAAAAAGTGGCCCAGATGCAGCATTTGCAAGCTTATATCAAGACCACCGGGTAGTTTTAACTCCAGTGGCAGAAACAAATCCAGCAGCATTAGAATCTATCAGGCAGATGTGGCAAGCAACCGGCGCTGAAGTACTTAATATGGAAGTTGAACACCATGATGTGGTGTTAGCGGCGACCAGTCATCTACCGCATGTTCTAGCTTTCAATTTAGTGGGCATGTTAGCGGAACGTGATGATTGTGATGAAGTATTACGCTATGCTGCCGGCGGTTTTAAAGATTTTTCTCGTATTGCTTCTAGCGATGCGGTGATGTGGCGAGATATTTGTTTAACCAATAAAGATGCAATCTTAGGGTTGTTAGAACAGTATCATCAGGGGCTTAACAAGATTGAGCAGGCTATCAGAGAACAAGATGGCGGCTATCTAACCGATGTATTTGAGCGAGCAAAACAAGCTCGTGATAACCGGTTTGCCGATCCTGATTTAATTGATAATAGTGAAGTATGATGAGAGTGGAGTTGTAAGCGTGACTAGTGAACACAATAAAATATACCTTGTGCAGCCTGGTGGTAAATTAACAGGTCAATTTCGTATGCCTGGCGATAAATCAATTTCACATCGTTCTATCATGCTAGGTTCTTTAGCGGAAGGCACAACGGAAGTCACTGGCTTTTTAGAAGGTGAAGATGCCTTAGCAACATTAGCATCATTTCGTGCGATGGGCGTAGAAATTGAAGGACCTAAAGACGGCAAAGTAAAAATCCATGGCGTCGGTATGCATGGCTTGAAAGCTGCCGATAAAGATATTTACCTAGGTAACTCAGGCACATCCATTCGCCTATTAAGTGGTTTACTCGCTGGCCAAGCTTTTGATAGCACTTTAACGGGTGACGTTTCACTATCTGGTCGGCCAATGAAACGTGTTACAAACCCATTAGCTGAAATGGGTGCAAACATTGATAGCCAAGACGGCAAACCACCTTTAAAAATTAATGGTGGTAGTAAATTAAAAGCGATTAATTACACCTTGCCAATGGCCAGCGCTCAAGTTAAGTCCTGTGTATTACTTGCCGGTTTATATGCTGAAGGTACTACAGTGGTAAAAGAACCTGCTCCTACTCGTGATCATACTGAGCGTATGTTGCAAGGTATGGGCTATAAAGTCGATGTAGATGGCGATACGGTCACAATTGAAGGTGGCGGTAAATTAACTGCAACATCAATTGATGTACCATCTGATATTTCTTCGGCAACCTTCTTTATGGTGGGGGCTGCAATTGCTCCTGGTTCTGATATTACATTGACACATGTTGGCATTAATCCAACACGTATTGGTGTTATTAATATCTTACGTTTGATGGGAGCTGATATCACTTTATCAAATGAAAAAATGACCGGTGGTGAACCTGTTGCTGATATTAGTGTTAAATATGCTGCCTTAACAGGGATTAACATTCCTGAAGAGCAAGTTCCTTTAGCCATTGATGAGTTCCCAGCAATTTTTGTCGCTGCTGCCTGTGCTGATGGCCAGACAGTGTTGACTGGTGCTGAAGAGCTACGAGTTAAAGAGAGTGACCGCATTCAAGCAATGGCTGATGGTCTGCAAATCTTAGGTGTCGATGCTGTTGCAACTGATGATGGCATCATTATTAATGGTGGAACAATTGGTTCTGGTGAAGTTGAGAGCCATGGCGATCACCGTATTGCAATGTCATTTGCAATGGCAGCTTTACAAGCGGGAGGCACTATTCATATTAATGACTGTGCCAATGTAGCAACTTCATTCCCAGACTTTGTTACTTTAGCTAAAGAAGCCGGTTTAGAGGTGGATGAAATTGATGGCTGATATTCAAGTTTTAACGATTGATGGTCCAAGTGGTTCTGGTAAAGGAACGGTAGCGCAACTTATCGCTAAAGATTTGGGCTGGCACTATTTAGATAGTGGTGCGATCTACCGAGTTTTAGCACAAGCAGCGATCAAGCATAGTGTTGATTTGGCCGATGAGCAAAAATTAGCTGTAATAGCTCAAGACTTAGATATCGTTTTTTCATTAGCAGATAACTCGTTAAAAGTGATGCTAGAAGGCGAAGATGTCACAACACTAATTCGGTCTGAAAAAGCGGGTAATGCAGCCTCTAAAGTTGCTGTGCTGCCGGCGGTTCGCAGCGCATTGCTGGAACGCCAACATGCTTTTAGACAGTTACCTGGTCTTGTTACTGATGGTCGAGATATGGGCACAGTTGTGTTTCCTGACGCAGCCTATAAGGTTTTCCTGACGGCAAGTGCCGAGGTGCGTGCTGATAGAAGATATAAGCAGTTGAAAGAGAAAGGAATTGAGAGTAACCTTTCGGATCTTGTTATAGAAATTTCTGAGCGAGATATTCGAGATAGTGAACGTACTGTTGCGCCATTAAAGCCAGCAGATGATGCACTTATTCTTGATTCTACCGCGATGGGAATAGATACAGTATTTGAGCGTGTTCGGGCATTATGTGCGGACGCGTATTAGCTGTTTGTTATTAATTGTAATAATGAACTTTTTTAACTTCCTAGCTATTTTTTATAGGTAGGTATTACGGGCGATTCTGTTGTTTTTACAGAGTCAAGGATAATAAATAATGAGCGAAAGCTTTGCTGATCTCTTTGAAGAGAGTTTAACTTCAACACCAATGCAACCAGGCAAAATTGTAACTGGTACAGTTGTCAATGTTGGTTCTGATGTTGTTATGGTTAATGCTGGTCTTAAATCGGAAGGTGCGATTCCAGTAGAAGAATTTTTTAATGAAAAAGGTGAAATCACTGTTGAAGTTGGTGATTTGGTCGATGTTTCTTTAGAAAAATTAGAAGATGGTTTTGGTGCAACACAATTATCACGTGAAAAAGCCAAAGCTGCTGAAGCATGGATTAATCTTGAGCATGCATTTGAAGCTAACGATACAGTTGTTGGTGTTATTTCAGGTAAAGTCAAAGGTGGTTTTACTGTTGAATTAGAAAATGTACGTGCATTCTTACCTGGTTCTTTAGTTGATGTTCGTCCAATTCGTGACACATCACATCTTGAAGGCAAAGAGTTAGAGTTCAAACTAATTAAACTTGATCGTCCTCGCAACAACATTGTTGTTTCTCGCCGCGCCATTATGGAAGCAGAAAACAGTGTTGAACGTGAAGCATTATTAGAAACATTAGAAGAAGGCAAGACTGTTAAAGGTGTTGTTAAGAATCTTACTGACTACGGCGCATTCGTTGACCTTGGTGGTATTGATGGTCTTCTACATATCACTGATATGGCATGGAAACGTGTTAAACACCCATCTGAAGTTGTTGCTATTGGTGACGAGATTTCAGTTCAAGTTCTTAAGTTTGATAAAGAACGCGAACGTGTATCTCTTGGCTTGAAACAAATGGGTGATGATCCTTGGAAAGATATCGCACGCCGTTACCCGAACAGCAGCCGTCTACAAGGTAAAGTTACAAACATTGCTGACTACGGTTGCTTTGTTGAAATCGAAGATGGTGTTGAAGGTTTAGTTCATATGTCTGAAATGGACTGGACTAACAAAAACGTACACCCATCTAAAATGGTTCAACTAGGCGATCCTGTTGAAGTAATGGTATTAGATATTGACGCTGAACGTCGTCGTATCTCATTAGGTATCAAACAGTGTAAAGCTAATCCTTGGGAAGAGTTTGCAATGACTCACAACAAGGGTGATAAAGTTGCTGGTGCAATCAAATCAATTACAGACTTCGGTGTGTTCATTGGTCTTGACGGCGGCATTGACGGCTTAATTCACTTATCTGACCTTTCTTGGGAAGAAGATAACGAAGACTTAATCCGTGAGCACAAAAAAGGTGATGAGTTAGAAGCTGTTGTATTAGCGATTGATCCTGAACGTGAGCGTATTTCACTAGGTATCAAACAATTACAAGATGATCCTGTATCTGCATACCTTGCTGATCACCCGCGTGGCACTATCGTAGTCGGTAAAGTATCTGAAGTAGATGCACGTGGTGCAATGATTGAACTAGCTGAAGGTGTTGAAGGTTATGTTCGTGTTGCAGATATTTCTCGCGAACGTACTGAAGATGCAAGTAAAGTATTAGCAGTAGGCGATGAAGTTGAAGCTAAATTTACTGGCATGTCACGTAAAGATCGTAGTTTGACTCTATCTATTAAAGCTAAAGATGATCAAGAAGAATCTGAAGCGGTTAAAGAGTACTCAAATGTTGGTAGCGGTGCTACAACATTAGGTGACTTGTTGAAAGAGCAAATGAATCAAAAAGACAGCTAAGTTGAGTGTTTGAATGATAAGCACCTGAATGAGAGTTCAGGTGCTTATTTTTTATATTGCGAATAATATTTTAACAAAATATCAGTGGCATAAACACTGATACGAAGGATTTTGAAGATATGACCAAGTCGGATTTGATTGAAATATTATCTGAGAAACAACCTCTATTAAATTATAGAGATGTTGAACTTGCTGTTAAGCAAATTCTTGAACAAATGAGTGAAAGTTTATCTACAGGTGACCGTATTGAAATTCGCGGTTTTGGTAGTTTTACACTACATCATCGTCCACCTAGAGTTGGCCGTAACCCTAAAAGTGGTAAATCGGTAGACTTAGATGAAAAATATGTACCACACTTCAAGCCTGGTAAAGAACTACGTGATCGCGTCAATGATGCGGCCGGCTATTAAAGTTAAGTAACTAGCAAATGAAATTTAGTCTGGAAACAGTCTCAGACAAAAATTATATCCAATCATATGGCCATGACCATATTGTAATTAAGTCTTCTCAATACTCAGAATCTCATCAGTTTAATTCAGATTTGATTCTGAGTGCTGATAAAATACTCACTGAATACCGTTTTTCTGCAGATGGAAAATTGGCTGACAGTGATATTCTTCTATTTAACAAACTTGATACGGAAGTGATCATATTTGTAACAAATGAAACGCTCGTTTCATTTCTTTCTCCAGAAATTAGAGTTGCACTGACAAAGAACAATATTGGCGTTGAATGTATGCCTCTAGGTCCTGCGTGTCGCACTTATAATCTTTTAATGACTGAAGGCCGTGAAGTTGCTTTAGTTGTTCGATTTTGACCTACTTCTAAGCCTCAAAAAAACTACGCAAGTTTAAATCACTTACAAAAAACACGCGATTATTTCGACCTAAAAAATGGCCGGGAATTGGTTTGTAACAGTTTGAATTTTATCACTTTAAAATGGCAATGAGAGTGCTTCTCATTTGTGGCTCTTGACCTAAATCTTGGAAGTGAGGAAGATTGTCGTTTACGGGTTAAATCTAAGCAAGTAAAGCCAGTTTTAGTTTTTCCCTTAACACTTGATCCAGATCAAGTGTTAAGGGAAATATGAAGATAGATTTGCTGTAAAATCCGGCAGTGCTTTAATTTTAAGCGTGATGGCTGGTTCAATACCTCAATCTAAGAGGTAAAAAAATGTTTTTCATTGAGAGAAGGTGCGATTGCTATGCAAGCGGAACAGCAGCAATATAGTTTTGAAATAGTTAAGTGGTTCGCCTATATGGCGGTTGTCTACTTAGTCGTGGGAACCGGCATTGGCGTATGGATTGCTTCAGAATTGGCATGGCCAGATTTGAACTTTGATAATCCTTATATTAGTTTCGGACGTTTACGCCCATTACATACCAATACGGTTATTTTTGCTTTTGGTGGTTCGACACTGATGGCCACTGCTTATTACATCGTCCAACGTACTTCAGGTGTGCGTTTATGGAGTGATAAATTGGCTTGGTTTACCTTTTGGGGTTGGAACTTAGTGATTATTGGCTTTGCCATCACTTTGCCACTAGGTATGACTCAATCTAAAGAATATGCAGAAATGGAATGGCCTTTAGATATATTGTTAGCCGTGGTCTGGTTAGCTTATAGCTTTAATTTCATTATGACTTTGTCGATTCGTAAAGTGTCACATATCTATGTGGCGAACTGGTTCTTCCTCGCGATGATGATCATGGTCACCTATTTGCATGTGGTTAATAGCTTGGCTATTCCTGTGTCAATGTGGAAATCTTATTCAATCTTCGCCGGTGTACAAGATGCGATGATTCAATGGTGGTGGGGCCATAACGCAGTAGGCTTCTTCCTAACTGCAGGTTTCTTAGGCATCATGTATTATTTTGTTCCTAAGCAAGCAAATCGCCCGGTCTACTCATATCGTTTATCAGTAATCCATTTCTGGGCACTAACCTTTGGTTATGTTTGGCTGGGTGCTCACCACTTGCAATACACAGCGTTGCCAGATTGGACCGGTTCATTAGGTGCGGCTATCTCATTAGCGATGATTATTCCGTCTTGGGGCGGTGCCATTAATGGTATGTTCACCTTGAGTGGTGCCTGGGACAAACTACGTACTGATTACATCTTACGATTCTTAATTGTCTCGTTAGCATTCTATGCAATGTCTACATTTGAAGGCCCGGTAATGGCTTCAAAAACAGTAAATGCATTATCTCATTACACCGACTGGACTATCGGTCATGTACACGCTGGCGCTTTAGGTTGGGTTGCTATGGTCTCTATTGGTGCGATTTACCATATGGTGGAGCGGCTATGGGGAACCACGATCTATTCCGTTAGATTAGTTAACTTACATTTCTGGATGGCAACGATCGGGACTGCTGTATATATCACTGCAATGTGGGTATCTGGCATTATGCAGGGCTTAATGTGGCGTGCTTACGATGACTACGGTAACTTGGCTTATACCTTTGTTGAATCGGTTGCTCAAATGCACCCGTATTATGCGATGCGTGCGGCTGGCGGTCTTATTTTCTTCTTAGGCGCTTGTGTAATGTTATTTAACGTTACAGTGACTATTCGTAAAGCCATTGCTAATCCATCTGAAAAGATGGCTGTAGCAGCTAATATTTAAGGGGACTGGAATGTCTAATTCTAATTCAAACGAACCAATCTCCTTGCAGGAGAAGCTGGAAAAAAACATCTGGGCACTGGTACTAGCAACAGCCATCATCGTCTCCGTAGGTGGCATAGTTGAAATCGTACCGTTGTTCTATTTGGATACTACTTTTGAAGATGTTAACCATCCTGAATATGAAGAATTATCAGGTGTGCGTCCATATACGGCCTTAGAGTTGGCTGGCCGTGATATCTATCAGCGTGAAGGTTGTTATTTGTGTCACTCACAAATGATTCGTCCGTTTCGCGATGAGAAAGATCGTTATGGGCATTACTCATTGGCTGTTGAATCAAAATATGATCATCCATTCCAGTGGGGCTCTAAACGTACTGGGCCTGATATTGCTCGCATAGGTGGCAAGTACTCAGATGCTTGGCATATTCAGCATTTGCGTGACCCTCGTTCTGTTGTTCCGGAGTCGGTTATGCCACGTTATCCATGGTTAGATAAAGCAACTATCGATGGCGTAGGTATGGAAAAACGTCTGAAAGCGATGAAAGTTTTAGGTGTGCCATACACGGATGAAGATATTAACAATGCTGCCGCATCTGTTGAAGGTAAAACAGAAATGGATGCAACCGTAGCGTACCTTCAAGTATTGGGTACGATGATTAAATTCGAACCAGGAAGAGATTATCGTGACTAAAATTCAGGAGTATTTTCATACTGACTGGAGTGCGATGACTGGAAATGACTGGTTAGGACTGCTCTTGACAGTGATTGTCTTTGTATTAATGGTGATTGTATATTTTTGGGTACTTAATCCAAATAACAAAGACAGTTTAGAAGCACATCGCACTATGTTGATGGATGATGAGAACAACGCGGAGAACGAAGATGGCAGAAAATAAGAGTAATCCTAATGAAGTGTCAGATACTGGTCATGAATGGGATGGAATCAAGGAGTTAGATAATCCTTGTCCACGTTGGTGGTTAAATTCACTTTACTTGAGTGGTTTAATCGTTGTTGTGTATTTTGTCTTATATCCGTCATTACCGTTGGTAAATGATAGTACTAAAGGTTTGCTGGGCTGGACGCAGATCAAAGAGTACAAAGAAGATCTTGCAAAAGTTGAAGCTAAGCGTGCTCCGTTTGAAAATCAGCTGGCAGTAATGACAGTTGAAGAAATTCTTGCAGATCAAAAAATGCTTAATTATTCGATTGGCTCGAGTAAAGTACTTTATGGTGATAACTGTGCAGCTTGTCACGGCATGGGTGGGAATCCTGCTGCAGGCTCAGGCTATCCGATACTCGCTGATGATGATTGGTTATACGGTGGTAGCATCTATGACATTGAGATGAGTATTGCCAATGGCCGTATTGGCATGATGCCGGCACATTCTGCACTCCTTAATACTGAAGAAGTTGACCAGTTAGTTCAGTTTGTTGTGGATAGCTCCAATGGCGTTAGCAACGAAGCTGGCTTAGCACTATATAACACTAAGGGCTGTGTAGCCTGTCACGGTGCTGATGCTAAAGGTGTTCAAGCGATGGGTTCCGCGAATTTGACTGATAAAATTTGGCGATTCTCTGGTGATGAAGAACAAATTCGCCATACCATCTTACATGGTGTTAACGCTGTAGCTGATGCTGAAACACGTGTTGCAGTTATGCCTCAGTGGAGTGAGAAACTAGCTATTATGTTGGAGGCTAGAGCTTATGCGATCGAAGAAGGCGAGGATCCAAATGATATAGATTGGGATGATGAGTTGGAAGGCGACGAAGCTGAGCGCTTGACTGAAACTGAGATCAAAAAATTAGCTGTTTATGTTCACCAATTTGGTGGTGGCCAATAATTATTGAGATAGCCCAAGCTTGATTTTTCGGTTTGGGGTATTCAGTTAGGAGATTTGTATGCAAATTGATGCTGTTGTAATTGGAACTATTGCTAGTGTTGTTATCACAATTGTTGTCGGTGCTGTCATTGGCTATCAAGTGATTAAAAATATGGATAATAACGCTGACGAAAAATAATTCAGGCCGTTTGTGCAACTAAAAAGCCGACATGATTGTCGGCTTTTTATTAATTAAGACTTTATAGTTACAGTGATACAATTAATTAGCATTGTGTCGTAATGAGGCCTCCTCAGTGAGCGAAAAGAAAGATAATCTAGTCATTAATGTTGATGAAATTTATGCAGAAACATCTAACTGGCATGTAAATGCCGGTGGTATAAAAGTTGTTGCCAAACGTATGGCCGGTCGATTTCGTCGACTGAAATGGTTTGGCATGTCGGTATGGCTAATCTTATTCTTAGGGCCCTATTTTCGTTGGAACGACTCGCAAGCGATATTGTTTGATATCCCTAATCAACAATTTAATTTTTTTGATATTACTGTCTTTCCTCAAGATATATGGATGTTATCTTTAACGCTGCTATTTTTTGCTATTTTACTAGCGGCGGTAACGAGTGTTGCTGGCCGAGTCTTTTGTGGTTATTTTTGTTTTCAAACTGTTTGGACTGATGTCTATACTTTTATTGAAACTAAGCTAGAAGGTGATACGCCACAAAAGGCCAACAAATTCAAAAATGCAGCTTGGAGTATTAACAAAGTTAGCCGCGTACTGACCAAGCACAGTTTATGGCTTATCATTGCCGCACTCACGGGCGTGTCATTCACCGCCTGGTTTACGGATGCTTATCAACTTTGGCATGACTATCTCACCTTGCAGGCATCATTAACTGCCTGGTTAGTACTTGGTACATTCACCGTTGGCACCTATGTTTTTGCTGGCTTTATGCGAGAACAAGTATGTTTTTGGTTATGTCCTTATGCTCGCTTACAGGGTGTTATGTATGATCAGGACACTGTGCTTCCTTCATATGATGCGGAACGTGGTGAGCCTCGAGGCAAGATAAAAAAAGGCCACTTAGATACACAAAAAGGCAGTTGTATTGATTGCAAAGTCTGTGTTGCTGTTTGTCCAACGGGTATAGATATTCGTCAAGGTCAACAAGAAGGTTGCATCACTTGTGGTATGTGCATCGATGCCTGTGACAGTATTATGGAGAAAACAAATCAACCAACAGGTTTGATTCGTTATGCTTCATATAAAGAGTTACATCATAATAAAAATGCGGTCTCAATTTTCAAACGACCGCGTGTTATTATCTATAGCTTAATTTTAATGGCTGCCCTAGCTGGGATAGGTTATGGATTCAGTAATCTCTCACCGACAGAGTTTAAAGTTGTTCATGAGCGACAACCACTTTTTGTTAGGCTAAGTGATGGCTCTATTCAGAATAAATACACATTAAAATTATTAAATAAAACTAAACAGCCTTTGATAATTCACTATAGTATTCAAGGCTTAGATGGTGCTAGCTTGCATGGTTTAAGGGGGGAATTAACAATAGAGCCTGGTAAAGTTGTTCCCGTCACCGCTTTAGTCAGAGTACCAGCAGATAAACTAAGCAAAGATTTAGTCCCGATTGTCTTTATCGGCACGGTGACTTCTATGCCTCATTTATCAATAAAATATAACAGTATGTTTATGGGGCCGAAGTAGGTTGTATATATGAATATTTCTCAAAAAAATAGTGAAGCATTAAAAAATCCTTGGGTATTAGGTCTTTTACTGTTTTTGTTTACTTTCTTATCGGCAAACGCTGTATTTATTTATTTAGCATTTACATCACCACCCAATTTAGTGGTTGAAGATTTTTATGAGCGTGGCGAAGTATATGAGCAGACACAAAAGCGCATTGAGAAAGAAAAAGCCATGGGCTGGACTGGTCTAATAATGACGCCTACTCGAACACGTGTTAATCAAGTGCAAACCTATGAAATTTTGCTGCAAGGGAAAAATTCTGTTGGTCTTAATCTTGACTCGGTTACTCTGCATGCTTATCGACCATCAGATGCGCGTGCTGATTTTTCAGCAGAAATGCAAAAGCAACAAGTAGGCTTATACAGCAGCGATATTAGTTTTAACTTACCTGGTATATGGGATTTAATCGTTGAGGCAAAAGTCGGAGAGCAGGAGTTTTTGACTACTAAACGTATTACGATCTTGCCTTAATAGTCAGTCAGAAGTGGTCATTATTCTGAATAAACTTAAAAGTAGATGACCTTGTCTGCAAATTGTTATCACTGTGCCTTACCGGTTGAAAAGCTAGGACTGTTTACTCATTTGGTAGGAGGGTTGGAGCGTGAGTTTTGCTGTTTTGGCTGCCAGACAGTCTGCCAAACTATTTACAATTCAGGTTTACAGTCTTTTTATCAAAAAATGCCGGAAGGTGAAACGTCAACACCACCTGTTACTCCGAGCGATGAACTGTCGTCTTACGACTCGGATGAAATTCAAGTCGATTATGTTGATAGCTTGGCTGAAGAACGAACAATACATCTCCTAGTTGAAGGTATTCATTGTGCTGCTTGTGTTTGGTTAATTGAACATTCTTTGGCCAAACAAAGTGGCATTGTCTCTGCAGAAGTTAACTTAACAGCTAAACGGTTACGGTTGCGTTGGAATAATACCGCCACTAACTTATCAACGTTATTACGAGCCTTAGCAATGATCGGTTATATCGGTGTTCCATTTGATCCCGATACCGCCGAAGATGCGTTAGCAAAACGACATCGCGGTCTTCTTTATCGTATGGCATTTGCTGGTTTTGCTGCGATGAATTTAATGTGGATTTCTATTGCGCTCTATGCCGGAGCAGATCAGGGTGAGTTTAGAAACTGGTTTCAATGGATCGGTTGCATGATTGCTACGCCAACGTTGCTCTATGCCGGTTATCCCTTTCTTCGTAATGCAGTGATTGGTTTGCGACGTCGCTATCTGACGATGGATTTACCTATTGCTATCGGCGCAACTGCGACTTATTGTTATTCCGTATATATAACCAGTACTAGTTCACAGACTGGCGATGTTTACTTCGATACAGTGGTTAATTTTTTATTTGTGATTCTAGTCGGGCGATATCTCGAGGCTATTTCTAAACGTGAGGCATTATCTGCAACGCGTCGGTTATTAGAATTACAGCCTAAGTTAGCGACGGTGATTATAAATAAGAATCCTAAAATTGTGCCGGTTCGTTTAGTTAAGATAGGCGACCAGGTATTAATTAAACCCGGTGAGAAAATACCTGTCGATGGCAGCATCTTGGATGGCAATACTGCAGTTGATGAGTCAATGCTAACTGGCGAGTCTATTGCAGTAGCAAAAGTAGCTGGCGATAACGTGGTTGCAGGCAGTATTAATGGTGAAGGTGCTATAACCGTCCAGGCGGAGCAGGTATTACGCAATACGGCGTTAGCAAAGATTGTGACGTTAATGGAGGATGCACAAACATCTAAGGCGCCAATTCAGTCGCTAGCGGATCGTGTTGTACCTTGGTTCGTGTTGATTACATTAAGTTTGGCTACGTTAACATTTGTGTATTGGTATCAAACTGACTTTGAAATAGCATTATTAGCCGCTACATCAGTGTTAATTATTACCTGTCCATGTGCCTTTGGTTTAGCGACACCTATGTCTGTTGCTGTGGCGACTGGTGTGGGTTCAAGTCGAGGTATATTGATTAAGCAAGGAGCGGCACTAGAGTCGTTATCACAGGTAAGTCATATTGTTTTTGATAAAACCGGCACATTGACTGATGGCAACTTACGTTTGGTGAGCAGTAAAACAGTCGCGGGATTGTCCGATGATGAACTACTCCAACTAGCCGCTTCTGTTGAGCAACATTCAGAGCATAGTATTGCTAGAGCAATTTGTCAGCAAGCTGACGAGCGTGACTTGATGTTATCGCCATTGTTAGAGTTTATGTCGTTTCCGGGGGAAGGAGTACAAGCAAACTTAAGTGATAAACAGGTGCAACTTGGCACCTTGACTTGGATGAATAAACTTGAAGTTAGTGGGATCCATAACTGGCATTCTGAAATTGCTGAGATAGAGCAACAAGGCGTAGCATGCATATTTGTAGCTGTAAATGGCCGCTTGGCTGGCCTATTAGGCTTGCTTGATGAACTTCGACCAGAAGTGAAGTCAATGATTAAAGCATTACAGCAACAAGGAATAACCATTACAGTATTGAGTGGTGATAGAACTGCAGTGGTTCATGCGGTGACCGCAGATTTAGGTGAAATAAATCGCCATGCAGAAGTTTTGCCGAAGGATAAAGTGAATGTAGTTAAGGCTCTACAATCACAAGGTGATATTGTGGCGATGGTCGGGGATGGTGTTAATGATGCACCTGCATTAATTCAGGCTAATATTGGGATTGCCTTAGCATCTGGAACCGATGTATCGATAGAAAGTGCCGATATTGTGCTCTCGCATAATGAGTTGAATAAAGTACTGGAAGCAAGAATTCTGGCCAGTAAAACCTTACGCACGATTAAGCAGAATATTGTATTATCAATATCTTATAACATCATTATGGTGCCATTAGCGATGATGGCCTTAGTTAGTCCGATTGTAGCTGCTTTAACGATGCCTATAAGTTCATTATTAGTTATTGCTAATGCCGCTAGAATAAGGCGACTTTTTGAGAGGTAAGTTGTGGAAGTTATATACGGACTTTTACCAGGAATGTTGTTGTTAGGCATTGTTGGTGTTGGAGTATTCTTTTGGGCAGTACGTAGCGGCCAGTATGATGACATGGATGGTGCTGCGAATAGAATATTAATGGATGAAGAGCCAGCAGTTGCAGAGCCAACAAATGATAAAAATGATCAACGTGACTAAATTTCTAATTGCTGCTAGTTTGTTAATGTTATCGGCGGTGAGTCTGGCCAAAGATAATATTGTGCTAGGCATGACAGCAGCGCTGACAGGTGATTCCTCGGCATTGGGAAATGAAATGCAAAGAGGAATTGTCAGTTATTTTGACTCTGTTAATAAGCAGGGTGGCGTGAATGGACGACGTTTGCAGCTCATTGTTAAAGATGATGGTTACGAACCCGCTAATGCAGCGGCGAATATGCGTAGCTTAATTGATGATGACCATGTCTTAGCTATTATTGGTAATGTAGGCACACCGACTGCTGTCGTTACTGTGCCGATTGCCAATGAGAAAAAGACCTTATTATTTGGTGCTTTTTCTGGTGGTGATGTCCTTAGAACTGAACCACCATCTCGCTATGTGATCAACTATCGACCTAGTTATAAACAGGAGACTGTTGAGATGGTTGAGGGTTTGTTACAAACTGGGGTGCAGGCTAATCAAATTGCATTTTTCACCCAACGAGATAGTTATGGCGATGCTGGGTTTGCTGGTGCTAAACAAGCGCTTGTTGCTCACGGCTTTAAAAATATAGATCAACTTGCACACGGACGTTATAGCCGCAATAGTACCAATGTCGAAGGTGCTGTAGCCACCATACTGGATGCGACTATCGAGCCTAAGGCAATTATCATGGCGGCAGGCTACGAAGCCTCGGCGAAATTTATTAAATTACTCAGGCGGGATATGCCCAATGTAGTTTTTTTAAACCTGTCTTTTGTGGGCAGTCACTCTTTAAAAAAAGCACTCGGTACTAATGTTGAAAACGTGATCGTCATCCAAGTTGTTCCACATTTAAACTCTGACGTGCCAGTAGTAAAAGAATATATCAACGCCCTCGTGCAATATGATGAATTCTTAAAACCTAATGTTGTTTCATTAGAAGGCTTTATTATTGCCAAAATATTTCATCAAGGTTTATTAAGTATTAATGGCGAGATTACACGAGAAAGTATTATTGATGGCTTAGAGACGTTAACGGATTTTAATATTGGCTTGGGGGTAAATGTTGAATTAAATCAGCACGATCATCAAGCGACAAATAAGCTTTGGCCCAGCGTTTTAAAATCTGGACGATTTGATGCGTTTAGTTGGGATGAACTTTCATGGATGAATAGGCATTAATGTGATTGGTACAGGTTTTTTTAAAAGTTGGAGCATTAAAGGCTTACTTCATCTCTGGTCGTTAGCGACCCTAGTTACGATTGCTGTTATTGCTCTTGTGGCGTTTTATACTAATAATTTCTTCTTTGCAACTCAACAAAGCTTAATTAATAGTGTATTGCCATTAGAAAGTGCCAGTCGTCAATTGAGTGTTACTTCAGCACAGTTTGTAACCCGTCAACAACAATTAATTACTTCTCGCTCACTCGATGAGGTCGCTGATTTATTGCCCCGCTCTCAGTTAGAAGAACAATTTGAAAAGCATTGGCAGAATCTAGAGACTGTAGTGTCTAAACTGGATAAAGGCAAAGTAATTTCGGCTGAATTACAACAGTCTTATCAACAGTTTTTGGCGATAGATAATCAACTTTTTAAAACGATTGAAAAGCGTCATCAACTCGATGTGCTTGCCAAGCAACAAGCAGCCGAAATTGATCTGATTGAGCAACGAGTTCAAAATAATATTGAAGCGATTGTAGGCAGGATTAATCTTAAGTTAAGTCGTTACAAGCGTAATCTGCGCCAGTTACAAAACAGCGCCGAACCAACAAATCAGGCTGAAGTCTTTGCTGTACCAATGTTTAATCGGCATGATGTTATTCAAAATCTGAGTCAACAAGTTCGACTGAATGTGTTGAATATAAGTCAGTTAACTCAAAAGTTGATGCGGGCAACAGATGCTGATGTACTTTTAAGTCTGCGAGAGAATAATATTCGTCAACAAGAAGCGAGTTTAAATTCTATTCTTGAACAGTTACAACAGCTGCTTGCTGATGAGCAGGAAATATTACCGCTGACGGTATTACTTACAAATGATATTGATAAGTTGATGAGCTTAGTGCTTGGCATCAATGCATCTATTTATAATATTCGATCGCTGCAGTTAAAAAATACCATAAAGTTACATCTTGAGCAGCAGCAATCACTGTTCACGCTAACATTAATGATGGAGTCGTTAGATAAATTATCTAGATTAGTTAGTTTTCAAAGCTTGAATATCGTTAGTAAAACATCGACGATGTTATCGAATACACATTGGTTAATAATGTTGCTAAGTACATTGATTACGCTGGGTATGGTGTGGTTTGTTATGTCCATTTCGGCAAGGATTAATGGGCCATTAGAAGAATTAAGAAGTGCTATGCATGCACTGTCTTTAGAAAAATTCGATACTAGGTTGCGAGTAATTTTAGGTAAAAGTGAATTTTCGATATTAGCCAATGATTTTAATGTATTTGCTGCTAATACTCAGAATTTGATTGATGATTTGGCTGATGCCAAGGATTCTCTTGAGCTCCGTGAACGATATATCAGTGCTATCTTAAATGATGTACCTGAAGCGATATTAACTTTATCTCCATCCGGTATTATTGAATCGACCAATCCGGCTGCTGATCGGGTGCTTAGTGCTTCTGATCATTCCTTACTAGGCTTAAATATTGTCCAGTTTTTTGCTTCAGAACAAGATGTTTTGTATCTGGATGATATTGTAAGTACACAAATTTCAGGTCAGGAACAAGAATTTGATGGTATAGGACTAGACGGCAAAGCTTTTTCGATGGGCTTATCCGTTAGCTTAGTATCGAGTTTGGAAAAAGATTTTTGGGTATGTGTGATTTCTGACATTACCGCATTGAAACAGGCTGAAGAACAGCTAAAAACAGCCAGTTCTGAATTAGATACGATTCTAGAAAATGCGATGGTGGGCATTGCCTTTATTAAAAATAGAAATTTACAACGTGTTAATCATAAATTTGAAGAGCTGTTTGCATGTAACCGGGAAGAAATAGCTGGTCAAAGCACGCGCTGTTTATATCCTTCAGATGAAGCATATAATCAATTACGAGAACAAGCTTATTCAGTCCTTGAGCAAGGTGAGAACTTTGAAGGACAGGTGGAGCTAGTTCGTCAAAATGGTGAAACGTTTTGGTGTGCGTTATCAACTAAAGCGATTGATCCTACTCATCCTCAGGATGGCACAATCTGGTTATTTGAAGATGTCACCAGCCAACGAGAAAGTGAGATTCGGTTAAGAAAATTAGCTAATTTCGATAGTTTGACTGGCTTGCCGAATCGTACTGTATTTAACGATCGTTTAGAGCATGCCTTACATAAAATTCAGCGGAGTTCAGGGACATTAGCTGTTTTTTTCCTCGATTTAGATCATTTTAAAAACATTAACGACTCACTGGGTCATAAAGCGGGTGATATTTTATTATGCGAAGTCGCTAATAGACTGAAGTCATGTGTACGTGAGGGGGATACCGTTGCACGATTAGGCGGTGATGAGTTTACGGTGATTTTAGAAGAAGTGCGCTCAGCAAAATATGTAGCTAAGGTTGCTGAGAAAATCTTAGCGGCAATCTCTCAATCCTATTTATTAGATACCACTGAAGTCAATATTAGTCCAAGCATTGGCATTAGCCTTTATCCATCTGATGGTCGCGATGTAGATATTTTGTTACGAAATGCTGATGCTGCGATGTATCACGCTAAAAAACATGGCCGGAATAATTTTCAGTTCTATTCTGCCGAGATGAATGCGCAAGCTGATAAGCGCTTGGCTATGGAAACTAGCTTACGTAGAGCGGTAGAAAATGATGAGTTTGTCCTACATTTTCAACCTCAAATTGAATTGAAAACAGGTAAGATCATTGGTGCTGAAGCCTTGTTACGCTGGCATAGTGAACCTTGGGGTCAGGTTTCGCCGGTACAATTTATTCCTATTCTGGAAGATACAGGCTTGATTGGTACTGTCGGTGAGCAAGTATTAAAACGAGCTTGCCAAGCCTATTTGCAGATAAAAGATCTGGTAGATGAAAACTTTTTAATGGCGGTAAATTTATCTGGTCGTCAATTTAGAGGAGGGCAATTGCCCTCATTTGTAAGGCAGTTATTAATTGATCTAGGGATGCCAGCAAGTAATTTAGAGCTAGAGATTACTGAAAGCATTTTGATGGAAGATAGTGGTTTAGCAATAACTAGTTTACGAGAGCTATCTGAATTAGGCATTACTTTAGCAATTGATGACTTTGGTACCGGTTATTCGTCGTTATCGTATCTAAAACAATTCCCACTGGATGTGTTAAAAATTGATCGTTCATTTGTTAACGATGTGACTGAAGATGCCGATGATGCCGCTATAGTTGATGCTATTCTGGCTATGTCTAAGCGACTGCAACTGGATGTGGTTGCTGAAGGTGTAGAGACTTCTGCGCAACTAGCATTTTTACAAGAGCATGGTTGTCAACGGGTACAAGGTTATTACTTCAGTAAGCCTGTATGTTTAGAAGAGTTAATTGAATATATCAATACAGCAGAAATAGACGTTTAAATCCTTTAATTGATAGTGCTGTATTCGAGAACTGTTTTATCTTCTGGGCTTAAGCGAATTGATAAGCCAATTTTTGGGTAGTGCCAAATAATAGTATTGGGCTGATTAGTGGCTTGTTCTACTTTCTCAGCTACCCCAAACCTATTTATAAGCATGTCTTCATTTAATTTAACCGATGGAATGTAGGTGATAGTGTTGATTGGAGCATCTAATAGCTGAGCTTGATCATCGCTATGCAACATATAACGACGGGCACCACTAGGCTGGAGTTTCGCTTCAGTTGCATGATCCTGCATAGCAGGAATGGCGTCATCGGCAACGCTTAAGTTCAGCACTACCTTTGCTGATAAACCGCCTAAGTTAATGCTATCAAAGTAAGCTTCAACGCTGGCGGCTTGGTTTTCTTGGCTAAAAATTGCTGTTTTTGCGTAGATATTGAATGCTTGTTGAGCTTGTTTAAATGTTGTTGTGCCCAAGTGAATATCAAAAACACGGCTATTCCCATCAGCCATGATAGTGACATCCCAAGGCATAGGAGCCGCTGCTTGTTTGGATGGAATAAGCATTAAAGCTGCAATGCCGACGACAAAAAGTATTAAACCGATTAAAAAATTGCGCATTGTTGGTACCTTAAATTGTATCTGGTGTTACTTGTAGCCAAAAAGTGACCGGGCCATCATTGGTCAATGATACTTGCATATTAGCGCCAAATTGGCCGCTAGCAACTTTGGCGTGCTGCTGCTGTGCATTATTAAGCAAGTAATCGAATAATTCTTCACCGAGCTCAGGAGCTGCTGCAGGTGTAAAGCTAGGACGCAAACCTTTTTGAGTATTTGCTGCTAATGTAAATTGTGGAACCAGTAATAAACCGCCATTGATATCTCGCACAGATAGGTTCATTTTGTCATTGTCATCACTAAAGACACGATAAGCTAATAAGCGTGACAGTAAGCGATCTGCTTGTTGTCTGCTATCGCCTTTCTCCACGCCAATTAATACTAATAAACCCTGATTAATATGCGCAATTTGATTATCGTCTACATGAACACGAGCCTGTAGTACTCGTTGCAATAAGCCGATCATGACAAGTCGAGGGCAAAATCATCTGTGGCATTGACGAGAGCATCAATTAACGCCGCTTCTCCAGCTGCATGGCCCGCTAATGGCACAATATTAAGTTTGGATTCTGGCCATGCCTGATGTAATTGCCATGATTGTTGGACTGGACAGACGATATCGTAGCGACCTTGAACAATTTGACAAGGAATATGGCGAAGTCGGTTAATATTGTCGAGGATCGGTGATGCATCGATAAAGCAGTGGTTTAACGCATAATGTAATTGAATGCGTGAATGTGCCAATGGTCCAACTTCATCAGTAGGCTCTGCTTGGTAATGGTGATCGCGCATGGTGACGATCGTACTTTCCCAAGCATCGAGTGTCATCGCCGCCGCTATCTGGCGGGTTTCATCTTGATGTGTTAATTGTTCGTAGTAGGCTTTTAAAGGTGTTTTATGTTCAGATGTAGGCAGGTTTTTAACTAGGTCATGCCATGCTTCAGGAAAAAGATTGGAGGCTCCGCCTTCGGCATATACCCAATTAATATCTTGTTCTCTGCCGAGAAAAACACCACGTAGCAGCATCGCTGAAACTCGTTCTGGATAAGTTTGAGCATAAAGCAGACCTAATGTTGCTCCCCATGAACCGCCAAAAATAAGCCACTGTTCAACATTAAGTGTTTGGCGAATCGTTTCCATATCATTGATAAGAAATTCACTGGAATTATTTTCTAATTCGCCGCTGGGTAGTGAACGGCCACAACCACGTTGATCAAACAAAATAATTCGATACTGCTCTGGGTCGAAATAACGGCGGTGTTGGGGCCGGCAACCTGAGCCGGGACCACCATGCAAAAATACCACCGGTATGCCTGTAGGATTACCGCATTCTTCAACGTATACCGTATGGTTATTGCCGTTACTGAGCGGCTCCATTTTGAAATTATGCGTGGCGTAGGGTTCGATTTCAGGGTAAAGCGATAACATGGCAATGCTCGAATTGTTCATTTTTGCTGCACTATATCATGGCTAGGATGGTAATTATCTGCATATTGCGAGAAAATACCGGGTTACGCATATTAATAATAGTATAGATATGCTCAAAAATTATGATGAAGGCAAACTGATAAAATGAATCTGCATGAATTTCAGGCAAAACAGTTGTTTAACCGCTATGGCATTTCAACTCCCGAGGGACAGTCGGTTACGAGTGGTTCGCAAGCACGTCAAGTAGCGCAGCAGTTAGCTGGCGAACGTTGGGTAGTGAAGGCGCAAGTGCACGCTGGTGGACGTGGTAAAGCGGGCGGTGTGAAGTTAGTTGACTCCTTAGATGAGGTAGAAGAGCTGACTTATGAGTTATTAGGTAAACACCTGGTAACTCATCAAACTACAGCTGAAGGCTTGCCTATTAATCAAGTTTTGATTGAAAAGCCATCAGACATCGATCGTGAATTGTATGTTGCAGTGCTGGTAGATCGTGTTACCGAGCAAATCGTATTTATGATTTCAGCTCAAGGTGGTATGGATATTGAAGCTGTTGCTGAAGAAGATCCGGATGCCATTTTAAATCTATACGTTGATCCTGTAGTGGGCTTGCAAGATTACCAGTGCCGTTGTGCCGGTTTCTTCCTAAACTTAACTGGTGATGCGTTTAAACAGTTACGGACTGTAATGCAGGGTTTATATCAATTGTTTATCGAAAACGATGTCAATTTAGTTGAAATAAATCCGTTGGTGGTTACCGGTCAAAATGAACTACTGGCTGTCGATGCTAAGTTGAACCTTGATGAAAACGGTGTATTTAGACATGCTGAACTAGCAGCCATGTTTGACCCAACTCAAGAAGATGAAGCTGAGGTTGTCGCTAAGCAATACGGATTAAATTATATCGCTTTAGATGGTGATGTCGCTTGCATGGTTAACGGTGCAGGTTTAGCGATGGCAACCATGGATTTAATTCAAAAAGAGGGGGGCCAACCGGCAAACTTCTTAGATGTAGGTGGCGGTACTACCGCGGATCGAGTTGCAGAAGCATTTAAGTTGATTTTGTCTGAGAAAAAAGTGAAATCCATCTTGGTGAACATTTTTGGTGGCATAGTACGTTGTGACCTGATTGCTGAAGGTATTATTCAAGCAGCAAAAGAGGTGGGCATGCCTTTACCTGTTATTGTCCGACTTGAAGGCACTAATGCAGAATTAGGCCGTGAATTATTAGCAGCTAGTGGCATGAATATTCGTGTGGCACAAGACTTAACCGATGCAGCCAAGCAAGCAGTGATTGCTGCACAAGAGGTGTAAACATGAGTATTTTAGTTAATAAAGCAACTAAAGTGATTTGCCAAGGTTTCACTGGCAAACAAGGTACCTTTCATTCAGAACAAGCGATTGCTTATGGTACGCAATTTGTTGGTGGTGTCACCCCAGGTAAAGGTGGTCAAATACACTTAGAACGCCCGGTATTTAATACTGTTCATGATGCTGTTGAGCAAACAGGCGCTGATGCCAGCATGATTTATGTGCCAGCAGCATTTGCTGCCGATGCTATTTTAGAAGCAGCGGATGCCGGCATTAAGATTATTACCTGTATTACCGAAGGTATTCCTGTGCAAGATATGCTGCGAGTAAAACATGCATTGAAAGGCACTGATACGCTGTTGATTGGTCCTAATTGCCCAGGCCTTATCACACCAGATGCATGTAAAATGGGCATTATGCCTGGTTCAATTCACTTAGCAGGCAAAGTGGGCATAGTTTCTCGTTCAGGCACACTAACCTATGAAGCGGTACATCAAACTACCCAAAATGGTCTAGGGCAGAGCACTTGTGTGGGTATTGGTGGTGATCCGATTCATGGTATGAACTTTATTGATTGTTTAGCGTTGTTTGAGGCCGATCCGCAAACGCAGGGCATCATTATGGTTGGTGAGATTGGTGGCCAAGCTGAAGAAGAAGCTGCTGACTATATTCAGCAGCATGTAACGAAGCCGGTTGTTGCTTATATAGCAGGCCTAACAGCACCGGAAGGCAAGCGTATGGGCCATGCAGGGGCTATTATCAGTGGTGGTAAAGGCACGGCAGAAGCTAAATTAGCAGCACTCTCTGCGGCAGGAGTCCATATTGTTCGCTCACCAGCAGAAATGGGTGAGCGACTTTTGGCAGTGATGGGACAGTAATTAATGGCACAAAACCTTTGCCTGGTAATGGGGCAAATCAACCCTGTAGTCGGTGATGTTGCCGGTAATATTAAGCAAATTATTACTGCAGCGAATCAAGCTCGTGATGAATTAAGTGCTGACTTAGTGGTTTTTCCTGAGCTAACTTTGACCGGCTACCCACCGGAAGATTTATTATTGCGACCCGGTTTGATGAAGCGGGTTAATCAAGGCCTAGCAGCATTAAAAAAGCAATTGCATGGTATTGCTGTTCTTATTGGCCATCCTGATGGTGAAGCTCGACATGATTTATACAATGCGGCTTCATTGATTGCGGATGGTAAATGTTTAGCAACCTATTACAAGCAGCGGCTGCCAAATTACAGCGTGTTTGATGAAAAGCGTTATTTTGTAGAAGGCCATGCTCCCTGTGTAGTTGAATATAAGGGAATTAAATTCGGCATTACCATTTGTGAAGATATTTGGTTCAACGAACCTGCTGCGCAGGCAGCCGATGCGGGCGCTGAGGTTATTTTAAATTTAAATGCCTCACCATTTAAGCAAGGTAAGTGGCAGTTACGTGAAGCGGAAGTTAAGCAGCGTGCAATAGAAACGGGCTTGCCGATTGTTTACGTTAATTTAGTGGGTGGCCAAGATGAGTTGGTATTTGATGGCTCATCATTTGCGTTGTCATCTAAAGGAGAGCCTGTTGCTCGTGCTCCGGCATTTGAACAAGGTTTATATCCGCTATCAATAATGAAGCAGGCTGCAGGTCAAGTTGTGCTATCGGGTGAACTTGCAGCAAAAGAACATGATGTGGCAATGGTTTATAAAGCCTTAGTAAACGGCTTGCGAGACTATATTGAAAAAAATAATTTCCCAAGTGTTGTTATTGGCTTATCGGGTGGCGTAGATTCTGCGTTGACCTTAGCTTTAGCGGTTGATGCTATCGGTGCTGATCGCGTTAAAACAGTGATGATGCCATCGCGTTATACCGCGCAAATGAGTCTCGATGATGCGAGTGAGATGGCGGAAAGACTTGCTGTCGACCACAGTACCTTAGAAATAGAGCCGATATTTAATCAATTCTTAGATACATTGGCTGACTCTTTTTCTGGCTTAGCAGTTGATACGACCGAGGAAAATATTCAAGCGCGTTGCCGCGGCGTATTACTGATGGCAATCTCGAATAAAACCGGCGCAATGGTGTTATCAACGGGTAATAAAAGTGAGATGGCTGTTGGTTATTCTACGCTGTATGGTGATATGGCCGGCGGTTATTCACCGTTGAAAGATGTATATAAAACATTGGTTTACCGGCTGTGTCATTATCGGAATACGCTATCTGATATTATTCCTTCTCGGATTATCACTCGAGCGCCTTCTGCCGAATTAGCTGAAGATCAATTTGATCAAGACAGTTTGCCAGACTATGAAACTTTAGATGCGATATTAGAATGTTATATTGCACAAGACCTTTGTTTTGAAGATATAGCAGCAACTGGCCATGATGCTGATATGGTTGAACGGGTGATTAAAATGGTGGATCGTAATGAGTATAAACGTCGACAAGCGCCACCTGGTATTCGAATCACTAATCGTGCATTTGGCAGAGATAGACGATATCCGATAACATCAGGGTATAAAGTAAGTTCAATAATAGAGTAGGAAGTCACGATGAAAAAAATTGAAGCGATTATTAAACCGTTTAAGTTGGATGATGTTCGTGAAGCATTATCAGAGATCGGTGTTACGGGTATGACCATTTCTGAAGTAAAAGGCTTTGGCCGCCAAAAAGGCCATACTGAACTGTATCGTGGTGCTGAGTATGTTGTCGATTTTTTACCGAAGGTAAAACTAGAAATTGTATTGGCCGAAACTGAGGTGGAGGCCTGTATCGAAGCCATTACTAAGTCTGCTTATACTGGACGGATTGGAGATGGAAAAGTCTTTGTTTTGCCGGTTGAGCGCATCGTTCGTATTCGTACTGGTGAAGAAGGCGAAGCGGCAGTTTAAGTAACGACACTCGGCAATAATAGTATTCCCGAGTGTCAAAGTCTTATTTTAACTGTGTTTGGCGCACTGCAGCGACACCGGGATGACCTGGGTAGTTGAGCTCCAATACCCGAAGTGCATCGACTGATAATTCATTAAGTTCAAGTACTTTATAAGCTTTGGCCATCATCAATAAAGCTTCTGGCATGGCTGGAGTACGGGGGTAGTTTTCAATGACATATTTTCCCCGGTTAGCAGCTGCGAGATAAGCCCCTCGGCGCATATAATAATGAGCAACATTAACTTCATGCTGAGCTAAGCGATTACGCAGGTAAACGATGCGCTGAGCAGCATCTTCACTATAGTTACTTGTTGGATATCGGTTCACTAAGTTTGTGAAATCTGTCAAAGCATAACGTGCTGATCCTGGATCACGCTGTGATTCATCACGCGGAATATATTTTTCAACCAGTCCAATATCGCGATTAAAATTAATTAAACCGCGTAAATAGATGGCGTAGTCCATATTTGGGTTCAGCGGGTAGACGCGCATAAAACGATCAATAGTGGCGAGTGCGGTTTCTGGTTCATCATCCTTATAATAAGCATAGGCTGATTCAAGTAATGCCTGTTGGGCATAATCACCAAATGGAAAGCGCGCTTCTAATTGGGAGTAGTATTGCAAGGCCGTATGATAATCAGCGGTACTGAGTGCTGCTTTTGCTTCTGAGTAGATACGTTCCACTGTCCACGAATCTTCCGCTTCAACTTCTTGAGTTTCGAAGTATGAGCAACCAGATAAAGTAGACAGGCCAAAAATTAAAGGTAAGTAATATTTTTTCATGGGGGTAGATTACGCTAGCTGTTAGTTATAGGTAAAGACCGATGTTGAATTTTTCAGCTAATTAATACAATTTATTAACGCGTCATCGATATGCTGAATCTAATGTACAATGATTTTCTCATTAGTATTTTAGGATCAAACTAAAACATGTTTCGTATTGTTTTTTTATTTGCCAGCTTATTGATAACGACATCAGCTGATGCAACGACCTTTGACTTGCCTGATGAAAATAGTCGGGTAGTTGGCCACAATCTGATTGTATATAGCCATGAAGAAGATACCTTACTTGATATCGCTCGTCGTTTTGATCTTGGTTATAGCGAAATAGTTAATGCTAATCCAGATATAGATCCTTGGTTACCTGGCGCGGGTAAAAGGGTGTTAGTACCTAACCAATTTATACTGCCTGATGCACCTCACAAAGGCATAGTGGTAAATTTAGCTGAAATGCGGTTGTACTATTTTCCAGCAAAGAAAAACAATCAACGTCAGCAAGTAATAACCCATCCTATTGGTGTCGGTCGTGAAGGCTGGACAACCCCATTAGGCAAAACACGCATTATTCAGAAAAAGAAAGATCCAACTTGGACTCCGCCGGCTTCGATACATGCCGAGCATATCGAAAAAGGTGATCCTCTGCCTAAAGTAGTGCCTGCTGGGCCTGATAATCCATTGGGTGCTTATGCGATGCGTTTAGCGATGCCGGGCTATTTATTGCATGGTACAAATCGTCCCTATGGCGTGGGCTTACGAGTGAGTCATGGTTGTATACGTTTATTCCCAGAAGATATTGAGCACCTTTTCAGTATCGTGCCGGTAAATACCCCTGTCGAAATTTTGTATCAACCGTATAAAGCGGCATTATATAAAGATGCTTTATATCTAGAAGCACATGAAACACAAAGTGATATTGATGTCAGACATGGCAATAATATGACACCGATGGTTAAAGCTATCTTAAATGCTCAAGATAGTGTGCTATCCGATGATGACTGGCCATTTGCAGAACATGTTGTACGCCAACATCAAGGAGTGGTGAAGATGGTGAATCAACAGCATACTAATATTGTTGAAGATGTTTGGTTTATACACGGTGGTGTAAATCAAGATGCAAAAAATAAAATGACTCAAGCTCTGACGACCTTAAATTCGGGTGATTATTTTTGGCCGATACAAGGCGGTGCTTTGGGCGAGGTATTAGTGGGGCCGTTTGAAAATGAACAACAAGCGGAACAGATGGCACGTGAAGTAAATCGACTCACTAATATGCCAGTGTGGACTGTTAATGTATCGAGTGATGTTTTATAACTAAGGCTGTAATACTATATTTCAGGCATAAAAAAGCCGGGATAGAATCCCGGCCTTTTTAAGGATGAAAGTTTTACTTGCTCATCGCTTTTTCGAACATACGATCGATTTTTGCGCAGCATTCATCAACTGAACTCTGTGCACTATCAGCAGATTCTTGAGCTGAGCGAGCCGCAGTTTCAGCATCGTTTGCTGTACGTGTAGCTGTATCAGCTGTACTTTGTGCGTTGCGAGCAGAAGATAAAGCTGCATCAGCAGAAGATTGTGCCGCTTCAACTGAAGCTTTAAGAGCATCCATTTCTGCAGTGTTAGCACAAGCTGTTAATAAAACTAATGGTAAAATAACAGCGCCTAGTTTAGTTAATGATTTCATCAATTTCTCCTGAGTGATAAATATAATTTAGCGGTTTTATGACATTGCTAAAGGCAATATACATGCTGAGGCTATCAGGAAATAAATAAGCTGTCCAACAAAGCAAATCTTGAACTGCTAATTCATGCAATTAGTTGGTATAATTGTGCGATTAAAGTCGTAGTGATGATTTTTTCATCACCAACATTAACGGTAGAACAGTATATTTAAGTTCTGTTTTACTTGCTCTGGAAAAATTTGTCTATGCACCCATTGCTGAATATAGCCGTTCGGGCCGCGCGTAACGCGGGCAACATTATTATTCGTTCTTTGCAACATGTTGAACATCTAGAAGTGACCACAAAGGGGCGCAATGACTTTGTTTCTGATGTGGACCGACTAGCAGAAAACGAAATTATCAGTGTCATTAAAAAAGCCTATCCTGACCATGCTATCTTGGCTGAAGAGTCGGGCCGCAGTGGGGATAATGATACTGTTTGGATCATTGACCCGCTCGATGGCACCACCAACTTTTTACATGGATTTCCACATTACTGTGTGTCGATTGCAGTAATGGTTCGTGGCAAAATTGAGCATGGGGTTATTTATGACCCGTTACGTGAAGAGTTATTTACCGCCAGTCGTGGTGATGGTGCCCAGCTTAACGATCGCCGACTTCGTGTAGCAAAACGTAAAGAATTAACCGATGGCTTATTAGCTACAGGTTTTCCTTTTAGAAACCCGCAACACTTACCTGCATTCTTAGCTACATTTAATAGCTTGTTTACCCAAGTTGCCGATGTGCGTCGTACCGGTTCAGCAGCGCTAGATTTAGCTTATGTTGCGGCAGGCCGTCTTGATGGTTATTGGGAAATTGGTTTGAAAAAGTGGGATTTAGCTGCAGGCGTATTATTGATTGAAGAAGCGGGCGGTGTCGTCAGTGATTTTGTTGGAGGTGATAATTACATTAATAGCGGTAATGTTGTTGTTGCGAATTTAAATTTACATAAAAAAATGATAGATAGCATTGCTCCACATTTAACAGATGAGTTAAAAAAATAGCGCCTAAGGGCATTCTTAGTGTGTTTATGAATTTATATTCACATTAGCAACAGACAAAGAAGAAAGTAAACATGACTAGAGAAATCAGTAAATTACGAAATATTGCCATTATCGCTCACGTCGATCATGGTAAAACAACTTTGGTTGACCAATTATTACGTCAATCCGGCACATTCAGTGAGCATGAAGAGCTGCAAGAACGTGTAATGGATTCTAATGATCTTGAAAAAGAACGTGGCATCACGATTTTGTCCAAAAATACGGCAGTAAGATGGAATGATTACCATATCAATATCGTTGATACTCCAGGCCATGCCGATTTTGGTGGTGAGGTTGAACGTGTGTTATCTATGGTGGATTCAGTATTGTTGCTAGTGGATTCTTCTGAAGGTCCTATGCCGCAAACGCGTTTTGTAACACAAAAAGCATTAGCTTTAGGTTTAAAGCCAATCGTTGTTATCAATAAAATTGATAAACCAAGTGCTCGTCCTGGTTGGGTACTTGATCAGACTTTTGATTTATTCGCTAACCTTGATGCAACCGATGAGCAGTTAGACTTCGACGTTATATATGCATCAGGTTTAAATGGTTTCGCTGGAATGGAAGATGATGTG
>MAAI01000076.1 GCA_002163115.1 Methylophaga sp. 41_12_T18 | reverse complement strand
ACCTGTTGAGCTTGAACCTGTTGAGCTTGAACCTGTTGAGCTTGAACCTGTTGAGCTTGAACCTGTTGAGCTTGAACCTGATGAGCTTGAACCTGTTGGGCTTGAACCTGTTGGGCTTGAACCTGTTGGGCTTGAACCTGATGAGCTTGAACCTGTTGGGCTTGAACCTGTTGGGCTTGAACCTGTTGGGCTTGAGTCTGTTAAAACTCTGTCGTGACTAGTGGGTGCTACCGTCGGGTCAGTGATTAGGTTAATTACCTCAGAATCATTACCTATTACACTTTCATCTACTTGTGGCGGAGCCCAAGAATAGGAAGTCGTATTTCCCTCTTGTGTTTTCAACACTTTTCTAGAGTTTTCAGCTGATATAGCAAGATTTGCGTATATCAAAAGAAAAGACATCAAGAATATATGTAGATACCTCATAGTTTAGCTCCTACTTCAATGCATATAGATTGTGTGATTTTATTTAAACGGCCCAAGCCAGTACGGCATTTCAAAGTATACCGACAATTACTTATTTGTTTGATATCTACTTCACATAATTAAAGGAAAATTTGATGTTTTTCGGAAAGCCATTGTTTTATTTTTCCAACTTCGTCACTGTCCTTACCAGAGGGCTTGATAATCCTTGATGACTGCTTCTCTTTCATCATCTCTAGTACTGTTTTCACTTGAACCGTTTTTTTGTCTTCCGAAAAAGCATAGACCAAAGCAAAATCACATAAATTATTAATTTTCCTTGGTACACCTTCGCTATAACAAAATATGATTGCACAGGCTTTGTAACTAAAAATTTTCCTTGGTGCTCCAGCCATTTTCAATCGGTGTTCAATATATTTTTGCGTTTGCTGAAAATCCAGTGCTTTGAGGTGAAATTCAACACCTATGCGTTGAGCAAACTGTTCTAACTCTGGTTTATTTAATTTATCAATTAACTCAGGTTGACCAGTTAATATTATCTGCAAAAAAATATCAGAATCAATATTTACATTTGATAATAAACGCAATTCTTCTAACGATTTTATTGAGAGGTTTTGTGCTTCATCAACAATCAATACAACTCGCTTTCCTTGAGCATGTTGCTCAATGACAAAATTAATATAATCACGGTAGCGACCTGCATTATCGGTGGAACTAGATTCTATTTCTAAGGTATCTAAAACCCAGGTCATTAAATCGCCAAAAGATTCATGGGTATTGTTAATCAGACCAACAACACAATCTTCATCAATTTTTTTTAATAAGCTACGTATTAAGGTCGTCTTACCGGCGCCTATCTCTCCTGTGACAACTGTAAAACCCGCATGACTCATTAATCCATACTCAAGCATGGTGAGTGCTTTTCTATGATTCGGGCTCAGGTATAAAAATGCAGGATCAGGCACCAAGTTAAATGGCTTATGTTGTAGTCCAAAATGTTCGGTATACATAATTAAATCTTAATAGTTTTGATGCATTGGGGGCTTTTGAGACTTATTCAAAACAGTCCCTATCAGGTTATGTCCATCCAGTAATTGTAGTGATTTAGATATTTCAGCTTCTTTATTTTTACCATCTTCCAATACTAATAAAGTTGCATCGAAATAGTTTGCTGCCAATAAGACATCATCCGTTTGTAAAATAGGTGGCACATCAAAAATGATCATCCGTGAATCATATTGCTCTTTTAAGTCACTGACCAAACTTGCCATTTTAGGGCTCGACAGTAATTCTGCCGAATCTTCAGCTCGGCCAACACCAGGAAGAATAACCATTCTTTTAATTCCTGGATTAATTAAAACATCTTGCAGATTTAAATCACGTTCAAGGTAATCTTTTAACCCAACTTCTGACTTCAAGCTAAAGTATTTATTGAGAGTTGGATTACGTAAATCCATATCTACCAATAGTACGGTTTGATTCAGTTCCATAGCTATAGCAACAGCTAAGTTTGATGCTACTAATGACTTACCCTCGCCTGCTGTAGGAGATGTGATTGCTAATGTCTGCCAATCATTATCTCGCATTTTTTTTAGAACCTGCGTACGCAACATTCTAAACACAGCTGATTGTGGGTTGTTATACATTCCAGCGATTACACGTTGACTCTCTAGTTGTTCTCGAGATAAGTCAACCACTTTGGTATGCGTGTAGGAAATAGCATCAATTGGTGACTGCAATGGGTCATCAACAGTCGTAGTCTTAGCCTCTGTAGTTACGGCAGTTTTCTTAGAAGTAAGCTGGTTAGTGCTATGTTTTTCTTTTGCCTTATCTAAGGCCCTTTGAATTCTATCCATTTTTCAATTCCAGATATCCAGTTACAACAAACTTACTTTACGTAGCACTTTGAACCATAGGATTTCAAGGTTCATAACAAAAAAATGAAAACCAGCAATACTTATTAAAATTAAAACAAATATTGAAAATAGGATTCGATTTCTACTTTTTTTCTTATTTTGTATATCCTGCTCCGTCGTAATCATTGGTAAAACAACTAGCGGTGCATGACCTACTACACGAGTAATTTGAGTATAGCCACGTACACCGCCAAACATCATTTCAACTAATAAGGCTAAGCCTAATCCTGTACCGATCGACACGACAACACCCATTGCTAATATTTTTGGTCTGTTCGGCTTTTCAGCTTTACTCGGTACTAATGGCGGCTCTATTAAAGTAAAGCTTTCACCTTTATTTTCAGACTCTAAGTTTTGCGCCAACTCCGCTTCTAACTGTTTCGCCCTAAGTTCTTTATATTTCGCCAAATGATTGTCATGATCACGAATCAAATCATCATGGGCTCTTTCTACTTGGTGAGTTTTGACAACTCTCTGTTCAAAAGCAGCTAGTTTATTTCGAACCTCACCTTGTCTATTTCTTAAACGCAGTATTTCACGTTCGGATGAGTCAACTTTTGAACTAAGTTGCAAATAAATCGGATTTAATTGCTTTTTAGTTACGCTTTTATTTGTTTGTTCAGCTTTCGCACTTGATGTAGCTTGACTAGCTACTTTCTCCTGCAATAGCTTAATATTAGTCATTGCAACTTTCACATCAGGATGACTTATTGAATACCTTTGCTTTAATTCTTTTAGGGCTGTACGTGCTTGCTCTAATTCTTGCTCAGCCATGTCACTATTAGGACTTTCAATTCCCAATTCTAACTCTAGACTATTAATTTGTCTCTTCATCTGCATCACGTCAGGATGATTTGCAGAGTATTTAGCCTTAAGTCGACTGAAATCTGCCCTGGCCTGGGTTAACTCCATCTCTGATGATGACGCCTGTTGTCCATCTGCTGATGTTTGTGATGTTGCCAAATAGGTTTGTAAATTAGACTGTTCCAAAGTCATTGTCATAATTTGATCGGTTAATACTATAATTTGATTTTGATTGGCAGCCAGCTCATCTTGTAAGCGCTCTACTGTCGATAAATTGTACTGTAATAATTCAGGCAAACTATCACTATATTCATCCTTGAACTCAGCAATTTTCTTTTCCAATAGCTGTATTTTACGTTGAAATTTTGTTGCTTCTTTTTCTAAGAAACTTTGAGTGTCCGCCGCTCTTTCAGTACGTGTTCGTACATTTTCAGTTAGGAACTTCGTAACCAGTTCGCTCGCTACTTTTTGTGCCAGCTGTGGCGACTTATCCATAAATGACACATTGAAAGCAATACTAGCCCGTTTTGCTCTACCACTTCGTGGATCAGTAACGTTTGCCTCAACCATCTCAACGGCCATATTTTCACGAAAAGTAGTAACTAGGACTGATGCCGGTGAATTTTTTCGCATTTCCGGATATAAACTATATTTATTAACGATCTCCATAACATTAGCTGTTGTCATGATCCGTTGTTTGATGATTTCTATACGTTGATCAGCGTAGCTAGTTACTGTCGATTTGACTAAATCATGAGGAATTTCTTGTGCTTCAATTAAGATTAAACCTTCTGATTTATAGGTTGCTGGCAACATATAAGCGACAGCAGCACTTATCGCTATCAATATTAATGCCGGTATAATAACTAAATACTTGTGTCGTTTGATTATGTCTAAATAATCACCAATGCCTTTTACTTCTTCTTCCATTTTATTCTCTATCGATTATCGCGAGGCGCGTAGGCCATCCCAATCATAATTCAAAGTTAGCATTACCGCGTTACTATCTACATCTTCTTCATCTGCTCTTTTTTGTTGACGATAGTTATAGCTAAAGTTTAATCCTAAGTTACGTTCAAACTGCCACCTAATCGATGGTGAAAAATTAATATTTTCCCGTTTTTCATCACCATCATCTGATGCAGATGTTGTTTCTTGATAACGCGTACTTAAACTCGCTGTTAACGTTTCACTTAATTCTCGTGACCAGTTAAGGTTTATTCCTTGTTGCTCATTCACTTCACCAGTACTTGATGGTGATAACGAACGAGATATACCTATCGTGAGACTATCTAGCTCTGTTCTTTTATTAGCGGTTAAATTAAAAGAAGAGCCTGAGTTGGTGTTTTTTTCTGTATTTCCAAAACGATCCAACTGCTCACTTTTTAACTGGCGCACACCGATTTGACCACTTAAGTTCCAAAGCTCTGATAATTCGTAAGCTGAAGTTAATGAAAGATTGTAATTATCATTTTCAGATGAATCATTTATTCCTGCAGATTTATAGTTTGATACTGAAACAGATACACCACCATTCCAGCGTTCTGTATATTGATGTTGCCAAGCTGTAGTTAACGACTTAGTTTCATTATCACTATAATCAGTGGTTGAATACTGTCTTTCTGAATAACTTGCACTAATAGAAATACTATCTCGTTCAGTAAGCTGGTGACTATACGATGGTGAAATATACTTTGTGGTCACAATTGATTGTGTAGTGAAGTCACCGGTATCATCTGCAGCATCGGTTCGAGTACTGTCTTCCGTATAACTAGTATCTAGCCCCCAAGCACTTCTCTCGGTTTGGAAATTAGTCCTAAATTGAATAAACGGATTTTCAGTATCTAAGTCAGAAAGAGAAATATAACGATCAATTTTATAGCCAAAGTCTAATGATGAAGCCATATTATCAAGAGCATGACTTATAGAAACAGTTGGCGAAATAACGTAATGAACACTACTTTGTTCATCTTCACTCATAAATACATTATCGTTATACTCTACTGACGGATTGACATCTGCTGTTAATACCCATTCTGCAGCCGGAACAGAAAATGACAGCAAACTACTTACAAATAAAGCAATTAATTTTTGATTTAATTTCATATCTATACATTTATGGGATTACGATAACATCGCCGCTTTCAAGCATAATATTTGTTGCTAGCTCTTGGCCTTTTTTTATTGATGCAAAATGTACAGGTAGTACTTGTTGATTTTCGCCGGTTCTGCGTAACACGATAATGTTATTTTCTTTCGCGTATGGAGACAGGCCACCAGCTAAACTTAACGCTTGTACAGCATCAATTGGCTGGTTCATCACAAAAATACCTGGGTTGGTGACTTTACCTAATATATGTAATGGTATTACCGCTCACACTTGTGACAGAAACAGTCACCACTGGGTCGGCTAAATATTCTGTTAAATTCCGTTTCAATGCTGCTTGTAATTCTGAAACGGTTTTTCCTTGGGCGTCTAATTCTCCTGCTAAAGGAAAAGAAATCATACCGTCAGGCAAAACAATAACTTGTTTTTGTAGAGCCTCTTCATTCCATACTGATATATCTAACTGATCACCAGCATTTAATAAGTAACGCTCGACAGCATTAGCACTTAAAGCAAAAAACGATAGTAGAACTACTACAAGTAGTCTTTGGAAATTCATATTATCTTGTTCCTTAAGTATTCACATGAAAAAACTGCTCTATCATACCTGATTTAATTAAAAAAAAGGGAGCCGAAGCTCCCTTTTTCTTAAACTAACATTAATGTTAATTTAAATTTCTAACATTTATGCTGCTACAGCAGAAGCTGATTTGCGACGTAAACCTAAGAAACCTAATAATGCTGGTGCAAACAAGAACAATGCAGCAGGTACTGGTACTGCAGAAACAGTCAATGTAGCAGTTAGTGGGTTACCACCAGAAATACCTGTAACATCAAAATAGTAATCTACGCCTGCAAGCAATGACATAACAAAACTATAACCAGCTCCTGTTACAGATTGAACAAAAATCAGACTGCCACCTTTTGTAATATCACCTGATAAAAAGTTCGTTTGTTGGTTAAATGTCCATTCAACATTTACTGTAACGTCTTCCGCAGAAACAAGATGATGACCTAATGTGAAGCTACCAGCACTATCAACAGTGTTGAATGAAACTGCTTGGCTTGTATTGTCATACAAAGCGTTATTAGTCGCATTAGTATCAATATCTTGTTCAAAAGTTGAAAGGTTCAAACTAGCAGCACTAGCACTTACCGAGAACATTAAAGCTATAATAAATAGCATCGCTTTTTTCATTTTTAATTTCCTTACATTAATTATTAAGCAATGCAACCCAGCCATCTTTAATTTATCCATCAATTTAAAGACCTGTGGCTTTCCGACCCTGCCTCACGACAAGTTTGGCTTTTCACAATTAAAGTTATTACCAACATAGTAATAACCTACTTACGTTAACGCCTGCTCAGAAACATCTCTCAAACCGACGGTGACCAAGATACCTGCCTCAAATAAATGAGTACATTGTACTTTGGTACTAATGAACCAATTTTGTGGGGTTCATCACATTTCGTAAAACTTTGCTAATGATACAGACTCTGATTTTAAAAAAAAACTCTTATTTTTTCAATGCATTATCAATAAGCATTTTTATGGTTAAAGCCTTTAAAAATGGTTAGGAAAATAATTTTCAAGTCCAACAACAATGACCATGTTTGAATATATTGCAAATCATAGCGCACTCGGCCTTCCATTTTATCCAACGTATCCGTTTCGCCACGAAAACCATTTATTTGTGCTAAACCGGTAATGCCGGGCTTTACTTTATGTCGCAGCATATAACCTTGAATCTGCATGCGATACTCTTCATTGTGAGCTACAGCATGTGGACGTGGACCGACTATTGACATAGTGCCAGACAGTGAATTAAAAAACTGCGGTAATTCATCTAAAGATGTTTTTCTTAAAAACGCGCCAAAAGGAGTAATTCGGCTATCACCTTTTGTCGCTTGCCTAACCTTGCTGCCATCTTCCGCCACAGTCATTGAGCGAGACTTCCACACCTTAATTTTGTCACCATCGATGCCATATCGTTTTTGCTTAAATAACACTGGTCCTTTTGATGTCAGCTTAATGCCTATCGCAATCGATAACATAGGAATGGCAATCAATATTAAGATTGCTAGACTCAACACAATATCTTCTACTCGTTTAATAATACTGTCTATGCCTGCAAATGGCGTTTCATAGATACTGATTGCTGTAATACCTTGATAATCTACCCAGCGAGAATTAAGTAAATTAAAGGTAAATAAATCGGGTACTAAATATACTGAAGCAGTACTATCCGCCAACTTTTCAGTGATCATTTTGATCCGCTCTTCTGCTGACAAAGCTAATGTTATATATACCGTGTCAATTCGGCCTGATTTGCAATCAGCTATTAACTGATTGATAGAGCCCTCAACTTTTAAGCACTCACCACTTTCTCTTTTCGGTAAGCGGCCATTATCGCGATCATCATAATAACCAACAAAGCGATAACCACTCCACTCCATTTGACTAAATGATTTTTCTAATCTTTCACCCAAGGTTGTAGCACCAATAATAGCCACATTACGCGTGTTATACCCCTTAGACCTTAATATCGCTAAAGTCATACGTACCATCGCATGCCATGAAATAAGTTCGAGCGGCGTTAAGATGATCCAAACAGCAATAAAAGGATCAGAATAAGTATGGTTATGAATAAAAATAACATCGATCATGATCAAAATAAAAACGGCCGTGACCCATGAAAAGACTAAGCTTGAAACTTCTTCTTTTAAATGAGTGCCACGCCAAGAGCGATAAGCATCATGTGATTCAGCAAAGAAATTAAATAGAATAATTGAGAACAATAAAGCCCAAACAAATATCGGTTGCCATTCAATTTGAAATAAATCGATTAATGCCAAAAACGTTAACAAAATAATGCCGCTATCTACTAAACGCGATAAAGCACTTATTTTTGAATCATAACGCCGGATTTTCCCATTAACCATGGAGCTTATTACCTATATCTAAATTCATTAATTATTGCTCACGATTATAACGGTCATCTAAACGCACGATATCGTCTTCGCCTAAATAGCTGCCTGATTGTACTTCTATAATCTCCAACGGTACTCGGCCTGGGTTATGTAAACGATGAACAGCACCCAGTGGAATAAAGGTAGATTCATTTTCACTCAGTATTGAAACCTTATCATCACAAGTAACTTCGGCAGTACCTGTTACTACAATCCAATGCTCAGCTCGGTGATGATGCATTTGTAATGATAGTGAAGCACCTGGGTTGACCGTAATTCGCTTAACTTGAAAACGTTCACCTTGATCGATAGCATCATAAACACCCCAAGGCCGATAACCTTTCCTATGTAATGTTGCTTCACTACGTTGCTGCTTAGCTAAAATCTGCACCACTTGTTTTATATTTTCAGCTTGTGTTTTATCTGCCACCATCACTGCATCAGCAGTTTCAACCACCACGACGTTATCCAAACCCATTACTGTGACTAACCGTTGCTCGCTATGGACATAAGAGTTAGAGACATTGTGAATGCTAACATCACCAATTAGTGAATTATTATTTTCATCTTGTTGGGTGTTTTCCCATAATGATGACCATGAACCTACATCACTCCAGCCTGCATCTAGTGGTATCACAACCGCTTTTTCTGTATTTTCCATCACTGCATAGTCAAAAGAGTCTTCTGGACAGGATTCAAAACTTGTTTTATCAACGCGAATAAAATCCAGATCACTAGCAGCCTCTGTCAACGCCTGCTTACAAGCCAATAAGATTTCTGGTGACAAGCGCTCTAATTCAGTTAGCACAGTAGAGGCTTTAAACATGAACATGCCACTGTTCCAATAATAATTACCGGCATCAACATAAGTTTGAGCAGTCTCCAAGTCAGGCTTTTCTACAAAAGCACTCACTCTACTAGGCGAACTTTCATCTTGTGCTTCAATGTAACCGTAGCCAGTATGTGGACTAGTTGGCATGATACCGAAGGTGACTAATCGCCCTTGCTCAGCTTCGGTACTTGCGGCAGCTATCGCTTGATGAAACGCAGGAATGTTTTGAATAACATGATCAGCAGCCAAGACTAATAATATAGGGTCATTACCTCGTTGCTGTGCTTGCAAGGCTGCTAAGGCAATTGCTGGAGCAGTATTCCTGGCACATGGTTCTAACACAATCTCTGCCTTTTCAACATTTCGTGCTTGTAACTGTTCAGCCACCATAAATCGGTGGTCTTCGTTACAGACGATAATAGGTGATTCAAGTAACTCTAGGCCATTTAATCGCAATAAGGTGTCTTGAAATAGTGAATTATCCCCAAACAAATTTAAAAATTGTTTGGGTTTATTTTTTCGTGATAACGGCCAAAGGCGTGTACCACTACCACCCGACATAATTACTGGAATCATCCATTTACCCTGAAATTAAAAGTTATATTTATAAGGCAGGAATTTTAACAGCTTTTTATTATTGAAATATGTCAAAAAGGATATAAGTTTTAGCCAATAATATTTACAGTGAAAATTGCCTTTCACATGCATCAATAAACTGCCCTACCAGGGTCCTCGGCAAATCATTTATTCCTGCAGCCGCCTTCCTGCCACCACCAGTAGGAAACTGACTAACTAATTCGTCGGCACCAAATTTCCTGTTCAGAGGCGCTCTGACACTCACCAAATAATTGCCATTTTCTTTTTCTGTCAAAACAGCATGCGCTCTATCTGGGTTTAAATTAGCCAAATCATTACCGAACACACCGCTTACTCGTCTAGCCCAAATTTCATCTGGAAACTGAATAATAGCAATTGTCTCAGACTGATAAATAACAGAGGCCTGCCTAGCTGACAACATATCTTGTTGATAGCCTTCAGCTAACGTTTCAAATGTATGCTGGTCTTGCTCTAAAAATTCAAATGGCGTTTTAAATCGGTGCAACTTTTCATATAACGTTGCCGGATGAAAAAACAAATCATCAACACTAGCGCCATAACCGTTGTAATTAAGATAAATGCCCAGCTGCTTTAACACTGATAGTTGTTGTTCCGAATAACCAGACTGCAAGCCCATTTTCATAGCAGTATCGGCTAGGTTATCACCAAAGGCGGCTGTCAAAGCCCAAGCTCGATATTGTCCATTCAAATGTTTATCAACAATTAACGAGGTACATGTGTCTGCGGCTAAATTTATATTCGTTTGTAAATTATCGTGTTTGAATAATTCGCCCGTTTTATGATGATCGTAGTAGTCAACAGTTGCCCCACTTTCCAATAACCGTGCTACATCTACAGTATTTTTTTCAAAAGAAATATCAAGCGCTGTAATGTGATCACCATCAGCAGCCGTTACTCGCTTAAGTAAATTAATATCTCGCTTAATTCCAGTTATAAGTGTTGAGCTTTGTGGGTTAGCCAATCGTAATTGAATCAGCGCACAAATTCCATCAGCATCACCATTAAATACATCAATATAATTCACGACGGAACCCTAGCTTGAAAAAATTAAGTTATTATCTTTTAAATATTGAATTATCTGCTCGGCACATTCTTCAACATTAAATTCAGCTGTTTTTATTTCAATTTCTGCTGCGCTGGGCACCTCATATTCAGAGTCAATACCAGTGAAATTTTTAATTATCCCGTTGCGAGCCTTTTGATATAAGCCTTTAGGATCTCGCTGTTCACACTCAGCTAACGGTGTATCCATATACACTTCGATAAATTCATTTTTTTCTACTAACTCACGCACCATTCTTCGATCTGCTCTAAATGGTGAAATAAAGGCTGATAGTACAATAAGGCCTGCATCAGTAAATAACTTGGCCATCTCTCCAATGCGGCGAATATTTTCCACTCGGTCCGCATCAGAAAAACCTAAATCGCCATTTAAACCATGACGGACATTGTCACCATCTAATAGGTAGGTATGATGTCCCAACTCAAACAATTTTTGTTCGACAGCACCAGCAATAGTCGACTTGCCAGCACCACTTAAGCCGGTAAACCATAAAATACACGGTTGTTGTTGCTTTAAAGTAGAGCGTTGCACTTTAGTTACTTTATGTTCATGCCAAACGATATCTGTTGCAGTCATTGCTATTCAAGTTCCATATAATAAAAAGTAATATTTAAGCTTTATGCTTGTATATTAATTTAATTTAATTTATTTTCAATCAATTCAAACTCACAACAATACTAAACTCAGCTCTTTTTTGACAAGGAAAATTTTAGTCTATGGCTACTGCAACACACATTCGTAAATGTTTATTTCCTGCCGCAGGCTACGGAACTCGCTTCCTGCCAGCAACAAAGGCCATGCCTAAGGAAATGTTACCAATCGTAAACAAACCTCTGATTCAATATGGTGTTGAAGAAGCATTAGAAGCGGGGATGACTCAAATTGGTTTTATTACTGGCCGTGGTAAACGCGCCATTGCCGATCATTTTGATACTAGTTTTGAACTTGAACATCAAATAAATGGCACCTCAAAAGAAGTGTATCTAGATGATATTCGCAATGTCATGAATAAGTGTGACTTTGTATTTATGCGCCAACGCGAAATGTTAGGTTTAGGCCATGCCATTCTTACTGGCGAACCCATGATCGGTGCTGAACCTTTTGCAGTCATTCTTGCCGATGATCTCTGTGCTACTCCAACGGAATCTGATGATAAAAAAGCATTGAGTCAATTAGCCGCTCTTTATCAACGTTACCAATGCAGCATTATAGCCATCGAAGAAGTACCTACTGAAGATACAGCAAGTTACGGTATTATTTCAGGCGAAGAGATTGCTGATGGCATCTATCAAGTCAACGACATGGTTGAAAAACCAAACCCTGAAGACGCGCCTACCAATATGGCGATCATTGGTCGTTATATTCTGACACCAGAAATATTTGATTACTTACGTAAAACTAAACCAGGTGCCAATGGTGAAATTCAAATTACCGATGCCTTGCGCCAACTAGCCCAAGATCGCCAAGTACTCGCCGTTAAATTTAAAGGCCGTCGTTTTGACTGCGGTAGTGTTGAAGGTTTTGTTGAAGCGACTAACTATTATTACGAGCATGAATATAAAAAATAGTTAACTCAAACAATAGAAACAAAAAAGCCGCAATACATAATGTATTGCGGCTTTTTTTATATTTGGAGCGGAAAACGAGATTCGAACTCGCGACCCCGACCTTGGCAAGGTCGTGCTCTACCAGCTGAGCTATTCCCGCTAAATTTTTTCTTCTAACAATATGGAGGCTGCGGTCGGAATCGAACCGGCGTTAACGGAGTTGCAGTCCGCTGCATAACCACTCTGCCACGCAGCCCTTAGGCTTGTTTCCAAACTAAAAAGCCGTAGCTAGTACTACGGCTTCTTATCATGTTTGGAGCGGAAAACGAGATTCGAACTCGCGACCCCGACCTTGGCAAGGTCGTGCTCTACCAGCTGAGCTATTCCCGCTGAGAAAGACGTGCATTATAGGCACATAATATTTTATGTCAAGCCTTTGTTACCAACATTGGCCATGCTGCTTTCAGGTAACTATACATCGAGCTTAAAGTCAGTCCAGCGGCAACATATAACAAGACAATTCCTATCTCAAATATTGGTAATCCAAATAATGGCTTACCGAAAATAAGGCATGCGATTGATACCATCTGAAAGGTCGTTTTTAACTTACCCACATAGGATACTTTGACGACGTTACGCTGACCAAGTTCCGCCATCCATTCACGTAATGCGGAAACAGTAATCTCGCGGCCAATGATAATAACCACCGGTAACAAGATAAACCACACTGGCGTTTTATATAAGACTAACACTAACGCTACCGCTACGATTAGCTTGTCGGCAACCGGGTCTATAAATGCGCCAAACGGTGAGGTTTGGTCCCACTTCCTCGCTAGGTAGCCATCGAGCCAATCTGTTAATGCTGCGACAACAAAAACGATTGTTGCCCAAACAGCAGCCGAGGCATGAGGTAAGAAATACAGTCCCATCAATACAGGAATCAAAATAATACGGAGTAAACTTAAAATATTAGGTAGGTTCAACATAAAAATAACTTCAAAAAATAATTCCAATAAATAGTAGCACCATTGCCAGCTTATTTGTCGCCATGAAACACATCATAAACTTTTTGGGCCAAGGCGATACTGATTCCATCAACCCGAGCCAAGTCTTCAACACCGGCACGTTTCACTTCTTGTAAACCGCCAAACTGTTGTAATAACTTTTGTCGTCGCTTCGGTCCTAAACCAGCAATATCTTCTAGTGTTGATGTGTTACGCGATTTTGCACGTCGTTGACGATGACCAGTAATGGCAAAGCGATGTGCTTCATCGCGTACTTGTTGCAATAAATGCAATGCCGGTGAATCCGGAGATAGCGTTACTTCGCCGGCTCTACCGACTAAAAACAATGTTTCTTCGCCCGGTTTTCTTCCAGGCCCTTTGGCGATACCCAACATATCTATATCAAGCTGTAACTCGGCCATCACTGCTTTTGCTTCGCTTAACTGTCCCTTTCCACCGTCTATCAGTAATAAGTCAGGCCGTTTACCTTCACCCTTTTTTAAGCGGGTAAATCGACGTGTCAGCGCCTGATTCATCGCCGCATAATCATCGCCCGGTGTAATGCCTTCGATATTAAACTTACGATAATCACTTTTTATCGCACCTTCTAAGCCAAATACCACACAAGATGCGACCGTCTTTTCACCACTAGTATGGCTAATATCAAAACACTCGATACGTTTTGGCATTTCATCCATCTCTAATGCTGACTGCAACAATTCAAAACGCTGCAAAAGATTAGAACGACTACTCAACCGTTGATTCAAACTAATCTCTGCATTCATTTTAGCCATCTTCATCCAACGCACACTGGTACCGCGTTGCGGATTGCGTAACGAGACTCGATGCTGCGACTCATTTTTTAATACATCTTCTAATAAAGCCATATCATCAGGCACATGACTAACTAAAATCTCTCTAGGTACATCTTTGCCCAGATAATATTGTGGAATAAAAGCCGATAACAATTGCTCAGGACTACTGTCACTCGAGCCTTTCGGAAAGTAACTTTTATTACCTAAGCTACGTCCACCACGGATAAAGCACACCTCAACCACTGCCATACCATCACGAACATCAGCAGCTAACACATCAATATCACCTTGTTCGGAGCTGACATATTGCTTCTCTTGTATGCGGCGTAAACTAATAATTTTGTCACGAACCACTGCCGCTTGTTCAAAATTAAGGTCAGCAGATGCTGCCTCCATTTGCTGTGATAACTCAGCCATCACTTGCTGGTTCTTACCTTCAAGAAACAAAATCGTATGCTGCACATCCTGTTGATAATCTTGCTCTGAAATCAAATCTACACACGGTGCAGTACAACGCTTGATTTGATATTGCAGGCACGGCCGAGAACGGTTTTGATAAAAAGTATCATCACATTGGCGAACCGGAAATAACCGCTGCAATAAATTGAGACTTTCGCGAACAGCGCCAGCACTTGGATAAGGGCCAAAATACTGACCTTTTTTTCTTTTTGCTCCCCGATGCAAACTCAGGCGAGGAAATTTATCTGCTGAAATTAATAAGTAGGGATAGGTTTTATCATCGCGCAGTAAGATGTTGTAACGCGGCATTAATTCCTTGATTAAGTTATTTTCAAGAATTAATGCTTCATTTTCAGTATGAGTAACAGTGGTTTCAATCGTCGCAATTTGAGCGACCATCACTCGGGTTTTGGATGTCAGTCCGGTTTTACGGAAATAACTGCTAACGCGATTTTTTAAATTCTTGGCTTTACCCACATAGATCACCGTGTCTTCGCTATCTATCATGCGATACACACCCGGTCTTGTGGTTAATGTTGTTAAAAAAGCGGCTGAATCAAAACCAGCATCTGAGCTTTGCTCACTTTCGTCAGCCATAGTTGTAAACGATCCTACTCTTATTTATTCACTGTTATCGTCTGCTTTCTTAGGAGCATATTGACGTTGATAACATTTGTGAGCTTGGTAAAAACTATTTACCGACAAACCTAACAAAATAACGGCACCAATCAATGCCGGCACTTCGTCACTAAAAAAATAAAACATCAACAAAGCGGCGACGAGTTCACAACTACCAATTACCTTTAACAAGACTACATTTTCAGTACGCTTCATTATTACCTCGACTTATGCCTAACTATATTTAGTATCAGTATTACAGACATTATCACACATAAATTGTAAGGAATAGAACAACAACAAAGTGATCATTAAGCCTGCTTTATTATTTAATTGTTATGTTTGAATTAAATATTTGTGGGAAAATAACTGTTTTTTGAACTGTGAAATACATCTATGGTTGCCTCGGCTCCTGCAAACCCTTTACACCCACTACTACCGCCCACCAGCAAGGAACAGTTTCGTGCTGGTCAACTGTACGGTAGTGCCCAGGGTTTATTGTTAGCTAAAACAGCTCAACAACATCAGGGGCCAGTATTAGTTATCACTGATGATGCAGCTACAGCCCATAGACTAGAGTTAGAAGCCCGTTTTTATCTAGGCGATGATGCCTTACCGATATTGCATTTTCCCGACTGGGAAACATTGCCATACGATAACTTCTCGCCGCATCAAGATATTATTTCTGAACGATTAGAAACGCTACACCAACTACCTCATTTTAAGCGCGGCATTTTATTAGTGCCTATTGCCACCATCATGCATCGTATCGCGCCTCGTGATTTCCTTGAAGGCAATACCTTACAACTTAAAACCGGTGATAAATTTGATATTGAAGTTTGGCGTACAAAATTAGAAAAAGCTGGCTACCGCTGTGTTTCACAAGTTATGGAACACGGTGAATTTGCAGTGCGCGGTGCCATTATTGATCTTTACCCAATGGGCAGTAACCACCCTTACCGGATTGATTTATTTGATGATGAAGTCGATACCTTACGAACTTTTGATCCTGAAACTCAGCGCTCAATAGAAAGCATTAGTAATATTCAATTATTACCAGCACGTGAGTTCCCAGTTACAGAAGATAGTATTCAACTGTTCCGCCAACAACATCGCCGTCAATTTGAAGGTGATCCGCAAAAAAGCTTTATTTACCGTGAAGTGACCGCAGGTAATATGCCGGGCGGTATCGAATATTACTTACCTTTATTTTATGACGAAACCAGCAGTATTACTGACTACCTGCCGGACAACACTTTATTAGTTAGCGTTAATGATCCCCATCATGCTGCTACTGCATTCTGGCAAGAAATCGGTCATCGCTACCAACAACATAAAGTCGATCCAGAACGTCCACTGCTCGAACCTAACCAAGTGTTCTTTCCTGTTGAAGACTTATTTGCTGATTTTAAAAGCTATCAACGTCTTAATATTCAAACATTTGAGTTAGAAGATTCTGCCGGTGTAAATAATTACAGCACCATCACACCGCCACAGCTGACTCTAAATGCCCGCCAAGACAAATCATGTGAAGCCTTATTAAACTTTATCGCCAGTTTTAAGGGTCGCATATTATTTGCGGCTGAAACAGCAGGTCGTCGAGAAACACTCTTAAGCCTACTTAATGAAAATCAAATTCAGCCAAAAATATTTAGTAACTGGGATGATTTTTTAGCCACTGATGATTCGTTAGGCATCACAGTTGCACCACTGGAACACGGCTTAGTCTTACAACAACATAATATTGCTGTTATTGCTGAAACCCAGCTGTTTGGCCAACAGGTCATGCAACGACGTCGTCGCAGTCGTAAAAAACGTGACTCTGATGCTGTCATTCGTAATCTAGCCGAGTTAACCGTTGGCGATGCAGTTGTGCATGAAGATCATGGTGTTGGCCGCTATCTAGGTCTGCAAACATTAGATGTCGGTGATGTTGCCACTGAATATGTCACCTTAGAATACGCCAATGATGACAAGTTATATGTGCCGGTATCTGCACTTGATTTGATTGGTCGCTACTCAGGAGCCTCTCCAGAATTAGCACCATTGCATAGATTAGGTTCTGGTCAATGGGAAAAGGCCCGTCGTAAAGCTGCTGAAAAAGTACGCGATGTGGCCGCTGAATTATTAGAAATCTATGCTCAGCGTGCCGCCCATAAAAAGCCGGCTTTACCCGCACCTGATGAACAATATGCTATTTTCACCGCCGCCTTCCCTTTTGAAACTACCCCCGATCAACAAGATGCGATTGATGATGTCATTAAAGATATGACATCTGAAACACCGATGGACCGCTTGATCTGTGGTGATGTCGGCTTTGGTAAAACAGAAGTCGCTATGCGCGCTGCCTTTATAGCAGTGCAAGCTGGCAAACAAGTGATGGTATTAGTACCGACCACCTTATTAGCGCAGCAACATTATGAAAACTTCAAAGATCGTTTTGCGGATTGGCCAATCAATGTCGAAGTGATGTCACGCTTTCGCTCTAAAAAACAAATTGATGCTGTTAAGTCGGCATTAACTGATGGTACCGCTGATATCATCATTGGTACCCATAAAATCATCCAACAAGATATCGATCCGAAACGTCTTGGTTTGTTTGTTTTGGATGAAGAACATCGCTTTGGTGTCACGCAAAAAGAACAAATCAAACGCTTCCGTAGTGAAATTGACGTATTAACCCTAACAGCGACACCGATCCCGCGTACCTTAAATATGTCTATTTCAGGTATTCGTGATTTATCGATCATTGCCACACCACCAGCACGCCGCTTAGCCATTAAAACCTTTGTTCAACAATGGGACGGCGAGCAAATTCGCGAAGGTATGTTGCGTGAAATTAAACGTGGTGGCCAAGTCTACTTCCTCCACAACAAAGTAGATGATATTGACCGTGTAGCACGCGAAATTGAGCAATTATTACCTGAAGCAAAAGTAGGTGTTGCTCATGGTCAAATGCGTGAACGTGAACTCGAACAAGTGATGCTCGACTTCTACCATCAACGCTTCAATGTCTTAGTCTGCACAACGATCATCGAAACCGGAATTGATATCCCCTCTGCAAATACTATCTTTATCGATCGCGCTGATAAACTAGGTCTAGCGCAGCTTTATCAAATTCGTGGCCGTGTTGGTCGCTCCCATCATCGTGCTTATGCTTATTTAATAGTGCCACCTCAAAAAGCGATGACTAAAGATGCAGTCAAACGCTTAGAAGCAATCGAATCAATTGAAGATCTCGGTGCCGGTTTCACCTTGGCAACACATGATATGGAAATTCGTGGTGCCGGTGAGTTACTAGGTGATGATCAAAGTGGTCAAATGCAACAGATTGGTTTCAGTCTTTATAACGAATTATTAGAGCGAGCAGTCAATGCACTTAAGTCTGGTAAAGACATGGGCTCACAATTAGACCAACGTCAATTTATTGAAATTGATCTACATGTTCCCGCCTTGATTCCGAATGACTACCTACCTGATGTTCATAGCCGTTTAGTCTTATACAAACGTATCTCGGCAGCCAAAGACAATGATGCCTTACATGAATTACAAGTTGAGATGATAGATCGTTTTGGATTACTGCCTGAGCAAGTCCAAACCTTATTTGCTATCCATGAACTGCGTTTCAAAGCTAAAGCGATCGGTATTCGTAAAATTGATGTTTATGACCAAGGTGGTCGCATCATCTTTGATAAAGAACCAAACATTGATCCAATGAACATCATTCAACTGATTCAAAAGCAGCCGAGTCGGTTCAAAGTTGATGGCCAAGATAAATTACGCTTCATTGATGACATGCCAGATGCAGATAGTCGATTGATTGTATTAAATAAATTACTAGAACAGTTACAAAAAACTCAGTAGTCGTATATAAAATGACTGTCCGCTTTCGACCCAAAGCGGACATCCCATCTCAATCTATGAGCTTAGGCAAAGCACTATATAGCATAGGATAAAGGGAAGTAAGCTGGTGGACTCGTAATTCCCTTTTTTGTCTTGATTATCGACTTACTAGGAATTAGAGTCCTTATATGTATTACAGGGAAAGACTATGTCCCTTAACAGCAAGTTATGCATCTGGGGTGACAATTGAAAAATACAACAGGACAGGCACGTATTAATTGATGTTATGCGTTTAGATAAATTTATATGTAAAAGCACAGAATACTCTTTGGTTGATGCCTTAGCGTTAATCGAAAATAGAAGTGTTGTCGTCAACGGTATTATTGCAATCGGGGCGTCCCATCAAGTACACAAAAATAATGTTGTGACGCTTGATGGTGAAATATTAACATCAAGAAGTTCTCGATATTTATTACTGAATAAACCGGTTAATATGATTTGTTCTAACGTTGATGAGAAGTATCCATCTGTACTCAATCTCCTTGATGTAGATAGAGTGACTGAACTGCACATAGCAGGGCGTTTGGATGCGGATACTACCGGCCTCGTGCTGATTACAGATGATGGGCACTGGTCTTTTAATTTAACATCGCCCAAGAATAAATGCGAAAAAGTGTATAAGGTGTTGTTATCTCGGCCAATATCATCTGACGCGACTAAGCATTTTCTGGAAGGAATTCTTCTTCAAGGTGAATCAAATCTAACTCTTCCCGCGAAATTACACATTATTGACTCATATAACGTATTTTTAACCCTAACTGAAGGTCGCTTTCATCAGGTAAAACGTATGTTTTCCTCCATCGGCAATAGAGTTAAATCACTGCACCGCCAGCAAATCGGTAACCTAGAATTGGATGTAGATATTGGTCATTGGCGCAGCTTAACTCAAGCAGAAGTTGAAGAGCTTTCAGTTAACGATTAATAATATTAACGGCTTTAGCGACGAATTGTTTAAAGGTCGCTGTTCGACCCAAAGCGGACAGTCGACATAGTTGATATGATGACAAGCGACCTCAAAACATACTGTTATATGTATAAAGGATTATCGAATGAAATTTTATGGATATGCCAATAAAGAGTTTGAAGGTGGTTTGTTAGAAATGAAAGAGGTTACTGTTTCAGGTAAACCCGAAGACTTACTTTCAATGGCTTCTTTTCTTACCGATTGTGCTAATAAATTAAGTTCAAATGATAACGCCAACTTTGAACATGAACACCTTGCAGATTGTGATAACTCGATCGCAAATGACTCACCTGAGTTTATTGTTGTAAACCCAAGTATGTAGCACCTCAACATATAACAAGGCAATCAAAAGGAACGGACAAACACTATGCTTCGTAGTGAAGAATGGACTCATATACTGTTAACAAGATAGAAATAAAATGGAAGAATTACCACAAGGAATATTATCTGAACTTCAGACAATAAAATGGCTTTTAGTTGTACTTGTAGTCGTTGCTTTACATTTCACGTTCTATTTCTTCTATGCACTAAACAAGCTCACAAAAGAAACTGGGGCTATTGGGAAAAAGGTAAAACATAAAGAAAGAAGTGCCGAGTTAGAAGAAATGCTGGCTAAAGGAGATGCTGTAGCAGCAAAGTTTACTGCTCAGGAATGGACAATAAGTCACCCGAATGAGCCATGGGCTCATTGGTATTTGGCTAAGGCCTATGATCAGCTAGGAGATTTTGTAGAAACAAAAAAATCACTAGTCCTTATACAAAAAATCTCACCTACTTGGAATGATGCAATAGAGCCATGGCTACAGAGTATTGAGGAGCACTTGACTCCAAAGGGAATCTAGAGCGATAAGTGTTAAATGAATGACCGATTTTGGCACGTAAGCAGCCATTCAACTCCCTCAAAAACACCGCAAGCTCAAGCTAAATACTGATTGTTATTCCTTGCTTGGCCGACTGTATGGCAGCTTCAGTCGCTTTGCAGTTACCTTTAGCATCAGCCAACGTTAAAGCAGGCTTATTATCATTCAGTACACAATCACTAAAGTGTTCTATTTCCAAATCAAAATGATTGGCCTTATCTAGCTCCACCTGATGTTGCTCACCGGCATCAGTCCACCATGAAATAACTGGCTTCTCTTCTGGGTTTTGCCACACGGTATGGCATTTAATACCGCCTAAGGTACCAATGATTTCATATTCACTACGCCTTGCACGTTCAAAGCTCATGTCAAAGTGGCTGTAGCGACCATCACCATAATCATAGATGCCACTGAAACTCGTATCAGCACCACTGTCGATAAACTTCGCCATCGCAGTCACTGAGTTTGGCTCACCATCAAACCATTTTCGTGCGGTATGAATTGCATAAGGGCCGATGTCCCACATCGCACCGCCACCATTTTCAATGTTCTTTTCTAGGCGATACATGCGTGCTGGTTTCATTGGAAAAGAAAAGCTGGTTCTAACAGTACGTACTTCACCAATCACACCTGAATCAATCAACTCTTGCACATAAGCATGTTGTGGATGGAAGCAGTACATAAAGCCTTCCATTACCACAACGTTTTGTTTGATTGCTGCAGCTTCTATCTCTTCAATATGCTCATGCTTTAAAGCCATCGGCTTTTCAATCAACACATGTTTGCCTTGTGCTATCGCCTTTAACGCCCACTCATAATGTTCATCATTGGCCATCGGTAAATAAATAGCATCAATATCATCGCTAGCTAATAGCTGTTCTGGTGTATCCGTCGTTCTTACTGCTTTTAGCTCCGGTGCATATTTAGTCAATGTTTCCGCGGCCGCACCTTCACGTCGACTGGCTATAGCAATTAACTCAGCATTCTTGGCAGCCACTATCGCTGGCATTAACCGTTCATTAACGCGCGCCGCACCTAATATTGCCCAACGTAATACTGATTGACTCATGATTTCTACCTTAAAATTATTTGTTACTATATTAAACAGTTAGGTTTTGCATTGCGATCATTTTAAAACCTTAGTCTTATCAGTGTTTTTATCTCAGCCTTTTTACCGTATTCTCGACACATACATTTTATCTACTGACATAAAGGACAGATTATGACGATTGAAGTTGGTCAAGCTTTACCTCATGGCACGCTTACAGAATGCAATGAGTTCGACGAAGAACATTCATGCCCGACTAACCCACAAGCTCTCGACGTAACTGAGCTTGCTGCTGGTAAAAAAATTGTACTGTTCGGCGTACCGGGTGCTTATACCCCTCTTTGCTCTTCACAACATTTGCCTTCTTATGTTGCTCTAGCAGAACAAATTAAAGCCAAAGGTGTGGATGAAATTTGGTGCATGTCAGTCAACGATGCTTTTGTAATGGCTTCTTGGGGACGTGAAAATAAGGTTGATACTAAAGTCCGCATGATGGCGGATGGCAGTGCACTCTATACCAAAGCATTAGGTTTAGATCGTGATTTAACTGGCGGTGGCATGGGTATTCGTTGTTTCCGTTTTGCGATGATTGTTGATAATGGCGTCGTTGAATACCTTGGTGTTGAAGGCTCAGGCGAGTTTGGCGTATCAAAAGCTGAAACTATATTAGAACAACTGTAACTTTAAAATGAATGTAAGCCGGTATTCACCTACCGGCTTATTTTTTTAGTAATTCGACAATGCCATTTTTACCAATAAAAACCGTTGTGGCTAAATCAGCAAAAATGCCATGTTCAACCACACCTGGCGCTGCATTTAATAAACTATTTAACTCATCGCTACTTTTATCATTAAAGTGCATATCCAACACTAAGCTACCATGTGAAGTTACGGCTAAACCATCGCCTGAAGCATTTTCACGCAAACCACCTACTCCACCACTGTTTTCTAGATCAGTTAATACCATTTGCCAAGCAAACGGCATCACTTCAATTGGTATAGGAAAATTATCACCAATATTTTTAACTAACTTACTGTCATCAACCAATACATAAAACTGCTGACTGGCATTGGCTAATAATTTTTCTCGAACCAAATCCGAGCCACGGCCTTTTAATAAGGTCATATCAGCGGTTACTTCATCTGCGCCATCAACATAAATATCAATTGAAGATAAGTTTTCTATCGCCACTACTTCTAAACCATACTGTTTAGCAATGCGTGCACTAACAATAGAACTCGCCACCGTAGTCACCTTTAAACCTTCATTGTTCTTTCTTTCAGCAATCGCTTCAATAAAGTAATTAGCAGTTGAGCCTGTACCTAGGCCAACAACCATGTCACTTTCAACTAAAGAGGCCGCTTTTAGTGCACTATTTTTTTTATCGTTATCTGCCATTACTTATTTCACCTTAATTTAGTGCGTTTAAAGTCACTGTTTCATCTGGTTCAACCAATGGTAACTCGCACCAAAAAGTTGAGCCCACTCCAAGTTCACTGACAAAATCAATCTTGCCGCCCATCAACTCCGTTAGTTTTCTTGAGAAAAACAAGCCGATTCCTGTGCCTTCAATCATCCCAGCCTCTAACCCTAATCGTTGAAAAGGACGAAAAATATCATCGTACTTCTCGGCTGCAATGCCCAAGCCAGTATCCGTAATAGAAATTCTTAATAAATCACCAGTAGTCGGTTCGCATTTGATGATGACAGTGCCGGCATCTTTATTATATTTAATCGCATTGGATAACAGGTTTAATATTACTTGTTGAACACGTTTCTGATCAGCTTGAACATGCCAATCACTTTGCAAATCTTGCAGCGTAACAGTTATGTCTCTCTGGCTAGCTAATGGCAGAATCATGTTGATACAGCGTTGAATACTGTCATTAATAAATACTGGTTTTAAATCTAAGTCTAACTCGCCCGATTCAACTTTTGATAAATCTAATATTTCATTAATTAGTCCGAGTAAATGATGACCAGCCTTATGAATTTCTTCTATATTTTGACTTTGTTGTGGATTTAACTCATCCATTTTTAATAGTTGTGAAAAGCCCAATATCGCATTAAGGGGAGTACGCAGCTCATGACTCATACTAGATAAAAATGTCGACTTGGCAATATTGGCTTGTTCCGCCATTTCTTTTTGATGCACAACGACGTCGTTTAGTTGTTGTAACTCCTGCGTTAAATTATTCGCTTTCAACAAACTTAAATAAAGTTTTTGTCCTGATAAATACACAATAACAATGTATATCAATGCAATAGGGGCCATAGCAAGGATCGTCGTGTTTTCAGAGGACAACAATATGAAGAACATAGGGATTGTTGAGCCAAGAAAAAAAGCTGCATAACCTGAAAAAACAAAAGTTAAGGTCGCAACAGATCCCGCAGTAACACCGGCAATAATCAGAACACTAAAGACCAAGGTCATCTCATCTGAATAAGCAAAAGCCAAAATACTGATGCAGCCCCATAACAAACCAACAAATAACATAATCAGACTATAAATTTGTTTTACTTTCAAAAACTGCTGGTTAGACAATTTCGGTTTAGCCATTTTTTTTACATACTGGATTCTTAACAGTGCAAAACCAAGTTGGCTACTAGCCCAAATACTAAGTATCAATATTGGAACTGTCGGCCACAAAACCAAAAAGCTCACTATAACGACTGCAACAGTAAGAAATACACTAGAAAATAAGTTGGCCTCTAACTGCTTAATTAGCGCAGTCGGCTCAATTACCGATAAGTCTAAAACAAACTTTTTTTGTGACTTTTCCATTATTCTAATCTCAATCTAGAGAAGCTAAGCGTTTAGGTTTGTAGCTCGTTATGAAATCCATAATCATCATATTGCTTCAAGCTACCACAGCACTATAATAAGCAACTTAATATTTAACACAATAATTCATCTATATTAACTTTAAAAAAAGGTTAGCCATGTCGACACTAGATAACATCGTCCATGATATTGAAATGCAAACCGGACTGCGGTTGACTAATTATAGTGCGATATCTATTGGTGGTGGCTGCATCAATTCAGCATATAAATTGACTGCACCAGCCACGGACATCTTTATAAAACTTAACCAGCCCTCTTTATTGCATATGTTTGAAGCTGAAGTCATCGGCTTACAACAACTGTCAGTACTGAAAGCGGTACGTGTACCCGACGTTGTTTGCTATGGCAAAACAGAGCAGCATAGCTATATAGCAATGGAATATATTGAGTTATCACCATTAAATAATCAGTCAGCTAGTCAACTTGGTCAGCAATTAGCCCAACAGCACCACCAACAACAAGATTTTTTTGGCTGGCAACTAGACAATACCATTGGCAGCACACCTCAAGCTAACCAGCGACACCATGATTGGTTAAGCTTTTGGCAACAACAACGCTTACAACCTCAGTTTCAGTTAGCTCAACAAAATGGTTTAGCAAAACGTATCCAAGATAAAGGGGCGAAGCTAACAGAAAGTATCGCTGTGTTTTTCGATAACTATAGTCCTAGCCCTGCACTATTACATGGTGATCTATGGGCAGGAAATGCTGCAGCAGACAGCCGAGGTAACCCGGTTATTTTTGACCCTGCTAGCTACTATGGTGATCGTGAAGCAGATCTTGCTATGACCGAACTATTTGGTGGCTTTAATAATGACTTTTATTCTGCTTACCAAGCTGAAACCCCTTTAGACCCTGGTTATAAAATTCGAAAAACGCTTTATAATCTTTATCATATCCTCAATCACTTCAACCTCTTTGGCGGCAGTTATAGCGCTCAAGCTGAATCTATGATTGACCAATTACTTGCTGAAACCTAAGCTCTTAAATTGGCAGCATCTATTATTTTCTTAGCTAAATATCTAAAGTTGGTGGCACATGAAAAAAATACTTTTTTCCTTATTATTACTTTCTATTTCATTACCAGCGTTGTCTGAAAGCAATCAGTCTTGGTGGCAGTTTTGGAACTCAGCAGAGGAAGCGATAACTGATATTGCAGCAGACAATCTTTTCTCAACAGAAGAGCGCTCCATACTCCATGACTATCTACGTAGCAGCGTATCTAATAAGCACGATAGTGAATATGACAACAAGAAACATAAAAAAGATAACAAGAAAAAAGCCTTGCCACCTGGACTGCAAAAAAAAGTAGCGCGAGGCGGACAACTTCCACCCGGCTGGCAAAAGAAAGTGGCGCGAGGTGAAGTATTAGACGGTGAGCTTTATAATTCATCAACACGCTTACCGAGCGATATTATTGATATCTTACCGACAAGTCCGGACGGCACCTCCATTCGGCGAATTGAAGACAAAGTCGTTCGTGTAATGGATGCAACAGGTGTAATTTTAGATGTCTTAACAGGGTCAAAATAATAAGCCTGTTGTGATTAGGTCCTATTTTTAGTCTACAAAGAGAATTATGTAAATGAGTAAAATCAAAGTGTTATTTGTCTGCATGGGCAATATTTGTCGTTCGCCTACTGCAGAAGGTGTATTTAATAAATTGCTTGCTGATTTAGGAACGGCTAACCGTTTTCTAGTTGATTCAGCTGGTACTCATGCCTATCACGTGGGTGAAAGCCCTGATTCAAGAGCGCAGCAAACAGCACAGAAACGGGGCGTATCATTGACAGAAATTCGTGCTCGCAAAGTCTCGCCATCAGACTATGAGCATTTCGACTATATTTTGGCTATGGATAACGATAATTATCAAAGTCTATTAAATGCCAGCCCCAGTGAATATAAGCATAAAGTGAAGTTATTTCTTGAATACGCCCCTGAACGCGAAGAAAATGACGTGCCGGATCCTTATTACGGGGGCCAAAATGGTTTTGAACATGTCTTTGATTTAGTTGAAGATGCCTCGCAAGGTTTCTATCAATCCGTAATATCATAACTGCTAATACTTGCTATCCGCTACTGGCAAGGTATGATTGTCCGTATCACTATAAAAACAATTAGGTAAGGATATTTATGCTTAAAAACATCAAAAATCCCATTACAGCAATACTTTTTAGTTTGTTGTTATTTTCATTTCCGCAGTTAGCTTTAGCCTCGGGAGATGTTAAGTTTCTAGACTTGACTAACCATTGGGTTGGTTATGTTTCGATCGCTATCTTTGTTGTGGCTTATATTTTGGTCATCGCTGAAGAAGAAATTCACATGCGTAAGTCCAAACCGGTAATGGTCGCTGCTGGTATTATTTGGGCGCTGGTCGCCGTGGTCTATGCACAACAAGTTGATACCGCCTATCACCACACTGCTGAACAAATGATTCGTCATAACTTATTAGAGTACGCTGAGTTATTTTTATTCCTATTAGCAGCGATGACATACATTAATACCATGGGCGAACGCGGTGTATTTGATGCATTGCGAAGTTGGCTAGTTAACCAAGGCTTTTCATTACGGTCTATTTTTTGGCTAACAGGCTTACTTGCCTTCTTCATCTCCCCTATCGCCGATAATTTAACTACAGCTTTATTAATGGCTACAGTGGCTATGGCCGTTGGTGGTAGCAACCACAAATTTGTAGCAATAGCCTGTATAAATATCGTTGTTGCAGCCAATGCCGGCGGCGCCTTTAGCCCATTTGGTGATATTACAACGTTAATGGTTTGGCAAAAAGGTATTGTTCAATTCCAAGAGTTTTTCGCATTATTTTTCCCGTCAGTGGTCAACTGGTTAATTCCTGCCGCCATCATGTCTATGGCAGTTTCAAGTGAAAAACCGGAAGCATTAAAAGAAACAGCAACCTTGAAACGAGGTGCATTTGTCGTAGTGGGTCTGTTCTTACTGACTATCACAATGGCTGTTTGTGCTCATAACTTCTTACACATTCCACCAGTAATGGGCATGATGACCGGGCTAGGTTTATTAAAACTGTACGGCTACCGAATCAAAATGCGTGATAAAAAAGTCCAACCTATGCTCGATGGTGGCGAAACAACGATGACTATTGAAGGCATCGGTGGTAAGAAAAAAGAACCCTTTAATATATTTCAACAGCTTGAACAAGCTGAGTGGGATACATTAATGTTCTTCTACGGCATCATTATGTGTGTTGGTGGTCTAGGTACTATCGGCTATTTAGGTGTGTTATCAACCCTTATGTATGACGGACTAGGTACTACTAATGCTAATATTTTAGTTGGCTTCTTATCTGCCATTATCGACAACATCCCGGTGATGTTTGCCGTGTTATCCATGATGCCAGAAATGGATCATGGTCAATGGCTACTGGTGACATTAACAGCTGGTGTAGGTGGCTCATTATTATCGATTGGTTCAGCTGCGGGTGTGGCGGTGATGGGACAAGCCCGTGGTATTTATACCTTCTTTGCTCATTTAAAATGGGCTTGGGCTATAGCATTAGGTTATGCCGCAAGTATCGCCCTACATATGTGGCTCAATATGGGTGGATTTTAGAATATAAGATGATAATGCACCGGCCAGTTATCGTAATTAACTGGCCGGTGCTTTGATTTAAAAGTAGAGACGTACCACCGTATCTGCCACACAGGCAATACGATTACTATTTTCAACTTCAATGGTCACTTCTTTGACCACTTCTAACCCTCGTTTTAACGGCAGCAAATTTATTACTCGGCTGCGCGCTCGAATTCTTTTTCCCTCTTTAACAGGACTAGGAAATCGTACTCGATTAAGTCCGTAATTAACCACCATTTTGGCTGCCGAATAATTCGTTTTCGTTACAGCTACACTCTCAGTCAGCATCGGAATGAGTGCCAAGGTTAGAAAGCCATGCGCAATGGTCGTCTTATAAGGCGATTCCTGTTCAGCACGTTTAGGATCCGTATGTATCCATTGCTGATCACCCGTGGCAGCGGCAAATTGATCAATACCCGTTTGATCAACGGTATACCATTCACCTATATAGGTTTCTTCACCCAGCTTGTTTTGCAGTTTTTTATAGGTTTCATCTAATACTGGGCACTGGGCTAACCATAGATTTTGTTGTTCGTTACCTGCATCAAAAAAGTGTAAATATGATCGCATCGCAACGGCTTCAGCCCATTTTTTATTCACATTGCCAGACCATGTTCTGAATGTTGGTTCAAATTTATCTATTAGCTGGTTCTGTGCTGCACGTGCTTTTAGTCGATTATCTCTAATAAAATCTGCCACTCGCATATCAAACTTCCTTTTTTGCCAGCATCAACCATTCAATTAATCCGGTACACCGTTTTTCACTTTATCCATAAAACAGTTTCTTCACAAAAAAAATGACACTATTTCGTCACTAATTAAGATTGACCGTTTCAATCATGGCAGAAATAGTACTCAACAGGTAGAATAAGCATTTGAATTTTTTGAGTAGATGGCTCCATGCTGTATAGCACTGATGATTTGCGGATCACTGGCATTCAGGAAGTTATTCCGCCAGCACAATTACATGAAGAACTGCCACTTACCGATCAGGCATCTGAGACAGTATTTAACGCACGTACAGCCACCCAAAATATTCTTCACGGCAAGGATGACCGTTTAATGGTCATTATTGGCCCTTGTTCTATTCACGATCCAAAAGCGGCTCGTGAGTATGCCTCTCGTCTAAAACCACTGATCACTGAACTAAAAGATGATTTACATATCATCATGCGTGTTTACTTTGAAAAGCCTCGCTCTGTAGTGGGTTGGAAAGGTCTTATCAATGACCCTTATTTAGATGGTAGTTTCAAGATTAATGATGGTTTGCATATTTCACGCAAGCTGTTGCTTGATCTTGCTGAAACAGGCGTTGCATCGGCCACTGAATACCTTGATTTAATCAGCCCACAATATATTTCTGATCTCATCGCTTGGGGAGCAATTGGTGCTCGTACTACCGAAAGCCAAGCCCATCGAGAATTAGCTTCTGGCCTTTCATGTCCTGTTGGCTTTAAAAATGCCACCGATGGCGGCTTGCAAATCGCAGTTGATGCAACATTATCTGCATCAAAGTCACACCATTTCATGTCGGTCACCAAGTCAGGTCATTCGGCAATATTTTCAACTACAGGCAATCCTGATTGTCATGTCATCTTACGTGGTGGTAAAACACCTAATTACGATGCCAAAAGTGTTAATGAAGCCGCGGTAATTATTGGCCGTACCGGCCAAAATACTCACCTGATGATTGATTGTAGTCACGCAAATAGTGGTAAAAGTCATATACAACAAGAAGTTGTTTGTCGTGATGTGGCTACACAAATCGCCAATAATGAAAAACGTATTATGGGTGTGATGTTAGAAAGCAACCTTATCGCTGGTCGTCAAAATACTGAAGCAGGCAAAGAACTGGTCTATGGCCAAAGTATCACTGATGCTTGTATGGCTTGGGATAACAGCGAAGTTTTATTACAAGAACTGGCCGCTGCTGTTCGCCAACGTCGCCAACATAATTCGTAAAATAGCGCTGAGATCTTGTCAAAGAACAAATAGAGTCTTTTAAGCGCGATCTAGCCCGGTATTAATGCTTCGTAAAGCTACTATATTCAGCTATAATGCCCTGTTGAATAAGTGGAAAAACCACATTTCCGATCGTTAAATACGGTTCGCTTCCGTTAAAACAAGTAGGTTATTGCATGGCAGATTATGCCCTCATTTTGATTAGTACCATTTTGGTCAATAATATCGTCTTAGTTAAATTTCTAGGACTATGCCCGTTTATGGGTGTTTCTCGTAAATTAGAAACAGCAATAGGCATGGGCTTGGCGACAACGTTTGTACTGACATTATCATCAGTTTGCAGTTACCTGATTAATGAGTACTTGCTCGCCCCACTCCATATCGAGTTTCTCCGCACTATCAGCTTTATTTTTGTTATTGCCGTTGTTGTGCAGTTTACTGAACTTGTCGTCCACAAAACCAGTCCATTACTCTATCAAGTATTGGGTATTTTCCTACCTCTTATCACCACTAACTGTGCCGTATTAGGGGTCGCATTATTGAACGTACAAGAACAACATGGGTTTTTAGAATCAGCACTCTATGGTTTTGGTGCCGCCATTGGCTTTTCAATGGTATTAGTTATTTTTGCAGCTATGCGTGAACGTATTGATGTTGCTGACGTACCTGTTCCATTCAAAGGTGCCGCAATTGCATTGATCACTGCAGGTTTAATGTCTATGGCCTTTATGGGCTTTACTGGTCTTGTAAAGGTCTAAACCATGTTCACTGCAATTTTAGCTATAGCGCTACTCGCGTTACTCTTTGGATTATTATTAGGCTTTGCTGCGATTTATTTCAAAGTTGAAGGTGATCCTGTTGTTGATCAAATCGACAAGCTGTTACCGCAAACACAGTGTGGTCAATGTAGTTTTGCCGGTTGCCGTCCTTATGCAGAGGCGATTGCCAATGGTGAAGCAGACATTAACCGTTGCCCGCCCGGTGGTGAACCGACCATACAAGCATTAGCTGATTTATTAGAAGTTGAAATTAAACCACTCGATGATGAATGCGGCGAAGAAAAACCAAAGACATTAGCGGTGATTGTTGAAGACCGTTGCATCGGTTGCACCTTGTGCATCCAAGCTTGCCCTGTTGACGCAATTCTTGGTGCAGCTAAACATATGCACACCGTTATTTCAGATGAATGTACTGGTTGTGAGTTGTGTCTTGAGCCTTGCCCAGTAGATTGTATCGATATGGTTGAAACGGCGCCAAATCCAAATACCTGGCGTTGGCCCGATCCAACCCAGACAATTGTTAAAGCTGAGGAACAACAGTTATGAGTCAGCCACTCGGATCATTCCCAGGTGGTTTAAAACTAGCTGGTCAGAAGAAACGATCTACCCAAACACCTATCCGCAAAATGCCGTTGAGTGAGCAATTGATATTGCCACTGCAACAGCATATTGGTTCGGCAGCAGTGCCTATTGTAAAAGTAGGCGACAAAGTCCTAAAGGGTCAACGAATTGCTACGCCTAATGGTCATGTTTCAGTTGCTTTACATGCGCCAAGCTCAGGTATCGTCACCGCTATTGAAGATAAACCTATCCCACATCCATCGGGCTTATCGGCACCTTGTATCATCATTGAAACTGATGGCGAAGATCAGTGGATAGAGCGCAAAGTTACAGCAGACTTCACTCAATGCACCGATCATGATGTACGCCAAATTATTCGTGATGCCGGTATTGTTGGTTTAGGTGGTGCAGGCTTTCCCAGCTTTATAAAACTGAACCCCGGCATCCATCATCATGTTGATACTTTGATTTTGAATGGTGCTGAATGTGAGCCCTATATAACCTGTGACGACATGCTACTGCGTGAACGTAGCCAAGGTATATTAGATGGCATCGAGATAATGCAGCACGCCTTGCGTGTAAATAATTGCGTTATCGCTATCGAGGATAACAAGCCTGAAGCTATTTCAGCAATGGAATTAGCCCTAGCTTCTCGCAGTCACTTAACATCAACCTCAGTCATGGTGATCCCGACACGTTACCCTACTGGTAGCGAGAAGCAACTGATTCAAGTTGTCACCGGCAAGCAAGTGCCAAAAAGCGGTTTACCAATTGATATTGGCATCGTTTTACACAATGTAGGTACCGCCTACGCAGTCGGTCGTGCAATCAAACACGGTGAACCGCTCATTTCTCGTATTGTGACCGTTACCGGTACAGACGTGAAACATGCAGGTAATTTTGAAACCTTATTTGGCACACCCATCCACGAATTATTAAGCTTTTGTGAAACCAAGCGCCAACAAGATGAGCCGTTCATTCAAGGCGGGCCAATGATGGGTTACAACCTTGCTGGCGATAACTTACCGGTGACTAAAACCGCTAACTGTATTCTAGTTGGCGTTGATAATGCGACCCAAGCAAACGATCCGTTGCCATGTATTCGTTGTGGTGATTGTGCTGCTGCCTGCCCTGTTAGTTTATTGCCTCAACAACTGTACTGGCATTCACGCGCCAAAGATTTAGAAAAAACCCAGGAATACAATTTATTTGATTGTATTGAATGTGGCTGTTGCAGCTATGTTTGTCCAAGTGAAATTCCCTTGGTTCAGTATTTCCGTTTTGCTAAAACAGAAACAATGAATCAAGAACAAGAGCGTAAAAAATCTGATGCCGCACGTATTCGTCATGAAAATAGACAAGAACGTCAAGAACGTGAACGCGTAGAAAAAGCTGAAAAACAACGTAAACGTAAAGCAGCTTTAGCAGCAACAAAAGCAGCTAAAGCTAAGAAAGATGCTGAACTTGCTGCAGCTGAGGCCGCTAAAGATAGCTCTGAACCAGCAACCGATAATGATGCGGAGAAATAACCATGTTTAGGCTTAGCCCTCCTTTTTTATCAGGTACGCGTCGTGTCACCTTGCACATGATGCAATTATTATTAGCATTAGTACCTGCGTTAATTGCATTAGTTTTTTTCTTTGGTCCTGGCGTTTTAATTAATATTAGCTTGGCTGTTGTTACCGCCTTAGCTACTGAAGCCGTCATGCTTAAATTACGCCATCGGCCTTTAAAACCATTTTTAACTGATGGCAGCGCGATTGTTACTGCGGTGTTATTTGCTATGGCTATTCCACCACTGTCACCATGGTGGATCACGGTAGTGGGTATTGTATTTGCCATTGTCTTTGCCAAACATCTGTTTGGTGGTTTGGGCTATAACCCGTTTAATCCCGCGATGGTGGCTTACGTACTATTGCTACTATCATTTCCATTAGAAATGACGACGTGGTTGCCGGCAGCAGCTTTAGCTGAGCAAGCATTAACTTTCGGCTCTGCCTTCGAATTGATTTTTAATGGTCAGTTAGCTAATGGTGCAGCTATAGATACCTTATCTGGTGCTACGCCGTTAGATGCGATGAAAACCCAAATTGGCCTGGCACAACTACCTAACTTTATCATTGAGCAGCCATTATTTGGCATCTTTGGTGGCCTGGGTTGGGAATGGATCAACATCTGGTTTGCTATCGGTGGTTTGTACCTAATGTATCAGCGTGTCATTAGCTGGCATATTCCAGTGGCAATGCTTACCGGCTTACTTACTATTAGCGCTATTACTTACTTAATTAGTCCGGAGTCAGCTGCAAGTCCACTTTTCCATTTATTAAGCGGTGGCACCATGATTGGTGCATTTTTCATTGCAACGGATCCAGTAACAGCAACCACTACTATCAAAGGTCGCCTTATTTTTGGTGCAGGGGTTGGACTACTAACTTATATTATTCGTGCTTGGGGTGGTTACCCAGATGGTATTGCGTTTGCCATCTTGTTAATGAATATGTTGGTACCGCTGATCGATTATTACACTCAACCTAAAGTGTATGGTTCGTTGAAGTCATGAATATTTTCAAAGATCATATGTTACGTGTCGGCCTATTATTAGCCGCCTTTGCAATCGGTGCGACCAGCATAGTCGTTGTAACCGAAGAACAAACACATGACAAAATTATTGATAATGAACGTCAAACATTATTAAACGCTATCAATGCTGTCATTGCGCAAGATAGTTACAACAATGAAATAATAACCGACACTTTATTATTACCAGCACAGAGTGAATTAGCGACCAAAGAGGCAACGACAGTTTACCGTGCTCGTAATGGTAATACGCCTGTTGCAGTGGCACTGACCGCCATCGCCCCTAACGGTTATAACGGTAAAATAAAGTTATTAGTTGGCATCGGCTATGATGGTAGCTTAACCGGCGTACGGGTTATCAATCATAAAGAAACACCTGGCCTTGGTGATAAAATTGATGCCAAGAAAGCAGACTGGATATTCACCTTCAATGGCTTATCATTAACTCAACCACAGCAAAGCAGGTGGAAAGTTAAAAAAGATGGTGGTCAATTTGATCAATTTACCGGTGCGACTATCACGCCACGCGCTGTAGTCAGTGCAGTGAAAAAATCCCTGCTCTACTTTGATAGCCATAGAGATGAATTATTTGCGCTGACGGAGACAAAATAATGAATACCATTTACGGTCCTATTATTCGCGATGGCTTATGGAAAAATAATCCAGCACTGGTGCAATTACTAGGTTTATGTCCACTGTTAGCGGTTTCAAATACGGTAATCAATGGCTTAGGTCTCGGCCTAGCAACGATCATCACCTTGGTTGCATCTAATGGTTTAGTCTCTCTACTGCGTAAACAGATTCCAGATGAAGCACGCTTGCCGGTATTTGTACTCATTATTGCGTCTATCGTTACGGTAATCGAGCTATCGATGAATGCGTGGTTCCATGAACTGTATTTAATACTTGGTATTTTCATTCCTTTAATCGTAACTAACTGTGCCATCACAGGTAGAGCTGAAGCTTTTGCTGCTCGTAACCCTGTCGGCCCAGCCTTAGTTGATGGTTTCATGATGGGCATCGGTTTTACTGCCGTATTAGTTTTGCTGGGTGCCATGCGTGAGTTAATTGGTATGGGCACACTGTTTAGTGAGGCTCACCTTATGTTTGGTGAAGCAGCACGTGGTTTCTCAATTGTTGTATTTGATGAATATCGCGGCTTTTTAATGGCATTATTACCGCCAGGTGCTTTTATTGGTCTAGGGTTAATCGTGGCATTGAAAAATATCATTGATGCTCGTCAAACGACCAGTCAAGCTACAGCAGAAGAGTTGATCACCGAGCCAGTTACCACGAGTTAATGATGAACAAGACACAACGGCATGAGTTTTTTGCAACACTACAGCAACAAAACCCAAACCCAACTACTGAGCTTAATTACAGCTCAACATTTGAGTTACTCATTGCCGTTATTCTTTCTGCTCAAGCCACTGATGTCGGTGTTAACAAAGCAACCGATAAACTTTATCCCATCGCTAATACACCACAAACGATATTAGACTTGGGCGTAGACGGCTTAAAAACCTACATCAAAACCATTGGCCTTTTTAATAGCAAAGCAGAAAACGTTATTAAAACCTGTCGGCAATTAATCGAATTACACCAGTCTGAAGTGCCAGATGATCGAGAAGCACTTGAAGCATTGCCTGGTGTCGGCAGAAAAACAGCCAACGTTATCCTTAATACCGTATTCAAACACCCTGTCATTGCTGTTGATACACATTTATATCGACTTTCCAACCGCACTGGCTTGGCTAAAGGTAAAACTGTCCGCGCCGTTGAAGACAAATTAGTGAAAGTAGTGCCAGCAGAATTCATGCAAGATGCTCATCACTGGCTTATTCTGCATGGTCGCTATGTTTGTACTGCACGCAAACCAAAATGTGAACAATGTGTTGTTTCACATGTCTGCGATGAGCATCGTCGTCAACTCAAAAAAGTGGAAAAACGCTAATGTTTGGCCAAAACCGACAACAACTACGCCAGTTTTATCACGATGTCTGGCAAAAGAAGCAGGCACAGCAGCAACTTAATGCACTTGAAACATCGATAGCACAGGTAATAGAAACTCATAGCGAATATCACCAAATTTTCAATAGTGATGCCAGTTTAGAGCAAGAGTATTTTGTCGAAGATGGCCAGACTAACCCTTTCCTACATATGGGTTTACATCTATCTTTACATGAGCAAATCACCACCGACAGACCGGCAGGAATACGGGCTCTATACCAACAACTTCTGGTTAAATTTGCTGACGCCCATGAAACAGAGCATCAAATGATGGAATGTTTAACCGAATCACTTTGGTTAGCACAGCGTAATAATCGGCCTCCTTCTGAAAGTGATTACCTTGTAGCCTTACAAAATTTATTAACGGCAGCTAAATGAACATGGAATGCTACGCATATCCCACCTATATCTAATCTCATGTTCCTGCAATAATTTTTTAACTGATAACTACGTTATATTGAAACCCGGCGCTATCGTCTGACCACTCACTTATAGGTAACTATGCAATGACACAATCCATTCAAGCTATTGGTTTTAATAGTGCCAACGCCAAGCCAACATTGCTGACACAAATCATTTCAGCTCCACAGGGCAAAGATTTATTAATTAAGATTGATGCTATTGCCGTCAATCCCGTAGATACCAAGGTTATAGCTGGAATACAAGGTAACTTAACTGCTCCAAAAATAGTCGGTTGGGATGTCAGTGGTAGCGTTATCGCCGTTGGTGATGACGTTGAGTTGTTTAATATTGGTGATAAGGTTTTTTATGCCGGTGATGTCACTCGACCTGGTTGTTATAGCTCCCATCAACTTGTCGATGAACGTATCGTCGGCCATAAACCTAATAGTCTTACTTCTGTCGAAGCAGCAGCATTGCCTCTAACGTCTATCACTGCCTGGGAAGCCATATTTTCACGACTTAAAATCATCGCCGACATCGATGCAGGCAAAACAATCCTTATTATTGGAGCTGCCGGTGGCGTAGGTTCAATTGCCATTCAACTGGCTAAAGCAGTGGCTAAGCTTAATGTTGTGGCAACGGCTTCCCGACCAGAGTCTCAGCAATGGTGTACCAAATTAGGCGCTGATCATGTTATTAGTCATCAAGGCAATCTAGTTGAAAACTACCGTAGCTTATCGATAATGGACCCTGATTATATTTTATGCCTCAGTGATACCGATAGCTACTTTACCGATATGGCTGAACTTATTGCTGTTCAAGGCATGATTTGTACTATCGTTGGCAGCAAACAAAAGCACGATCTTGATTTACTAAAAAACAAAAGTGCCGGTCTAGTCTGGGAGTTTATGTTCAGCCGCCCGATGTTCAAAACCGACGATATGATCAGTCAGCATCATTTACTTAACAGCATTAGCAAGCTGATTGATAATGAAACATTAGTGACTACCTTAACCGCTACACTAGGCGCTATATCAGTAGAAAATATTGCTGAAGCACACCGTCGCTTAACCAGTGGAACAACGATTGGTAAACTTGCGCTTACCGCAATTGACCAATAAGCTAACATAGCCCAAAAGCTAATAAAGCCGTATAATTTGCTGTCTGTTATTAATAATTATTAACTTAAGGTTTAAATATGGATACCCAAAAAACGAGTAAATTTTTTGTAGGCAGCATAATTACATTTTTAATTATTTTCGGCTTGGTTAAAATCATCCTAAATACCATGCAAGATATTGGCAAAAATGTCGTAGCGCCCGCAAGCATGTCTGAAGATGACATCGCTACTCGTATTAATCCAGTAGCCCAAGCCTATATTGGTGAAGCCCCCGTCGTCGTAGCTGCGCCTATCGAAGAAGATAGTGTTGGTGGTGGCGCACAAGTGGTAACTCAAGTGTGTGCTATGTGTCACGCTACTGGCATGATGAGCTCTCCGAAACTAGGCAAGGCTAAAGATTGGGCGCCTCGTATCGAGCAAGGTATCGAGACCTTATATCAAAATGCAATTAACGGCATTAACATGATGCCAGCTCGTGGTGGTCGTCCTGATTTAAGTGATGATGATGTTAAAGCGGCTGTTGATCACATGTTGTCACTGGTTAAATAACACTGTTTATCAAGCCGGTCGATAACGAGCTTTTTATTTTCAGACAAATAATAATATGAAAACAATTAACTTCCCTTACATTGCTGCAGCATTAGGCCTGTTATTACTTACTGTAGTAATGAAAGGCAGTGTCTTAGATGCCAGCGGTGAAACTACCATGCCATTGCTAACCTTACTTGTGGTCAGCGAATTTTGTTTTTTTGTAAATGCTATTGCTGTTTTCATCGGTATTAAACAAATTAAAGCGGCTGGCTTTCAGGCGGTTTATACTATTACCACTTTGCTGTGTGCTTTATTAGCCGCACGCTTTCTTTATCTCGGCATCGCCCTTTGGCCGTTATAAAATCTCACTCACTTACATAGTAACTTTATATAATGACAAATAACGATATCCTACGCAGACTACGCTACACCTTCGATTACAGCGATTCAAAAATGATCGAATTATTTGCGATCGCAGAGGTAACGGTTAACCGTGAACAAATCAGTAACTGGTTAAAACGCGACGAAGATCCTGACTACACCAACTGTAGCGATGTCCAACTTGCCTCGTTCTTAAATGGTTTAATTACCGACAAACGTGGTAAGAAAGATGGCCCTCAGCCTAAACCAGAAAAAAGCTTAAACAATAATATCGTCTTTAGAAAGCTAAAAATCGCCTTAAACATGCAAGCTGAAGATGTCTTAGCTATCATGGCATTGGCAGATTTAACCATTAGCAAACATGAGCTAAGTGCCTTCTTCCGTAAGCCAGATCACAAGCACTTCCGAAAGTGTAAAGATCAAATTCTTCGTAACTTCATTAAAGGCTTACAATTAAAATTCCGTAGTAGCGCAGAAGCAGAAGAACCTGAACTAGAAACAGAAGTAGAAGAAAAGCCAGCCTTTGATTGGAACAAAAAAGACTAAACGTTTAAACACGCAATCATGATAGTTATCTACGGTATCAAACAGCAGTTAAACCCAATTAAGGCCCAACTGTCAGAGACAATTCATGCTTGCATGCAATCAGTATTGGGCATGCCAGAAGGTAAACGCGCCCATCGGTTTATCCCGATGGATGCTGATGATTTTTATTATCCTGATGATCGTAGTGATGCCTATACCGTTATTGAAATTAATATGATGGCAGGCCGAGAACAAGATACCCTCAAGCGCTTAATAAAAACCTTGTTTAAAGAAATTGAACAACAAATTGGTATTTCGCCTACGGATATTGAAATCACCATCAAAGAGCAGCCTGCCCATTGCTGGGGATTTCGAGGCATCACTGGCGATGAAGCTAAACTGAGTTACCAAGTCAACGTCTAGTGGAACTTGACCATATCGTGCCTTGGGGCCGCTCGTTTGCTGAATACAAAGCCATGTTTCAGCTTAGTGAGGCTGACTTACAAAAAACGATACTGGGCTGTGGTGATGGGCCGGCCGCCTTTAACTATCAACTTAACAAACTAGGTGGCACAGTCCAGTCTGTTGATCCTATCTATCAGTTTAGTCGTTTAGAATTAAAACACCGTATCGATGCCATCTATGATGAGGTTTTAGCTCAAGTTGCAGCCCATAAAAATAATTTTGTCTGGGATACGATCAAATCCGTTACTGAACTAGGCCAAATTCGCATGCAGGCCATGAACGACTTTTTAGCTGATTACGATAAAGGTAAACAGCAAGGTCGTTATATCACCGGCTCACTGCCCGTTCTAGATTTTTCCGATCAGCAGTTTGACTTGGTATTGTGTTCGCACTTTCTATTTTTATACAGTGACCATTTTTCACTACAGCAACATATAGACTCCATCGTTGAGTTATGTCGAGTTGGCAAACAAGTTCGTATCTATCCACTATTAAGCTTAGATAACCAACTATCCCCTCACCTTGAACAAGTCAGACAGACTCTCAAGCAACAACATATCCATACTGAACTACAAACAGTTGCTTACCAATTTCAGCAAGGTGCAACCCAAATGTTAGTGGCATACAGCTCATAATCTAAACTGGGAACTATCAGCTACCTAACCCTTCTAACAAACACTTTAGCTTATTTGAAGGACAGTGATATGCCAGCCAAGTTTCGATTAAGCACGTTCATTTTATTGTTTGTTATTATGTGCTTGCAACCCGCATTAGCAAAAGACTACAGCAGTCAAAACTCCGCTACCCATGTGATTGAATTATATACATCTGAAGGTTGTAGTAGTTGCCCGCCAGCCGATCAATGGTTAAGCCAATTAAAATCAAAACCTGGGCTATTCACCAAATTTATCCCTATGGCATTCCATGTCGATTATTGGAATCAACTCGGTTGGACTGATCGATTTTCTAATAAAGCCAATTCACAACGTCAGTATCAGCATCAACAACAAGGCCACATCAGCCAAGTTTATACCCCTGGTGTGATGTTAAATAATAAGGAATGGCGTGGCTGGTACAGTAACAGACAAGACTGGAGCAAAGCTCAAGAAAAGGTCGGCATACTCAAGGTCAATCACAACACCGACACTAATCAACTCAATATTAGCTATACCGCCGATAGCAAAATTATCGAACCATCCATGCAATTAAATATTGCCATATTGGGCATAGGCTTAAGCAATGAAATCAAAGATGGTGAAAATCGTGGCCAAGTCTTAAAGCATGATTTTGTAGTCTTAAATCATCAGCAACAAACTGTCAGCATGAAGTCTGAACTAAACCAACAGAACTGGCAGTTAGAACTTCCCACTATTCCTACCAGTGGACAACAACAAAGCGCCCTTGTGGTCTGGTTATCAATAATAGATTCTCAAGCTATTATTCAAGCAACAGGTGGTTATTTATAACTAGGTTTAGTGGTGATGACCAGATTTTGTTTTGTTAATGACTTTTAACGCTGGTGCAGGATATTTATAGTCATGGGTTGTTTTACCTTTAGCCGGTATTTCAGCCCAATTAATTTCCCCCACTGCACATTGTTGTTTGGTAGTGAAAAATAGGGTTTGTGGCTGGGCATCTATTTTGGCTTTAAAAACAAACTCATCAAAATGACTATCTAACAGCTCACCACCAGACCAAATAATTTTAGTCACATCTTCCGTCACTTGTTTACCATACGATGTATAAGGTATTGCTATTGACTCAACCACAGTCTCTACTTGCCAACCGGCTTTGGGCATTGGCTTAGCTCGGTGCACTCCTTCCGGCAACTCAATGGTGATCTTCGTTGTGGTAGCGCCGTCACAACCATGACCTATACCTAAAACAGCTTTGTAATATGAGCCAGTTTCTACCTCTTTCTGCTCTAACACGGCATGTGCCGAAGCAAGTGATGGCAAACTGAAGGCTATTAATAGCACTAACTTTTTCATTATTACTTCCTTATCAATTAAGACACTATTTCAACATATCGCGAATATTGGTTAAATGAGCCTTGCCACGCTGTTTACGTTCTTCCGGATCAACTTGTGTTTTCTCTGAAGTCCACACCAGATCTTCCGCTGGTAATTCACGTAAAAATCGACTTTCTTCACATTCCATTTTTTCACCATAACGCTTACGTGTATTAGCCAATGTAAAGACTAAACTACGTTGTGCTCGGGTGATACCCACATAAGCTAGGCGACGCTCTTCTTCAATACTATCTTCTTCAATACTGGTACGGTGGGGTAATATTTCCTCCTCCATACCCACAATAAAGACATGAGGGAATTCCAATCCTTTCGCGGCATGCAAGGTCATCATTTGCACAGCATCATCTTGGTTTTCATCTTCTTGCCGTTCCAACATATCCATTAAAGTTAAACGAGCAGCAATATCACCAATATTTTGCTCTTCGGTCGAAGTGTCATTATCAATGATACGACCGATCCAGTTCAGCAACTCTTCGACGTTTTCCATGCGGCGTTGTGCTTGATTAGGATCGCCGGTGACTTCTTCCAACCAAGCTCGATAATCAATTTCTTCGATCATATCGCGAATAGCTTCTTGTAAATCACCACGCTTAGCACGATCAGCAATATCCACCAGCCATTTACTAAAATGATCTAATCGATGCATCGCTTGCTCAGATAATTGTTCTGCTAAGCCCATCTCAAAACAAGCACCAAATAAACTGGTGTCACGTTGAGCAGCATAATTCCCCAAGGCAAGTAAAGTGCTGGCTCCTATGCCTCGACGAGGCGTATTAATTACCCTTAAGAAGGCATTATCATCATCTTGATTAGCCAGTAAGCGTAAGTAAGCCATGATATCTTTGACTTCAACACGAGAGAAAAAGGAGGTGCCGCCGGTTAAAATATACGGCACATTATGCTCGCGTAATACCCGTTCTATCGGCCGAGATTGATGATTACTACGGTACAAAATGGCATAGTCTTTAAACTTAGCCTGATGTTTCAACTTGTGATAAAGCAGTTCTGATACCACTTTATCTGACTCATGGTCATCATCACGACAACCAATTACCCGAATCGGATCACCCTCACCCATCGCACTCCACAATTTCTTCTCGAAGATATGTGGGTTATTACTGATCAATTGATTGGCTACACGAAGTATGCGGCCCATCGAGCGATAGTTTTGCTCAAGCTTGATCAAGGTTAATCTAGGGAAATCTTGTTGTAATTGCACTAGGTTTTCAGGTCGAGCACCACGCCATGAATAGACTGATTGATCATCATCACCTACCACGGTCAACGCTTCACGAATACCGACCAACTGCTTGACCAGTTCATACTGACAACCGTTGGTATCTTGATATTCATCGACCAGCAAATAATGAATACGTGCTTGCCAGCGTTTTAAAACCTCATCGTGATCGCGAAATAACAAAACTGGCATTAAAATCAAATCATCAAAATCAACAGCGTTATAAGCTAATAATGCTTCAACATAACGGTGATACACTTTTGCAGCCGCCACTTGCTGTTCATCTTCAGCAATAAGTGTTGCCTGCGCCGGCATAATTAACTGATTTTTCCAGTTGGAAATCTGCCACTGACAATTCTCAGCATGTTCACTATCGGCAGCAAAATCACGGCCCATCAAATCACGTAATACCGCCAAACTATCTTGCTGATCAAAGATAGAAAAACCCGGACGATAACCTAAACTCTTATGCTCTTTGCGTAAGATATTTAAACCCAAGTTATGAAAGGTCGATACCATCAAACCTCGAGCCGACGAGTTTCGTGATGCCATCAACTCAGCCACACGACTTTTCATCTCACGCGCCGCTTTATTGGTAAAGGTCACCGCAGCAATATTACGAGCAGGAATATTGCACTGCTCGATCAAATAGGCAATTTTTCGAGTGATAACACGGGTTTTACCACTACCAGCCCCCGCTAAAACAAGTAAAGGTCCATCAATATGACGCGCAGCTTCTCTCTGCTGCGGATTAAGATCTTTCACTAATGGAAACCTCTGAAAACACTAGATTTAAGGATAAAAAATAAAGATTGAGCATCGCTGTTTAACAGCAGAAATGTCGCTAATGGTAGCCTGATTGAGCAGATTTGCAAGGCATAATATTTTGCTTAATTTGTGAAGATAAAACTATAACCACTAATCATAAACTTAAGGCTGATTTACGATCAACTTGAAAGATGAAAACAGCGATCTAAAATAAAACTTTATTATTTATCTAACCGCCGATAGCCAATGGCCTCACTTAGATGACTGGTTTGAATATGTTGCGAATCAGCCAAGTCGGCAATAGTACGTGCTACTTTCAAAATACGGTTATATGCCCTAGCAGATAATCCGAACCGGCTAATCGCTTGCTCTAATAATTGATAATCACTGTCTTGCAATTCACAGTGCGTTTCTATTTCTTTGCCCTGCAGCAAATAATTGGCTTTACCTGTACGCTTGACCTGCCTTTGCTTAGCAACACTTACTCGTTCTTGTACCACGGCACTGCTTTCTTGCTGAACAGCATCGGCATTAGGTCGTAATAAAGATTGAGCAACTGTTGGCACTTCTACCAACATATCAATCCTATCCATCAGCGGGCCAGATATCTTTGCTCGATAACGACGTACTTGCTCTTCAGTACAGTGACAACGTGTTTCACCTAAATAACCACATGGGCACGGATTCATCGCAGCGACTAATTGAAATCGAGCTGGAAACTCAGCTTGGTGTGCCGCCCGAGAAATGGTGATTTTTCCAGATTCAATAGGTTCACGTAAAACATCTAATACCCGTCGGTCAAATTCTGGCAACTCATCTAAAAACAATACGCCATTATGAGCGAGAGAAATTTCTCCTGGCTTTGGTTGACTACCACCACCAACCAGAGCGACTGCCGAAGCAGTATGATGCGGAGACCTAAAAGGTCGTTGTCGCCATTGTTCAACTTTAAAACCATGGCTGGATATTGAATGCACAGTGGCAGACTCTACCGCCTCTTGTTCGCTCATAGCAGATAAAATTCCTGGCAACCGACTGGCTAACATCGTTTTACCCGTGCCTGGTGGCCCCGAAAATAATAGGCTATGTTGTCCAGCTGCAGCCACTTCTAGTGCTCGCCGAGCATGAGCTTGGCCACGGACATCAGCAAGATCTTCATATAGATTAGTTGTCGTATTATCTGACTGCACAGCTAAGGCTAAAGCTTGTTGGCCATGCAAATGGGCGCACACTTCTAATAAATGATTAGCACCATAACTCTTGGCATTATTGATTAACGCTGCTTCATTAGCATTTACGGCTGGCAATACCAACTCTCTATTCTCTGCAGTTACCGCTAATGTAGTAGGTAAAACACCGCGCACTGTTCTCAGCTCCCCGGTTAAACCTAATTCACCAATAAATTCTTTATCTGCTAACGACTTTAATGGAATTTGGCCTGATGCAGCCAGGATTCCCAAAGCAATAGGCAAGTCAAAACGCCCGCCTTCTTTAGGCAAGTCAGCTGGAGCAAGATTGATGGTGATCCGTTGTTGTGGAAAAGTGAACTGAGAATTTAATAGTGCTGAACGCACTCGATCTTTACTTTCTTTAACAGCGGTTTCAGCCATGCCTACGATAGAAAGTTGTGGCAGTCCATTTGAAATATGTACTTCAACTGTCACCAGTTGAGCATTGATACCGGTAATTGCTCGGCTATAGACCGTCGCTATATTCATTGAACCATCCTTGGTTTTGAATAAACACTTCAACTTATAACCGACTAGCTAAAGTATTTCTTCATTGAGTGAAGCTTTATTTATACCATGTATCAACGATAATCCAGTGGTTTCTTATTAAATCAGTCATTCTAAATAGTCTGCTTTATAAACTATTCCTATCTGATAACAATTTTAAACCGGCTTAGCCAAAGTCTTAATTTGGGACAAAATTTAGCTTAGTTGTGATTGAAAATATATTAACTTATAGTGTGCCGTTGATTCATTTTCATTAAATTAAAATACTCACAAAAAGAGTATTTTTACTCTGGAAGTCCAGTCCTTAAACATATGTATAAGGAGCATCATAAATGCTACCCACACCACATTTCTTTAGCCGTAGTCTTCACTTAACTGCAGCTCTACTCATATTGAGTCTATTTTCACAGCTAGCCTATTCGCACGGCATGTCTGAAGCTGAAAAGCTGTCAATAGTTTCAGGGGGCAATCTATCCTATCTATGGCTGGGTGCTACTCACATGTTATCTGGCTACGACCACCTGGCATTTGTATTCGGGATCATATTCTTCCTAACCACATTCCGTGACATTGCCAAATATGTCACCGCATTTACTGTTGGCCATAGTATTACCCTGATCTTCGCTACCTTTAATGGGATTCAACTTAATTACTTTATTATCGATGCCGTAATTGCTCTGAGTGTTTGTTATATTGCCTTCGCCAACCTTGATGGTTTCCGAAAGATCCTCAATATTAGCCCACCTAATATGATGCTAATGATTGTGGGTCTTGGGCTAATACACGGTTTTGGTCTGTCCACTCGCTTACAAGAGTTACCATTAAGTGCAGATCATTTATTACTTAATATCATCTCGTTTAATATCGGCATCGAACTAGGTCAGATCAGCGCTTTAGCTCTAATGCTTATTCTGCTTGCTGCTTGGCGAAAAAGTGCTGCCTTCAAAACATTTAGTCTGCTTTCAAACTACGGCCTCATTCTATTAGGCGCATTGCTTTTCCTTATGCAGATGCACGGCTATCAACATAGCACTAATTCCGAAGAGTTTAATGTGTCTGCTGCTAACGCTAACGAGATGACTGATGCTGAATTTGTTGCAATAGAAAATGATTCGGAATCAGCTATAAAGCAGCCATGGCAAGATTCGATCAGCATTACAATTCCTGCTAGTGATTACCTCGAATACAAGTTGTACCTCGAAAAAGGTGCAGCACTAGACTACGCATGGCAAACAGATGGTCAGGCATTGTTTTTTGATTTTCATGGCGAACCAGCAGGTGATACGACTGGCTATTTCAAAAGCTACCAAGAACACACAGATAGTCAGGCAAGTGGCAGCTTAACGGCCCCATTTGCAGGTACTCATGGTTGGTACTGGAATAATGAGTCTGAGTTTCCAGTCACAATCACTTTAAATATTAAAGGAATCTACCAGCGTTTAGATACAGATGAGGAAACATCAGCAGACGAGTGATGTAGGTAAGAACATCGCTCTATTTTGTTAATCACCCTCCTTGGTGTCATATCCATAATTGTTCAGATATTAGTCGATATAAGAACAACAATAATCAGCTAATTGGCTCACTTTTAAATCAAATGATGAATCAGCAGGCACGTTAAACGATTCGCCACCTTTGATTGTTAACCACTGTTCTGTGCCAGCAATACGATAGGTTAACTCACCAGCCATAATTTCCATTAACTCTGCTTTGGCAGTGCCAAAGGTGTATTCACCTGGCATCATGATGCCTAAGGTTTTGGTAGTGCCATCAGCAAAGGTGACAGTACGACTTGTGACATTGCCATCAAAATAGACGTTGGCTTCACGGGTGATAGTGACATTATTAAATTCAGACATGTTGCGTTTAATACTCTTAATATGATGGTGAGAACTGCATTATCAAAATCAGCAACTCACTGTGTTGGGAAGGTTGTTCTAGTCAGCTAAAGCAATGCTACTTTTCTAGCTCAGCGACCCGCTGTTCTAATGCTTCTAGCTTTTCACGGGTACGCAGCAATACTTGAGTCTGCACATCAAATTCTTCTCGAGTTACTAAGTCTAATTTAGCAAAGGTGGCAGATAAGGCTGCTCGAACGTTCTTTTCAATATCTTGTTGAAAGCCTGTTAAACCGGGCGGTAACGCGCCAGATAATCCTTGTACCATTTCTTCGATCTTTTTAGGATCTAACATGTTATTCTCCTGTTCTAGGTCGCCACTATTCTACGCCAATGACTTATAGACTCCAACGTAAACTAGAACTATTTTGCACTCTCACTAATATGTTAGTATTTGGCCAATGGAGTCATATATAGCCACACACAAATAACGTGTGCAGCTACAACAGTTCGGAGCTTTAAACATATAATGTCAAACCTCTCGCCACTTTCATGGTGGAATAAACTTGGTTTTAGATTAGTCACTAGTTTAGTCATTAGTCTTGCCGTATTTTTATTTTTGGCATTTTCTTTAGTTCAAACCGAAGCACGTAACGAATTAGAAAAACGTGAATGGCAACGCATTGAGCTGGCTAACCGAGCTATTGTTGAAGCCTTACAACAAAAAACCACGGTCGCAAGTTCTTTAGCTTATGCCATGGCCAGTGCTGCCCGCTCAATTCCTACTGATAACACGACTTACCAAACCATTTTTAAAAACCTATTTGCCGATGCACCCAGTCAACACTTACTGGCCGGTGGTGGTATTTGGCCTGAACCCTATTTGTTCGACTCAAACAAACAACGAAGTAGTTTCTTTTGGGGTAAAGATCAGCAACGAAAACTACAGTTTTTCGATGACTACAACGATCCTGCCGGCAAGGGTTACCACAATGAAGCTTGGTACGTACCAGCACGTTATCAACAACAAGGCGACTTAATGTGGTCAGGGTCTTATATCGATCCTTATTCACTTGAACCGATGGTGACCGTCACTGTTCCCATCTTCAAACAGCAGCAGTTTTTTGGTGTGTCTACTGTAGATATGAACCTATCAGGTTTAGATAAACTCGTGGCCACTTGGGCCAGTGATATCAGTGGTTATACTTTTGTAGTAGATAGAAATGGCAAACTGATATCAACATTGGCTCACGACATTGCTGCTATCGATGATGACTATGCCGAGCTTAATAACTTGGTTACTCATGATGCTCTTTTTCAGCCGATCATTGATGAAGTAGGTTATTTAAATGAACAAATTTTACTGGGTAACCTTAATCCGACATTCGATAGCAACATTCAGTCACAAATAGCCCAAAGTAGCTATCAAATAGCTGACACCGAAGCGACATTAATCTCTGCCATCATTCAACAGCCTAAGGAGATTTCAGGCCAAGCGGAATTTCACAGCAGTAACTTCAAAGTCGATGCCGCTCCATTTGTAGCCGAAGCTAGTTTTATCTCCATTGCCGACATGCCAAATACCCACTGGAAAGTGATTACGGTGATGCCCTACTCTCAAATTACTAACGCAGTCACCGAATCTCTTAGCCAACTGTTATGGCCGTTAATAATAATGGCAGCTGTGATTATCGGCCTGATCTATTTATTCGTTCACTTATTCTTTATCCGCCGTGTCACCCACATCACAGCACAACTCATTAGCCAAGATGATGGTGGCCAATCTCATCAAGATATTCAAACAACGGACAAGAGTGAACTCGGTGTACTGGTTCGCTTATTTAATAACATCCACAATGATCTTACTATTTCAAAGTTTGAACTGGAATTACGTGCACAAATTTCTGAAAAGCTACAGGAACCTTCTCGCTTAGAAGGCTTATTAGAACAAGTTTTAGCCATTATCTGTCGTTTTGAACATCTACATATAAAAGAAGAATTAGGCATATTTTTATCCTCAAACAACGACCATACTTTTCATCTATTTGCCTGTTACGGCAAGATGAATAAAGACTGCCTTGTCGATATTGACTGCGCAAAAATTGATCGGCCTTTCAGCATTGCAAACAAATATATTGTGCCACTCAAATATGCTGATAAAAACTTAGGCATCTTAGTGTTATTCATTGAAGATAATAGTAGTCAGGATGCTACTAGTCTCAATATCCTCAATAATGTTGCTCAGATTATAGGAATGGCTATCGCCAACGAACAAATTAGAGAAGCTTTGCTAGCCGAAAAAGCCAATGCCGAACAAGCTAACCTGGCTAAGTCTGAATTTCTATCCTCAATGAGTCATGAGTTACGCACGCCACTCAATGCTATTTTAGGCTTTAGTCAGTTATTAGAAAGTGATTCAGAATCACCACTAACAGCGCCACAAAAAGACAATATGCATTTTATTGTTGATAGCGGTAAACATTTGTTAGCGTTAATTAATCAAGTACTTGAACTGTCGGCGATAGAAGCCGGTAAGACAGAATTATCATTAGAGATGATTCAAGTCCGCTCTATTGTTGATCTAACCTTATCTTTAGTCACGACCATCGCTGAGCAAGCGGGCATAGAACTTAAAGTCATATCAAATATAGATGCCACTGTTATTGCTGACTTCACCAAACTCGAACAAGTGTTATTAAATTTAATCAGTAATGCGATTAAATATAATCGTGCCAATGGTAAAGTTCGTATCGATTGGTCTCTGACGAATAATAACCAAGTGAAAATCAAAATTATCGATACTGGCATTGGTATTCCTAAAAGTGATCAGCACCATGTATTTGATGCCTTTAACCGCCTAGGCCAAGAAGCGTCGATGATTGAAGGCACCGGCATTGGGCTCGTAGTGACCAAAGACTTGGTTGAACTCATGGGCGGGACTATTGGTTTTGAAAGTATTGAAGGTCAAGGCTCAACCTTTTGGTTTCAATTGCCGTTAGCTGATAGCTCGATCGACAGCTTGCCTGAACATGACTCCAGTAATATTCAAACTGAAATCCCCAACTTATTCGAACAAGCAGACAGCCAATACAAAAATATTCTTTATGTTGAAGACAACCCCGCCAACCGGATGTTGATGGAATCCTATTTTGATAAATGGCATGATCATCTGAACTTAGAAATGGCTGAAACAGCCGAAATAGCACAGTTAATGTTAATAGATAATAACTATGATCTAATACTGATGGATATCCATTTACCCGGCCAAAATGGTAATGAATTAACTGAAGTATTACGTAAGCAAGATAAGTTTAGAAACATGCCGATTATTGCTATCACTGCCGCAGCGATGAAAAATGATATTGCTCGCTCAGCCGGTTTATTTGACCAATATATTACTAAGCCGGTTAACTTCACTGAGTTAACCGAAGTATTAAAGAAATATATCTAAGCTAATAAAATATCAGCCAAACCTGTTTCACGGGTATGTTGATTGGCCACCGTACTACGGATGATCGATTCATCCGCCATAATCATCAACTGATTTTTAGCCCGTGTCAGTGCGGTATAAAGTAACTCACGGGTCAAAATAGTCGCCTCTTCATCTGGTAGTAATACACAGACTTGCTCAAACTCCGAACCCTGACTCTTATGTACTGTCATCGCATAGGCCGTTTCATGAGCAGGCAAGCGAGCAATCGGAATTTCACGCACCTCATTATCAATCATAAAATGAGCTCGTAATACCCGTTTTGGGTCATAGAGAATAATGCCGATATCACCATTAAATAACTGCTGACGATAATCATTGCGCGTGACCATGATCGGCCGGCCATGATAAAAATCCTGCAAGCTGCGCCAACCTTGTTTATTAAGATGACGTTCAATCATATTATTCACTGAGGTAACGGATTGTGGCCCCTGTTTTAAGGCACACAACACCCGAAACTGATCAAAGGCCTGTAAACACTGCTCCGGACTCACCGACGACATCACCGTATCAAAATACGCTTGATAGCCAGCCATGATCTGAGTGGCGATGTTTGCTGCATCAGCAGACTGCCATACCGTCTCTTTTAACTGAGTAAAGTCAGCAATAATGTCATCACTATTTTTAGTCTGCACCGACTTCGCTAATTGACCAATCACACTGTCATGAGCAAAGCGGTAACTATGCTGCAGCTGCACCACACTGTTGGTTAAAACACTGCCGGTGTCGCTGACAAACTGCTCGTCTAAAGTTTGCCCAGCCAGCAGCTGTAACTGTTGGCTAAATGTCTGATCAAATATCATTTGTTGCTGACATAAATTAGCCAATACCGCACCCGACTCTACCGATGCCAGTTGCTGACTGTCACCTAACAAAATCAACCGTGCTTTAGCCGACAAGGCTTTCAGTAGTTTCGCCATCAAACTAATATCAATCATCGATGCTTCATCCACCACCACCACATCAAATGGCAACGGTCGACTGGCGTTATAACGGCCTTGATCATTATCAGGCGTAATGCCTAATAAACGATGCAATGTCTTCGCCTGAATGCCATTGTCATCCGCTTGGGCAACTGATTGCTGCAAGCGTGCAGCCGCTTTACCGGTCGGTGCAGCCAAAGCAATACGCACCCCATTATGTTGATGTTTTAAACTTTGCAATATCCGTAAAACGATCGTCGTTTTACCTGTGCCAGGGCCACCAGAAATAACACAGAACTGGCGCGTCATCGCCATCAACACCGCGACTTTCTGCCAATCAATGCCATCAACCGAACTCGGCCATTTAGCAAAGTCAGCTTGCAAGGCATCACTATCGTTTAACTCAATGTGTTGGCTACGCTGCAAGATAGCATTTGCTACCGACTTTTCATCCTGCCAATGTCGATACAAATACAACTGACCATTGTTATCTAGGATCAACGGTTTGTAGTCGCCATCAACGCCGACCACATTACTTTTCTGCAAGCGAGCCAGCCATTCTTCATGTTGCTCAGGCAATAAAGTCATTACCTTTTGAGTCCAGCTATCGATACGCAACAAGTTCAAACAAACATGGCCTTGTGCCACCGCCTCAGTTAACAAACCTGCGGTTAACGGCACTAACTCATCGTCACTGTTATCAATACGTTGAATATAACTAGCAAACTGACAAGCCAACTCACTAAATCCTGCTTGGCGTAATACTGTCAGTAACTGACTCATGATTCATTGCCTTGTAACAATGCATCCAGTGCATCTAATAATGTCGCCGAAGGTCGATCAGCATAGACACCAGACTGGCCCCACTCAGGATGCATGCCACGCAAGAATAAGTAATAGACCCCACCAAAATGCAGATCCGGATCATAATCCGGCACTCGCAAACGTAAATAACGATGCAAGGCCAAGCTATAGATCAAATATTGCAGCGGATACGCATGTGACAACATCGCTTCATCTAAGGCCGAAACATCATAATCATCAGCGACATAACCTAAAAAGTTCGACTTATAATCCACCACATAAAAACGGCCTTGGTCTTCATAAACCAAATCAATGAAGCCTTTCATAAAGCCAGTCAAATCATAAAAATCCAGCTGCGCCATTAAGGTCTGCAACACATCACCGTCATTCAAATGAGGCAATAACTGCTGCTTTAGCTTTGTCACCGATAACTGCGCCACCGGGAAATAAAATGACATTTCATCCAAACGCTGTGCTGGTTGCAAAGAGGCTAAACAAAAGTCACTGTCTGCGCTGAATCGCGTATTAACAATCTCAGTTAACCACTGACACACCACTGGCTGCCAACGTTGTTCAAAACCATATTGTGACAAGGTGCGAGTGACTAAATGTTGCAAGCCCGCCTGGTCATCAACATTAAAATCCCATAGCTCAAACATCGTATGCAAACACGTTCCCGCCTGTGCACCACGTGGGAAACCAAAGCGATCTTGTGAATGTTGCACTCTGTTCTCTGCCTGCAACTTCAACTCAGCAGCACTATAAGCATCATAATCAGGCAACTCAGCATCATGGCCTGCGGTTAAGGCACTGAAACTACCAATTCGCCAAGGGCGAGCAATGTTGCCAGCAAACTTCCTAGCTGCTAACTGCACGCCATCATCGTCAACCTCAGTTAGATTTATTCGAGCTTGTTCAGTCAAGGCTGTCACAGACATTAGCGGTGCATGGTTATCAGCCAACTGCTGCATATCTGCCGACATCACCGCATTATCCACACTGCTTATCGTTGGATGCAATAACTGGAATAAGGCTGAGTCTTCAACCGACTTTGCTGCCCCCCAAGCAATAATACAACGTTCTCTGGCACGGGTTAACGCCACATAAAGCAAACGTAAATCTTCGGCTAACTCTTCTTGTTGCACTTGTTCGCGAGCATAGGTTAATGCCGGTTCAACAAAGGCGACATGGGCAGCATTATTGTGTTCAGGATCATGAAAACGCACCACATCATCTTTGGCAGAACGTAGATTGGCATTCCACAAATACGGACAAAACACGATCGGATATTCCAAGCCCTTACTCTTATGAATAGTGATGATCTTCACCAACTGCTCATCACTTTCTAAGCGTAATTGTGCCGTTTCATCATCGCCATCTTGTGCTAAACGATGTGATGCTAACCAATTTAATACCGCATCAATCGTGCTCTTCTGGCGACTACAAAAGTCCTGAATCAACTCAGCTAAATGGGTTAAGTTGGTCAAGCGACGTTCGCCATTTGGCATGGCTAATAAACGTTGTTGCACTGTTTTTGCCACCATAATGTAGCGAAACATGGTCATAAACCCTTGTTTCAACCACATTTGATGCAAGTCATGGAAGAAGTCGAGTTGCTGCAACCAATCCTGTTCTTGTTGTTGCAACTCATATAAATCAGCAGCCGATAAACCAAACAACGGTGAAATCAACACGGCACACACCCGACTTTCATTATTCGGCTCAGCCACCGCCAACAATAAGCGTTCTAATAACATAGCCTCTGGCGTAGCAAACACATTCTCTCTGCCCTGCTGCACACTATTAATGCCTCGCAGGTGCAAGCTTTGTTGAATCTCCTGTGCTTGGCGATGATTACGCACCAACACCGCAATATCACCACCGGATAAAGCACGAAACTCCTCATCCACCTTCAGTCTCGCCTTGCCCTGTTGTGCCAAGTTTAATAAGCGAGCAATCTCATTGGCAGTCGCTGTCGCCGCCAGCAAACCCATGTCTTTTTTGGTAATCGCCTTCGCACTGGCCGCCCATAACAATTGCATCGCTGCATCATCACCTTCATCCACTTGCAAGGCCGGTTCCTGTTCACGTGCAGCCCCAACAGCAATGAATGGGATCTGTTCATAAACAAACGGCTTATCACGACGTTCAAACAAACTGTTCACCGCCGTCACCAAATGCGGATGCGATCGCCAGTTGGTGCCTAAGGTATGTTCAATTTCAGCTTCTGATTTCGCATGTAAATAAGTGAAAACATCTGCACCACGAAAGCTATAAATCGCCTGTTTCGGATCGCCGACATAAAAGGTCGGCAAACCACTTTTGGCATAAATACGACTAAAACTATCGTATTGCACCTGATCCGTATCTTGAAACTCATCTATCAATGCCGCCTGATATTGCTCACGTAACTGCTCCACCAGCACATCGCCCTGTTCGGCATTTAATGCCCGCTCAAGGTTAATCAACAAATCATCATACGATTGCACTTGTTGCTGCTGTTTCTGCTCAGGCACTTTCTGATTGATATAGCTCAACAAAGCCAAACGTAAGTTTTGCAACTGCACATCGCGCGCTGTCTGCAACTGCGTTTGGGCATCCATCAACAACTCACACGCAGACCAAAACGTTAACTCGGGTAGCTGTTGGCCTTTTTTCAAAGCATCTTCTAACTTAGTCGGCGTGAACCGATCAAAGTTATCCATCAACTTGGCCGGAACAGAATCTAGCTGCAACATCGCCGCCAGTTGAATCAACCACTTCTCAACACTGGTTTTGCGGTATTTATTGCCGTTCAGCAGTTCCTTATTCTGCAAAGTAGCAACAACATGATCTTGCTCTTCCAACCACACTGCTTTCACTTGCTTAAACTGCTCATTCACCGTGGCATGAAAACGATCTAAATCTATCTCTGGCAACGGTAAATAATGCAGATAAGGCTTACCAATCAAACTGCGAACAGACTTTAATAAAGTTTCAGGCGTTTCACTGCGTGACAATAAATAAGCACTAAAGTCATCACTCATTTTATGCACTTCACAGCGCCAAAAGTCATCGGTCACCGATTGCAAAATATCGACTTCGTCACCCATCAAACTGACATCAAAACGCAAGCCACTTTCAAAGGCAAAGTCGGTCAATACACGCTGACAAACCCCATGAATGGTGTAAATCGCTGCTTGGTCAAAGCTCTGAATCGCCAAGGTCAATTTATAAAAGGGGACGCTACCCTTTGATAAAAGGGTAGCGTCCCCTTTTATAAGCTCATCACGTGCATCCACCAGCTTTTGACGCAAACGATCACGCAACTCTTCCGTCGCTGCTCGGGTATAAGTCACCACCAAGATCTTATCGACTGTTAAATCTTGCTCCATCACCAAACGTAAATACAACTCTGCCAAGGTATAGGTTTTACCCGTCCCAGCACTGGCTTCAATTAAGTTAGTGCCTGCCAAGGCGACTGTTTTTGCATCAAACTTGCTCACAGTTTGCCTCCCACAAGATGTTCTTGAATCGGTTCAAATATCGCCATGGCCAGTTGTTTGAAATGTTCATCTAACGGTGCGGTTTGGTAGATTTGTTGATAATAATCATCGCCTACATCGCCGTTAGAAAATTGACCGCCATTCCATGCGTCAAACATCTTGTTATCAGGTGATGCTTTGCCACTATTTAAACTTGCTTTGGCAAAGGCAAAGCTGCTGTTGGGGATATAAGCCAAAGGTTGGTGCAAGCCTTGCCAGTAATAGTCCAACAAGGTCGACAAGTGGCTTTCTGCCTCCGCCACGGGTGCAAATTCATATTCATTATCTTCGGTAAACAACTGGCTCGATTTGGCGATGCCTTTCGGTTGCACACAGTTCAATACCAAGTGTTGCAGCCACAAGGCCAACAGATCATTACCTTTGGTTTTTGCCATTCGATATTGGAATATGCCGCCTTCATGCAGTTGTTCTAATTGGCCGCTTAAATAAAACTCGCCCAGTTTCAACTCAAACGATGCTGGGTTCTCAAACGAGTCGGGATAACGTTCGCTCAACTTATCAGCAAACTCATTCACCTGACCGGCTTGGTTGTCAAAAATATGTTCACCCATAATGCCTTGTGGCAATACACCGGTCGCCTGCACTAAAGGCAACATCTCGGCCAAGGCCGTGTCGTTTAAGCGTGATGTTAATAGCTGTTGGCGCAGCTGCCATGCTTGCAAACCATCTAAGGCAAACGGCTCACGTGTTTCCAACTGGTCATCCGACATTTCCAATCGTATGCCCATGCGTTCACGCATTAAATATCGAGCTGGATGACGGAAGAAGTTCAACAATTGACTTAAACTCACTTGTCGCCATGAGGCATCCACTTCTGGCAGCGGCGTGGCAAACCAATCATCCACCTCCACTGCCTGAGCATTCGGGCACTGTGCTTGTTCAAAACTAAATAACTTCGGATCAACACCATCAAAATAACGCGGACTAAATGCCTGCAAAGGATGTTGCGTTAATAGTTGTGACCAAATATCTTCGTCATGTTCTGCCTGATAACTTTGCTTTAACACATCACGCAGATCACTGACCAATACCGACGGTGGAATGGTGGCATTATCATGAATGCTCGCGCCGACATAACTCAAATACAAATGACGTTGGCATGACAACAAGGCTTCTAAAAACAGATAACGATCATCATCACGACGTGAGCGATCACCCAAGCGATAATCATGTGATAACAAATCAAAACCGGCTGTTGGCTGACGACGTGGATAACTATCGTCATTCATCCCTATCAAACACACAACATCAAACGGAATACTTCGCATCGGCACCATGCCACAAAAGGTCACACCATGGCCCATAAAACGGCTCAATGTTTGGCTGGTATCCAAATGTCCATTCAACCAATCGGTCACCAAGGCCAATGACAAGGTTTGTTCAAAGCCTGCCAGCTCAGTAGTTTCCACCAACTTATCGATAGTTTTACGCAGCAACAATAATTCAGATTCATCATGGTTATCATTGCCCATCGGCAAAAACACATTATCCAAACATTCATTTAGGGTTTGCTGCCATTGCTCGGCGGTGCGAGGTCGGTTTAAGTGATTACGCAACTTATCCAAACTATCAACAAATGCACATAATTGCGCCATAGTTGCTGCACGTTCACCGCTGATGCCGTCAAAAGCCAACTGTTGTTCAAATAAACGTAAGTCTTCGCCTTGCTCGGTTAATGGCATGGCAAAACCTAATAACAAACGATCTAAACCCGCTCGCCAAGTATTGTTATCCGTTTCTGGCAAATCAAACTTAGCTTTATCTTCACCCGACAAAGCCCAACGTGTTTGTGTCTCTGCCAACCAAGTGCGAATCACCGTCAGCTGTTCATCATCAAGTGCAAAACGATGTTGTATCGCCTGACACTCTAATAAACTCAACACCGTTTCCACATCAAATCGTGACTGCGGCAAGCCTAGTAAAGTGATAAACGCATTCAACACCGGACTTTGATAACGCACGCCACAATCAGCAATGCCATAAGGAATATAACGTTGACTCGCCTCGCCCTCAACACGGGCAAACACTGCATCAATCCAAGGTGCATACACCTCAATATCCGGTGTCATCACCACCACATCGGTCGGCGATAAATCAGGATGCCGTTCAAACAAGGCCAATAACTGATCATGCAATACTTCAATCTCACGCATCGCACTATGGCAGGCATGTGCCTGAATCGAATCATCCTCAACCGAAATAACCTGCTTATCTTCCACCAACTCTGGATCATTCAAGGCATAAATATCATGCTGCAAACAGCCTAATAAACTGGTTTGTTGTGGTGGATTAAACAGATGTTGTTGTTCGTGTTCGCACTCTTGCAACTGCTCAAACATCTCTTGGCCTTGCTTGCCCAAGCTCGCTAACAAGGGATGACCACTATTGAAATACAAGTCTTCTTCTTGCGACTCAGCCAAGCGTTTGGCCTGTGTTTTTTTGTCAACCACATCGCCCCAATACGCCTCACTCGGCGAAAAGAACATCAAGGTGATATCGCAATGACGCGCCATCAATTCAAAGATCTTCAAATACACCGGCGGCAAGGCCGATACACCAATAATCGCTAAACGACGAGGCAAACCAGCAGGACGTTGATCGGTAGACAATAAATAATCATGCAACTGTTGCAACAAACTCGCACGATGCAATGACGCATCTTCACCCGCCGTCAGCTGTTGCCACAACAAAGCTTGCCAATGCGGTGTTTCGCCTTGCTCCCACGCCTGCAACCAATCCGGTCGATACATCAAATATTGGTCAAAACTATCCGCAATACGATGGGAAATGGCATAACGTTTTAAAGGATCATCCTGCGAACCTAAATAGGCATTAATCGGCTCAAACTTAGGCAAATGTTGGCACTGCGGCAACAACTCAAAGATTCGCCACGCCATCGCATCGGTCGAAAAAGGTGATTGCTTAGGCACACCCGACAACACCCGACGAAACAAAGTCCAGATATAAGCCGAAGGATAAGGAAACTCAATATTGCTCGCCACGCCCTGATGTTGTGCCAAAAACAACGACAACCAACGCGCCAACTCATTACTCTGCACAATCACCGTTTCCGCTTCTAACGGAGGCAACGGATCGCTGTGTTGTATCTCAGCAAGTTGTGCAGCCAACTGCACCATATCGTTACTGTATACAACGTTGAGCATAAAAGAAGCTATCCCTAAAAATGACCGTTTCGACAAAGCGAAAACTAAAGCTGCATTTTTACATACAAGTGGGTGCTAGCAAAATTGACTTAAAACTATTTACTAAATACCATTGCTCACGATTTCTTTTTTAAAGAAAAAATACGGATATTGTGCAACACAACGCTAAAAGGATTATAAATTGCGTACCAATGTAATAAATCACACAAAGTTCAAAAAATACAGCCTACAACTTCTATTTTTAATCATCGCGACGCAACTCACAGGTTGTATTTCAAGTAATAGAATTAAACCAGCGCCTCCTATTGAAGAAGCTATCGCTATCGATTTTATCGATCAAGAACTATCTGGCTGGTCTGATTTACCACCTGGTATCCACCGTATCCCTGATAGCCAAGTTATCATTTCAGGACATCAATCAAGTGGCCTAGTCGGTGTTCTATTTGGGCCATTAGGAATGTTAATTCAAGATGGAGTGGACTCCAGTATAGGCTCTAGCGCCAGTGATAAGTCACAACACATATTGAATATAACTCTAACCAACGAAGCTGAAAAAATCACACAAGAGTTGCTTCAAACCTCTAATTTGAGGAAGGAATTCACAACATTAAGTACACCCAGCTTACCTCAGTTAAAAGTTAGAACTGCTGTCATATTAACTTTTGTCTCTGATGAAAATGTCCGGCCTTATGTTTTGCTACAAGCAAGTATGACAAAACCCAATGAAACAGCCCCGATCTGGAACACTCGCTACATGTCATCGACAGGAGCAGCAAAACCGTTGGTAGGTGATGGAAGTTGGACAGAAAATGAAGGCGTTGAATTAAAGCAGTACCTTTCAGATAATTTACAAAGCTCGATAAAACTCATGCTTAATGATGTCTCTTCACCATATCCTCGCGATGAAAATGAACTAACAATGGTTCAAGGATATTATCCATATATGAGAAAACGCATACAGACTATCGGTTTCAAACTTACGGAAGATGAAAACTCTATTATTTATGTGCCGCGCCTTGGCGATGCCATGGTTTTTTCAGGAGTTCACGTAATGGATAAATCATTAACCACATTCAGAGTGGCTCAACCTGATGACAGTTTTTTTAAAGCTCTCGATGATGAGCCTAAATAACCAAAGACCTAGCATTTAGATCACAACGTTTAGCAGAAATGAAGTAATCCCAGGATTTAAGGGGACGCAACCCTTTTTACCCCTTTGATGGCCTACCCTGAGGCCGATATTGTAAAGATCTATCAGCTAATTTTTCTAAGCGTTCTATGAAGTTATCAGATCCACAAGGTAAGCCTTTCTCAATATTTCGCTCCAATACTTGTGTTAGCCCTTCACGCACAATAATCGCTAGCCAGTCAGACCATTTATCTTCAGTTATTCCCGTGATTTTATTCGCTCGATTCATCAAAAAGTCATTTACTGTTTGACCACAATGGTGTGCGGCACTTGACCAAGGATAGTCTTCCGATTTTTCTACCATGCCAGCTTCCACAGGGTTTCTTTCAACATAACGAATGGCTGCATGGGTGTGTGCTTCATCCAATGCGGATGAAAAAAAACGACCTTGCCACAAATGCCCCGACCATCCATGTCTTCTATTGATGTATTGTGCGTAACGCATATGGAGAGGCTTTAAGACATTATGTAGTCCGTCATGAGTCTGTGGCGTCATAATTAAGTGAATATGATTATCCATCAGGCAGTATGACAATAACTCAACTTGATATTTCTTACAGTAATCTGTCAGCCATTCCAGATAGAGCTGTTTGTCGTCGTCATTGAAAAATACATCTTCTCGACGATTACCACGCTGGGTAATATGATGCGGGATAGTTGGAAATACATGACGCCTTGTCCTTGGCATAAGCTAAAACCTCTTATCAATCCTTGATATAAATACACTAACACATTGATCAGAATAAATAATACTCCTAAAAGGGTTGCGTCCCCTTTTAGGTACTTTTTGAATAATCAGGCAAAGTATTGTGGGTATTCAAAGCCAAGGTTATACGCGACTGAGAGTCTGGAGCTATTTGTTTTCTCAGTTCTTACTTGAATAGTTGTGTATGTGTGCCAATCCGTAGCAGAGTAATTTGCTCGGCTTCGACGAGATAAATAACTAACATATCTCCACCTAGATGAAATTCCCTACAATCCTTATATTCACCTAAAAGTGCATGGTCACGTGACTCGAGAGGTAAAACACCTCCTTCCCTAAGAAGGTTGATGTAATAAATAAATTTTTCAAATTGTGAATCGGCTAATTTTTCTTTTTTAATATCTTTTAAAAAAACTTTATGTCGCCTAAGCTTCATCGTATTTCATCAACTGAAAACTCATCGACATTAACGCCAAGTTTAGCTTCTTGAATCACCTTAGATGTTAACTTATTGGGGATCTTAACCTCAAATGGCAGTCCCTTAGTTTGCACGACCATGCTGGTAAACACATTCACAGCTTCAGAAAAGTTCATTCCTAAAGAATTAAGAATCACCTTTGCTTCTTTAAGTGACTTCTCTTCTATTCTAAGACTGGTTTGTATTTTGGCCATAAATTACCCCTCATTCGACATACCAACAATATACACCGTTTGGTATACAATCATCAGTACAAGTTAACAAAAACAGAGCGTTAATAAGAGTCTGGCCCTTCAACCAATCTCAGCATTTGTGCAGTAGCAATGGATATTAAAAAAGGGCATTCAATACTTTCATATTGGTTGCCCTTATTCTTTTAGTTTTAAATTTCGTCGCTATTACTTAAATAGTTAAAAACCACCATCAATATCTGTCACGGCGACGAGCTTGTGATTTACAAACTCTTTCAAACCTAAATCAATCAATTCACGACCATAACCTGAGTTGCCATTGTCGATGAAAGTGGCGTGACATTTTAATGCTCATCGTAATGACCACCAATCGCGAAAATATAAATATTTTCATCATCAAACTTATAAATCAGCCTATCTTTCTGAGAAATTCGTTTAGACCATAATCCTGATAGGTTATGTTTTAACGGCTCTGGTTTGCCTAAGCCGCCAGCAGGATCTGAACGTAACATTTCTTTTAAAACCTGACATAAAGCCTTGTGCAGTTTTTTATCTTTTTCTCTAAGCTGCTCATAAACTAGCCAAGTCTTTCCTTCAAAAACGAGTGATCTCATTTAATTGCTCTTGCGTTGGTTTATAGCCAGTTTCGCTTTGATGCGTTTTCATCGATTCAGCAATTTGCTTCATTAAGTCACTGCTTTGCAAAACATGAAGAGTCTCTTGTTCTCTTTCCCAATCATCAGCACTCATGACAATAAAGTCTTCGCCAGCTCGTCTGGTCACTTTTATTGGTTCATGCTCACTGACGGTTTGCTCAACATATGTTTTTAAATTGTCTCTAAATTTGTTTACGCTAATGCTATCCATAATTAACCACCTAAGTTATGTACGGTAATGTCGTACATGTTATCGTAAAACATATTTTAAGTCATTTAAAAATAAAGATATATCAATGAAGTAACTTAATTATTTCATTTTGACAGTTAGTAAACTAAAAAAAGGCCTTCACTAGAAACATTGAAGGCCTTTTCATTTCAAACTAATAAAACTAACCGTTAAAAATTACCATCAATATCTGTCACGGCTACTAGCTTGTGATTTACAAACTCTTTCAAGCCTAAATCAATCAATTCACGGCCATAACCTGAGTTACGCACACCACCGAAAGGTAGGTCGGCTTTGACTGCGGTTGGGTGATTAACATAAACCATGCCGGTAGAGATTTGTTTAGCCACTTTTTCAGCGTGATCTTCATTTTGACCAAACACTGAACCACCAAGACCAAACGGTGAATCATTGGCGATACGCACGGCATCGGCTTCGTCTTTTGCTCTGAATATCATTGATACAGGGCCGAAGAACTCCCAGTAATAAGCTGGGTTGTCGGGTGTGATGTTAGTCAAAATAGTTGGTTGTACAAAAGCACCTTTGGTTGGCACGTTTGGCCCTACTTCGGTTGCCGTTGCACCAAACTCAACAGCTTTCTTAATGTTGTCTTTAACTTCATCAGCAGCGCCTTGTGATGATAATGGTGCCAGTGTGGTTGCTGGATTCATCGGGTCACCTGTACGCAACGATGCTACGCCGTTGGCATAACGTTCCATAAACTCATCATAAACACTGTCGACGATGATCATCCGTTTGGAAGACACGCACACTTGTCCTGCATTCCAATGACGTCCGAATACCGCCCATTTGACGGTTTTTTCTAGCTCAGCATCAGCCAATACAACAAAGGCATCGGCACCACCGAGTTCTAATGTCGACTTTTTCATCGCCTTGCCCGCTTGTGATGCGACCACTTGGCCTGCACCTTCAGAACCGGTTAATGCCACACCTCGTACGCGCGAGTCGGCAATAATGGTGTTGACCTGATCACGTGTGGCATACAGGTTACGAAATACACCTTTTGGTAGACCAGCATCAATCATCAGTTGTTGGAAAGTGTCAGCACATTGCGGCACATTGGATGCGTGTTTCAATAACAGCGTGTTACCAGCCGAAAGCTGTGGTGCAAGGATGCGGGCGATTTGGTAATAAGGGAAGTTCCACGGTTCAATCGCGAGTAAAACACCAAGAGGCTCATTAATGATCTGGGCTTTTTTAATGGCGGGATCTGCCGACTCGATCACTTGTGGCTTGAGTAATTCAGCTGCGTTGTTGACGTAATATTCTAAGATTTGTGCTGATAACTCGACTTCTGCCTTAGCTTCGCCAATCAACTTGCCCATTTCAATGGTAAGCAGTTGAGCATGAGTTTGACTATTTTCACGCAGCAAGTTGGCTGCTTTTTGCAAAATAGTCGCTTTGTCTTCGGCACTGGTTTCACGCCATTGTAGAAAAGCGTCATGTGCCTCGGTGATCGCTTGTTCTACTTCTGCATCTGTTGCATTGGGAAAAGTCTGTATCAATTCTCCGCTATACGGATCTCGTGTTGCATAGGCCATTACGGTGTCTCCAATTTTGGTAATGTAATTAATGATGGACGCCGTTTTCAGGCTCAGTTTGTTAGCCTGTGCGAAAACCTGCGCAGACTTATTTAAAACCACTTTCATGCCAAATGACGGTGTGTAAGCCGTTTTAAATAATTGCCCCAAATTGGGCGAGATAGATAGTAGCAACAGATAAAAATATGTAATTGGCTGTAAATATTTATTTTTTTTGGCTTGGGATTTTCAGACAAGTTAAACGACAAAACACAACTTATGTTCAACAAACTGTACAAGTCTATTTTTTTCTCTATACTTGTCTTATTAACTGTACATATGGAGGTTCTATGAGAATCGTCTCTTTTACTGAAGCACGCAATGGCTTAAAAGCCGTTTTAGATAACGTTGTGAATGATGCTGACACCACAGTGATCACTCGCCGAGACTCTGAGGATGCGGTTGTCATGTCTTTGGATTATTACAATAGTCTGATGGAAACCGTTCATCTACTCCGCTCGCCTGCTAACTCCAAACATTTGAATCGTTCTATTGAACAATATAAATCAGGTAAGGTCACTCAAAGAGCCTTAGCGGATGACTAGCCGCCTGCTTGCTTGGACGAATGATGCTTGGGCTGACTACGTTTATTGGCAAACACAGGACAAAAAAACACTTAAACGCATTAATAAACTCATCAATGATGTGAAACGTTCACCTTTTGATGGAATCGGTAAACCTGAACCGCTGAAGGAAAACTTAACTGGGTTTTGGTCTCGTCGTATTGATGATACCAACCGGCTTGTGTATGCCGTTGATGACAATGTCATCACTATCATTTCTTGCCGATATCATTATTAATGAAATACTAGGAGCCGAATAATTAGCTCCTAGTTGTTTTGAAGTTAAAACGACACTGACCAATCTGGTAGGTATTGCAAAGCAAAGATTTCTAATACTTTATCGATGCCGGTAAATACCATTAGGCCGAGTAATAATAATGACCAGCCAAGCATGATTTTGACTGTGCCTACATTACTAAGCAGTTGTGGTCGAAAGCTGTTTAACAGTTTGCCAGACAAAAATGCAGCGGCTATCAACGCTAAGGCTGTGCCGATGCCAAAAGCAAACATAATGATAAAGGCTGTGCCTAAGTCTTGACCGACTGAAGCCAGCGCAATGGCAGCCCCTAATGTTGGCCCCACACAAGGTAACCAAACTAGGCCTAATAACATGCCGACACCGAACTGACCGATGGCTGAGCTTGCTTCAGGGTTACCAATGTTTAAGCGACTGCTGAGCAGCGATAAACGTAAACTGACCCAATCTGATAACGGTTTGATGATCAATATCATCCCGACCAATACCAACATGGCGGCGGCAAACCAACGAAAGGCATCAGGATTCAAACCTGAGTTTAGTAAGACAAAAGTCAGTAAACCACCAGCGAGTGCAAATGCACAGCTAAGTCCTAATGCAAAATAAACTGGCCCTTGCCGGCCTTGACCAGCTGCAGATGTCATCACCACTGGCACTAATGGCCACACGCAAGGCGATAAGATACTCAATATGCCTGCTAACCAAGCGAGTGGGATGGATGCGAGTTCTAAGCCCATGATTAGCCTTGTGTGCCGATAGCTTTATCGAGTTCTTTTGCTATGACTTCAGCACGTGTTTCAGCGACACTGAACCACACTCGTTCGTTATTTTTGTAGATCAATAATGTCGATTGGCGTGGTGCACGAAACTGACGAACAAGATGCTTATCTTCGTCGAAATCAACGACTAATACATAAAAGTCTTTGCCCGGATTGGCTTTGCGATACGCTTCAATCGCATGTTGCTGTTGTCTACAGGTTGGACACCACGGCGCATACACATCTACTAACACCACTTCGCCTGCTTGTTGTAAGGCATCAAAACGTTGTTGGCTGTAGGCTTCTTTAGCGAACACTTGTGAGCTGGCAAACATAAATAATAAGAAAACCGGCGTAAAAATTTTGTACAAAGATCGCATCTTATTTCTCTCTATTGATATAGTTAACAAACCGTCGGCCAATTGAAGAACCGTTTTATTTTGTTCCGTTCATGGCCAAGTGATATTTAAGACGCATCAACCAGCTATTTTGTTACAGTAAATATCAAATTCGAGTAAAAATAACAGGCGTAAAACAAAATTATCTAGGCTAAACTTAGCGTTTTAAACCTCAATTATCAGACACATTTTTTTATGGAGAAACGAATGAGTATTGAAATTAATTGTTTATGCGGTGAAATCAAGGCGACGATTAAAGGCAAGCCTATTGCTCAGGTTTATTGCCATTGTGATGATTGTCAGGCCGCCTTTGGTGGTGCTTATGTTGGCTTGGCTTTATATCCAACCGAATCAGTCACCATCACCGAGGGCACACCGACTGTTTGGACTTATAAATCCAACCCGCGTCGAATTTGTAACAAGTGCGGCACGATAGTTTTTACTCAGCCTGAAGGGGCTTATTTTAGAGGCATTAACCAAACGCTATTGCCTCAGGATCTGTTCAAAGCATCTTGTCATATTCAATGCCAGCATTCGATTTTACCGGTGATCGATGATTTACCTCATTACACAGGTTTTCCTGCTTCATTTGGTGGCTCTGATGAGGTCATGGATTGGTAAGTATTTTAATGACTTAGCTGTGTTTTTAAAAACCTGATAAAATGTGCTGTTGGATTTAATTTAACTCTTAAAGAACGGTTAATTTGCCTCAATTTATCACTCACTTATCTGCTTTACGATTACTAGCACTATTCGCTTTGTGCTTATTTGTTGCCCCGTCTGCATTTGCTAAGTTTCAGCTAACGCCAGAAATGGCGGGCCTGTCGATTATGAATGAAGCCAGTGTCATTGAAGATGCCAATCGGCAGCTAACCATTGATGACATTGTTAAAAAAGATTGGGCAGAGTTCAAACCACAGGAACCCAATAAAACCGTCAAAGGCATGAGTACATCTGCCTGGTGGGTAATGTTGGATGTTGAAAACCAGACTAGCTTGCCGATTACTTGGGTTTTAGAAGCTATTTATACCCACACCGACTACCTCAATCTTTACCACATCGATAGTGATGGGGTTGTGACGATGCTGTTAACTGGTGACAAACGAGCATTTAGTAATCGTCCTATCGCTTCTGAGTCCTTTGCTTTTCCCTTCACCACTGCTGAAAACTCCCAAGAAAAAATCGTGATGCGCTTTGCCTATCATGAAATTGGCATGATTGAATTATCTACTCGTGCTTGGGAAAAAGTAGCCTTCCATAATCACAGTTCCTTTACTTATTACTTTTATGGCTGCTTATTCGGTGCCGGTTTATTTGTCATCATCTTCACCCTGATTGTTCATATCCCCACTCGGCTTCCTGAATATTATTGGTATATCGCTTATCTCACTTTTGTACTGGCTAACTCTCTAGCCAACACCGGCTTGGGACATCGGTTTATGTGGCATGACTCAGCCTATTTAACTGATTCGGCCCATATAATAATCACTGCTTTTGCCTTCATTTGTGCCCTGCAATTTAATCGTATATTTCTACAAACCAAACAGTTCATGCCTAGAGCGGATTATTTACTTAAGTTTCTAATTGCTTTGGCTATTAGCAGTATTCTGTTTTATTTAAGTGGCTATCGTGGTTTGTCTGGCAAGCTGTTAATGCTCACTTCAATACTGTTAGCTGTCATGCCGCTTATCGGCTTATGGGCATGGAAAGTACTCAAGCGAAGTGATGCTCGTTGGTATGTCTATGCTTGGTCGGTATGGAGTGTGTCGATGATTGTTATCGTCACTCGCTTGGCCGGTGTGGTGGAAATGAGTGATCTGGTACTGTGGATTTCGCGTATGGGACTATTACTGCAAACCGTATTGCTCGGCTTAGCATTGATTGATCATGTCAATGTCTTACGTAAAGAGAAACAAAATTCAGAAGACAAGCTCATTGCCTCACTTGAAAATGCCAACACTTTATTGGAAGAGAAAGTACAGGCTCGTACCGCCGAACTAGAACTCGCTCATCAAGAAGCCGTATCGATGGCTGAAACTGATGTATTAACTGGTATTGGTAATCGCCGCTTTTTCTTCTCGCGTGGCGAAGAGGCACTGCAACTAGCCAAACGACTTGAACAACCGCTATCTCTGGTGATGATCGATATTGATCACTTTAAAAAGATAAATGATACCAACGGTCATGCTGCTGGTGATATTGTCATCAAACACGTTGCTGAAACCTGTAAACAACGACTACGTTCCACCGATATTCATGGTCGAATCGGTGGCGAAGAGTTCGCTTGTATCCTTATGGGAACGAACCTGGATGAAGCTAAGATCTTTGTTGAAAGGTTACGAAAAGATATCGAAGGAACAGCGGTAGCAAGCACATTAGGAGCAATCAAGGTGACAGCTAGTTTCGGTATCAGTGCCATGTCAGCACAAGATGACCACCTCGAAGCCTTACTGCACCGCGCCGATGAAGCGCTTTATCTAGCCAAGAGCAATGGTCGTAATCGATTTGAGTTTTTGTAAATTTTGCCAAAATTGACTTTAAATAATTCAGTGGCCTAGTATCGCTATCAACAACATAGTCATTAACCGGCTTGATACAAATTTAAGTGCCTTAACCAACATCCGATGAACAAGTTCACGTTTTACTAACTAAAGATGTTTAATAAAATAAGTGTCTTTATAAAATACTTTATTGGCAAGTCATCCGAACTAAAAGATTTGGAAGCCAAGGATGCCTTGTTAGCTAAAGTGGTTCTTGATATCCATCGTAAAAGAACACATTCTGTATTGATATCTGTGCCCTTGTTTGCCTTAAAGCAGATCCATGCCATTGATCGTGAAAATGCTGTGGCCGCTACCAATCAACGAGTAGACAAGCTGGAAAGAGCTAAACAAGAGCTGCTTCAATACCAACATTTATCGCAAATGGTATTCACACCTACAGATTTAATCACGATTGAAGTGGAAGAATATAAGTTTAAAAATCCCAACAAAATTCTCAAACGAATCGCTAAAGTTCGTAACATGAATGGGCTAACAAATTAACAAGAGTATGTTCCTGTTGTTTCTTAGACGTTATACTTCACTCAAACCACAGAGATCTATTTATGAGTATTCTTGACACAGGGCGAGTACGCCTAAAACCAATGAAAGGCATGTGCCTTCATTTTTCATTGTATGAAAATGGCGAAGTTCTTGAAGAGGACATGGCTCTTATTCAAACTTATATTGAGAAATATGATGGCAAGGTTTCTCTCTTTGTGACCCGAGATAACGATGAATACTCAATGTCGGCCGGAGCCCAAAAAATGATGTTTATAGGGGCCGGAACCAGAGTAAAAGCTGTCGCTTTCATTGACCGCTCAGAAGTTGACACTGTGTTATCTACGTATGCCGATAATTCATATTTGAGTCATGTCGACGTGCGTTCTTTCCATGATCCTGAAAAAGCATTTGAATGGATTAGCTGTTATGGCCCATTGCCACCGTTGAAGGCAAATGCCCTTTAATTGTCGGCTGCTTCTGCTAAATATTCATCCTTCAATTTAATATAGTTTTTTCCTGCATATTGAAAATATGTCAGTTCTTCTTCTGTTAACGCACGGACTTTTTTAACCGGTGAGCCGTGATATAAAAAGCCTGTTTCAAGTCTTTTTCCTGGTGGCACTAAAGAGCCTGCACCGATAAGCACTTTATCTTCAATCACAGCGCCATCAAGAATCGTTGACGACATGCCCACCAACACTTGATTACCAATAGTGCAGCCGTGCAACATCACCATATGACCGACAGTGACATCATCACCAATAATCAACGGATGGCCTGCAGGTTTATAGTCACTGGCATGGGTAATGTGCAGACAGGAGTTATCTTGAATACTGGTGCGAGCACCGATGCGAATATGGTGCATGTCGCCACGAATAGATACCAATGGCCATATAGAGCAGTCATCACCAATCGTGACATCGCCAATAATGACGGCGCTGTCATCAAGCCAGACACGTTGCCCTAGTTGCGGTGTGTGTCCACGAAATGTTTTCATCACCATTGTTGTTTTTCCAAATTAACGTAAGTTAGGTAGTATGTATTTTACACGCTCAAGCTGGTGAACCAATTAAGCTCAGGTAAAGACGAAGACTTCTTTAAATGCATTGCCATCATGGACTAGCGAATGAAACCGGAAATCAGAATAGAGAGCTTGAGTTTAAGTCACACTCAAGAACTATATGAACTAACCGAAGCCAACCGTTCTTATCTAAAAATGTGGCTGCCGTGGCTAGACCAAATAAAATCTCGCGATGATACCCAGCGATTTATTCAATCCTCGATGGACAATGCCACGGCTGGCAGTGCTGCACACTTTGCTGTTATTCACGAAGGTCTGCTGTGTGGCGTAGCCGGTTTTCATGAAATTGATAACCAACACCGAAAAGCCTCAATTGGTTATTGGCTGGCAGAAGTTTATACCGGCCGCGGCATTATGACTGAGGTGATTGCCGAGTTAATGAAAATTGGCTTTGATGAGTTAAAGCTACATAAAGTCGAACTGCGCTGTGCCGAAGATAACCATAAAAGTCGTGCTATTGCTGAGCGGGTTGGCTTCACTTATGAAGCACGTTTAAGGCAATGTGAGTGGCTATATTCACGATTTGTCGATCATGCTATTTACTCAATGCTAGCTGTCGAATTTAACTCTTAAAAACTTCAACTATAAAGGGATTTATGAATGGTTTATAAACTCATTATTGCCACACTCGGACTACTCATCGTTAGTGGTTGTGTCACTCAAAAAGAGATGATGGTTAAACAAGGTTATCCACTCGCTTATGCTGAAGGCTTTGACGATGGTTGCCATAGTGGTAACAAAGCCGGTGGTAGTTTATTTGACCAGTTTAAAAAAGATGTCGTTCGCTTTAATGATGAAAAGCAATATGCTCAAGGTTGGTCTGATGGTTTCAGACAATGTGAAACTGAGCAGGAATCACTGCTTAGACAAATAAGAATTGCCGTTGAACAACAGCAACTAGCCGAACAGCGTAAGCAAAATCAGCTTAAAGAACAGTATCATCTGGAACGAGAAATCATGAGAGGCATTGATACCAGTGGGCTAGAAAATTTAAAGTAAGCAATATTGCGTAGGTTTCAGCCTAATTAACGATCTATATACTTATAACTGACGACGCCAACAAACTCTGGTTATACTGCAAATTGTAATTTTTTAGACTTTACTGCGTCTACCCTTTCTTTAACTAAGACGGTCATTATGATTCGCTTTACTTACAAAACGATTAAGTTGTTCTTGTTCAGCAAATATGCGATTGCAGCTTATATTTTAATGGCTGTATTTGTTGCTGGTATTTTTGCCAATAACAAAGTGTTTGCACCTGATTTACACCGGCTTTATATGGAAAGCATGATGGTCGATGACCAACCGCCAGTCATTTTTGTTCATGGCGTATTGGGCAGTAAGTTAAAAGATATGAAAACCGAGCAAGATCTTTGGCCGGGTCCTGCTTCTCGCTTATTCCTGCATGACTACGCTGATATTGCGTTTGAGATCGATCCTGACACCTTAGATCCTTTGCCTAATCATGCCGAAGCCTATGAAATATCAGACAGTGCAGTCGGCAAAGATTTCTACGGCAAGATTGTACGAACATTGGGTGATACCGGTGGTTATCAGTTGGCGAAAGCTGGCAAAAAGGTAAATCCTAAACAGAAAAACTATTACGTATTTCATTATGACTGGCGACAAGATAATACGATTTCAGCTCGGCAGTTAGCTGAGTTAGTCGATCAAATCCGTATCGATTATGACAAACCAGATTTGAAAGTCGATATTGTTGCTCATAGCATGGGCGGACTCATTACCCGTTACTTCATTCGTTATGGCAAACAAGATGTTTTGGATGGTAATGATTTTGACCAAAAAATTAATATGTATGGTGGCGAGCGTGTGCGTCGGGTTATTTTACTCGGCACGCCTAACTTAGGTTCGGTCAAAACACTGAATCTATTTATTGATGGCGTCAAAATAGGCTTGAAATCAATTGGCACTGAAACCTTGGCAACCATGCCTAGTTTGTATCAATTATTCCCTCACCCATTAAATGATTGGATTGTGACTAGTGAAGGCAAGGTACTGGATCGTGATCTATTTGATGTCAATGTGTGGAAGCGTTTTCAGTGGTCGATCTTTGATCCTGAGGTCAGACAACGCATCGCCGATAAATTTGATACTAAAGAGGAAAGCGACCAACACCTTGCTAACTTGGATGCTTACTTTGAAAAACACCTAGAACGTGCACGCCGTTTTGTTTGGTCGCTGACTGTTCCACTGCCTGAAAAACATCCTAAGCTCACTGTATTTGGTGGTGGTTGTACACTCACTTCCGCTCGTATTGTGGTGGAAGAAGTGAACGGTGAATCAATGATTCGCATGCATCCAGATGAAATCACTCAACCTACTGAAGGCGTGGATTATGATGCACTGTTATTAGAGCCGGGAGATGGTTCGGTGACTAAGGCCTCGTTATTAGGTCGAAATGTTTTAGATCCAAGTATTAAACGTCATGAGTATAGTTTCTTCCCACTAAAAAACTCATTTTTCTTGTGTGTTTCGCATAATAGTTTAACTGGTAATCTTAACTTTCAAGATAACCTCTTAAACACCCTACTTTCACGAGACTAACCATACAATTTGTAACAATTAGCCATTCGTTACGTCGATTAGAACAGTAAGTTATATTTAGCTTTACCCAAACAGGCTTATGAATCAACTCATAGGTGATAAGGAATAGGTAAGTACATGTATTATTTTAAGTTAGGCATTGTTGCATCACTGTTGTTCAGCCTTGGAGCAATATCGCCAGCCTTTTCCGCTACTGTTAGTGAGCGTGAAACGATATTCATAGAACAAAACTGGGATGCTGCTGACCGTGATTATTTCTATTTCACCGATCAAGGCTCTCGTCTTGTTCCTTATGCTCTTTTTCTCAACCTCGAACAAGCCGATAACACCGAGTTATTAAGAACTGACGATAAGATGATGAGCTTTGGTTTTTTGCCAACAGCGAAATCTGATCGTAACCCTGATGGGCTGCCAATCGGTTTAGCTAGAAACGGCGATCATATGGGCATCACCTGTGCGGCCTGTCATACCCAAGAGCTTAAATATAAAGATCAGTTTATTCGCATTGATGGTGGTCAAAGTTTTCTCGATCTACGTTTGTTCTTAACTGAGCTAACCACTTCAATCAAAACCACCATTGATGACAGCGAAAAATTAGCTCGCTTTCAAAGTCGTATCTTAGGTGATGATGTTAGCCAACAACAAAAAGATGAACTCACTGCAGCATTAGTTAAACAACTCAGTAAGCGTATCGATTACGCCACCATGAATCATACTGATACGCCTTATGGTTTTAGTCGGCTTGATGCCTTTGGTGCGATTTTGAATAAGGCATTATCGGCAACTCAAGTTCCAGGTAATTATAATTCTCCAAATGCTGCCACTAGCTTTCCTTATATATGGGACACTCCACAACATGATTATGTAGAGTGGAATGGTTCGCAAGCCAATAGTGGCGTGGGTGCTCTTGCTCGAAATATTGGCGAAGCCATTGGCGTATTTGGTGAGATTGAAACCGAAACCACCAAGTGGTTAGGTGTTATTGATGGCGGCTACCCCTCTTCTATTCAGGCTGATAATTTACGTGGTTTAGAGAAAATAACCGCTAAATTACATTCACCATTATGGCCTGAACAATTTCCAGCTATTGATCAGCAACAGGTTCAAGTTGGACGAACTTTATATGAGCAACATTGCATTGCCTGTCATGTGGATATCGACCGCACTGATCCGCTACGTAAAATTCAGGTTCGGATGAGCACCTTAGCAGAAATAAATACTGATCCCTTAATGGCTGAAAATGCACTTGGTCATCGAGGCCAAAGCGGCATATTTAAAGACCGTAAACAGTTTTACTTTGCCGGCCCTGAACTAGGCGAAGAAAACAGAGCCATCTATATCGCGAATAATGTGATGATTGGTGTATTGAAAAATAATCCCTTGCAAGCCTACTTAGCCAAACGTGATGCTAAGGCTTTAGGTCACCCAGATGTGATTCATCCGCCTAAATATGTGGATGGAGAAATCATTGAACATGGCCAAGAAGTGTCTGATCACGCTTTATTAGCTTATAAAGCACGGCCGTTAAATGGTGTTTGGTCGAGTCCGCCTTATTTGCACAACGGCTCTGTTCACAATATGTATCAGTTGTTATTACCAGCTGTAGAACGAGATGCGAAGTTTTTCTTAGGCTCTTGGGAGTATGACCCTACAGGTTTAGGTTATGTAAACGAAGCTACCAACACTAGTTTTTTATTTGATACCTCGTTACCTGGCAATAGCAATGCCGGCCATGAATATGGCACGGGGGCTTATGGTCAAGCCGCTCTGACAGAAGACGAGCGTTGGGCTTTAATCGAATATTTAAAAACCTTATAGGCAGGGCCGGTTATGTCTCACGATGTTGATATGTCAAAAACAGCGATGCAACGGGCATTTTCTTTTAAAGAAAATTTTCGTTCTATCTATACTCGCCGTGCCTCCAACTATGCTTCTATTGATGGTATTCGAGCTGTTTCTATTATTTTGGTTTTAGTTTTTCATACTTTCTTTGTTTATCAATTAGTACACCCAACTGTCACCGTCGAATCGATGATTAATGAACTTGGCTCAGGTTGGGGCTGGGCATTAAACGGTGACAAAGGGGTAGATGTATTTTTTGTCATGAGTGGCTTTTTAATCTCAGGCATCTTATTTCGACAAATTGCCAAAACCGGCCATATGGATTTGAAAAACTTCTATATTCGTCGCTATTTAAGATTAACCCCTGCCTACTATTTCACCCTTACCGTCTATTGGTTATTAAACGGACCTAATAGCGAAAATATTTGGGCTAACTATCTCTATATCAATAATTTTGTAGATTATGGCAGCCAAGCCGTAGGTTGGACATGGAGCCTAGCCATTGAAGAGCAGTTCTACTTTATCTATCCGTTGTTATTGATTGCTATCTTGAAATATTCCAAATCACCCGGCTACACCATGCTGTGGTTATTCGTGATATCTCTCATAGTGCGTTTTGGCATTGTTATGTCAGATGAAGCCCTTCGCACTTCACCTGGCAGCCGTATGTATCTTGACCATGACTACTTCAATCATTTCTTTACCGTATTGTATGACAACTTACATACTCGGTTTGGCAGCTTATTAGTTGGCTGTATGGCGGCTTATAACTTCCATTTTCACAAAGATAAGTTAATCGCTTTCTTTAATTCCAGTTTGGGTCTTGTCACGACCTTAATTGGTATCGCTATGGTTGTTTTCTTTATGGGCTTTGCTAATTACCTGCCGATTTATGATGACTATCAAACTGTGCATGTGCTGTATTACATCTTCAACCGCAACTTATTCTCGGTCGGTATCGGCATCATTATTATCGCCATGTTGCTACAAACCCATCTGATAGCAACTATGATGCGTAGCTTCTTTTCACTGCCCTTTTGGTATCCGTTCGCCACCTTATCGTACTCGTTATACTTGATTCATTTGGTAGTCATGTCAGCAGTGATTCCTGCACTGGTTAATCTGACCATCACTATGCCGACTGAATATCCTTGGTCGATGGCTGAAACCTTGATTTTTGGTTTTGTTATTAGCACTGTACTCAGTCTCGCCATCGCTGCATTGATGTATTTATTTATCGAAAAACCCGTGATGAATTTAAGACGCTAGTCCCCGTGAAACTATTTAAAAAACTACTGTTTTCTCTATTACTTTTAATAGTATTAACCTTTGGATTATATGAATACTATTCATATAGTGATGCCATCGTTACCACTGAAGAAGTTATTTCCGCTGACGAAGAACAACAGATTCAACGTTCTGTCGATAACTTCATCAATATCATCGACAGTTTCAGAACCGATAAAGCCCACCGAGGTGCTCACGCTAAAGGCCATGCTTGTGTGAAAGCCTATTTCGATATTAATGATGACCTAAGCCCAACACTGCAACACGGTATTTTTAAACAAGCTAATCAGCAATATAAATCATGGATACGCTTTTCCAATGGTTCACCCAATATAGTTGCTGATGCTGACAATGATTCACGTGGTATTGCGATCAAGTTGCTCAATGTTGAGCAACAAACTCAAGAATTTTTATTACATAACAGTCCAGCCTTTTTCTCAATCAACTTAGCTGATTACAACGGATTAGTCGAAAGCCCTGATAAAGTTAAATACTTCATCCCCGGCTACAATCCTTTTAATTGGCGATTACGTGAATTGTCACAAGTGATGGATACACTAGCGCCACCACCTTATAGCCCAATATGGGATGAGTATTTCAGCAATACCGCCTATAAGTTAGGCCCACATAACGTTAAATATAAAGTGCAATCCTGCCTGCCCGCTATAAGTACCGATGGCCAAGATCAAAGCAATGAAGACTTCTTGCAGAAAACACTGTCAGCAGAACTAGAAAGTGGCGAAGCTTGTATGCAGTTGTTAGTGCAATTACAAGACAGTAAAAAACATATGCCGATCGAAGACCCAAGTGTATTGTGGCAAGAAACTGATTCAGCTTATATCCCTGTTGCCACCATCACTATTCCCAAGCAAAAATTTGATAGCCCAGTACAACAACAGTTCTGTGAAAATTTATCTTTCTCACCGTGGAATTCGTTAGCAGAACATAAACCTATCGGTGCTTTAAACCGAGTTAGACAAGTGGTGTACAAGGCCAGCTCATTATATCGGCATCAACTAAATAACACAGTAATTCCAACACCCTTAGATTGGTAAATAAACCCCGTTAGTTTAGTTAAATTACCGGTTAATTATTCATTGTGTGAGCTACATCTAATAATCCCCAAACTGCATATTGCTTGTTCAGTTGCAGAGGATTACAGTTGAGGTATACCTCTAATTTACAAGGTATTTTACATCAAGAAATAAGCTGTTCTGCATCATAGTCACTAAATCAATTTACGCTATAAAAGACGAGGTTCTTATGAAAAAAGTCCCTTTTTATAAAAAAAAATGGTTTGTAGGCTCTAAGATTCAAATAGATCTTATTATTTATATTGTCTGCATGTGTATTTTCTCTCAACTACTCGTACTAAGTCACGATATTGCAAACGAAAGTTATATTATTGCCCCCTATGGTCAATATCTTGTCCTTATTACCCAAGTAGCCTATTTTGCTTGTATTTTATATGGCTTAAGGCTAACGAATTGTATCGCAGGGCCACTTTCCCGCCTTCAACTGCATATGGATGAAGTTGCTGAAGGAAAAACTAGCTCTAACATTCAATTTCGTAAAACTGACTATAATTCTGAACTTGCAGAATCATTTAATGTTCTGATGAAAAATAGAATTAAAGATAAATAAGAGTTTAATCTTTAACTCGTAATATTCGAATAAGCTTTATGTCGTGACTAACTTTAGTTAGCTATAAACTAGGGCTTGTGTCCTTACTATTCATAAAAATAAGTCCAGCATAGTGGTTGACTAACTAAGTAGATCTTTTAGCTAACTCAACCATGGCTTGACGAACTTCTAGTGCCGTCGAAACTGAAGTTTCAAATTCAATCCGGTGTAACTTTTCACCCGTGCGTAGATAAAAAGCTTCGCTATCAATACCAACCATCTTGAGCTGTTTATCTTTGTCATATGCAATTTCAAATAACTCACAATAATGCTGCATGGCTGCTTGATGATCATTATTCATATGATCGACCATGTCGCTTTCTTCTTGCATAGAAAATGGATTGGCTTTCAACAAGTCGGCTTGTTCGACCCAATAAATTTTGCCAAAACCACCAATATATCGAGCACGAACTAAATCAATCGTATAAAAATTAAAGTCATGGGTTTTATGGAAATCACGTGAGGCTGGGAAGTACCGGTAATAACGTTCAGCTGTTTCATCATCACTTTTATCGACAAGCTTGGCATCGCCAATATAGGTAATTCGAGCTGCTGCCTGAGCATCAGCAACATCATGTTCATTGGCTATTAAAGACACTTTATTATTGGCTTTGATGTTATGCGTATGTTGAGCAAGATCACTAATCAGAATCACTGGCTGACCATCGCGATTAAGACAGTAAGGTGTGATAGACCCAAAGGGATAACCGGCTAAATCAATAGAGTTGGTACATAAGACGCCTTGATCCTGTGAGCTCAATAATGCTCTGGCCCGCTTGGCGGCTTGTTCTGATTTACTCACTCAATTACTCCTTCATTAACGCCTAAGTCTGCATTCAGTTTAGCCTAATTGTTTCGGCAACTGCTAGCAAATACAAATTAGGTGCAAAGGACAGCAACTAGTTTTACAATTAACTCAGTGGCCAGATTTTTTGTGAAGACTAATCAGTCCGCCATCCCCATAAAATCAGCTCGCCAATACTTCCTTAGGTTTAATTGTCGTAGCCAATTTCACTCTAATCGGAATTTATTCTACAGAGGAGTAACCGTCATGAAAGTTAAACTATTAGTGACTAAAACAGACTTCAACCTGCCAAATTTAGAACAAGAGTTGAAAGATCTCGATATTAATTATCAAGTCGATTTTGTGGAGGAACAGCCTGAACTTGTATCTATATTGAAAATTAGACATTCACCTAACATTATCGTTGATGGCAAGCTAGCCTTCCAGCACGTACCAACCGAAGGCGAACTTAAGTCTTATTTTAAGATTCATTAGCCCAGTTTTATCTTTTAGTTAGGTAATGATGGCATCAAGTTGCGTCATTTATATAGAGACTAGTACAAAATAAAAAAAGCCCCATTAGCTGGGGCTTTTTTCCTATGTCATGGTCTATTGATTAATCAGTGATGCTGGTAATGTTAATACTAGAATCAACCAGCAACGTTGCAATACCACCGCCGGTGTCAAAGGTATAAGTATTATAAGTGCCACCATCAATGCCCGTCACACCAGTTGCTCCAGCTGCCCAACTATCGGATGAGGCTATAGCGTCTCCACTATCGCCTTTAACAATCAATACATTAGTATCATCTGATGCATCTAAAACATCAGAAGCAGTTAAGGTGAGAGTATTATCGCCAGCGCCGGTGATATCTAATACTTCGACATTATTCATCGAAACATTGCCACTCCCTAAGTTGAGATCATCATCAATAATCACGCTATCAATGTCAGTAAGGTCTTGCAACAAATTACCATTTGCATCCAATGATTCGCCGACATTAAGAATGTATGAGGTATCAACTAAGTCAGTTAGTGTAATCACATCATCGCCACCATCCGTATTAACGGTATATTCTTCATCAGCCGTCAATCCACCGCTTGTAGCGGCTGAGGTGATATTAACCACATCATCTGCTTCACCGGTTTGAATATTACCGCCTTCACCATCGGTGATATTGATAACTGAAGGAAGTCCATCCCGAGTAAATATATCTGATTGTTCAAATCCATCAATTGTAATATCGGCAAATGAATCCACTCTTATTGCGACTTCATCTACCGGATCAGCAGTATCAGTTTGTGTGACTGAAATAGTTCGGCCGGTAACACTTATCGTCACTTCACTATCAGCGGTTAAACCTAATCCTGATAACGCAGTTGCATCATAAACATCACCCTGAGCACCAACACTATAGAGGTAATAATTAGTATGACTGACAGCACCTTCACCCAATGTCACGTAGGTACCAGGGATCAATTGGCTGATAGCGAGAGAGTGAATACCAGAGTTGGTCACATCAGAATTACTAATTGTAGCAACTAATGTTCCTGACCCCGTCAACGTATCAATACGATAAATCGAACCAAGATTATCTGATCCCCATAAGGTGCCACTTTCATCAAATGACAGACCATCAATGGTATCGCCAATAGCCATTGGAGCTTCGGTTGCTGTTGTTTCTGAACCATCCGCAGCAATTTCAAAAAGCTGAGAACCTGATATAAAGAAAATGGTATCAGTTGATACTTGATAAGCCATAGAGTCTATCGATACACCACTATTATCAAAAGTTACAATTGGCGAACCTAAGTCACTAACGTCGTTAATAGAACTAACATCAATACTAGCAACCAGATAAAACTCATCATCAATACCAATGTATAAATCACCATTGGTTGCAAATGACATGCCTGAAGTGCTGGTATTCAGTAATGAGTCACTAAACAATAATTCAGCTTCACCTGTAGCGGCATTGACTCGAGCAAAACCGTTCAACCCACCTTGATCAGCTAAGCCATATAAATAACCATCTATCGGGTTTAAAGTTAATGATGAAAATTGTGCTTTATCATTACCATCAACAACCACAGCACCAATCTGGAAGGTTGCACCTGATGCCAAATCAATACCGTATAAAAATGCACCAGTACCACCACCACCGGCAATCGAGTATGCCAAACCTGCAGGGAAATCTGCATCAGCATCATCAATATCAACCGTTGCTGCTTCCTGACCAGAAACCAAGGCTGCCGAACCATTAAGTACACTTTCACCACTTAGAGTTGCAATAAGGTCTTCTGGACCTTCATCGTCACCATCATCAAATACTTCGACGGAAAATGATAAAGATGAGCCAACAAAGCTACTATCAAAGGTAAGCGTATTTGCAGATAAACTAACACCTGCTGTACTGCCCGCGATAGCTGTTAAAGAGGCCAATGCTGCAGTCACAAAATCAGCATCGTCCGCCGTGCCAGTAAAATTAACATCAACAGAAGCTGTATTGGCTCCAAGCAATGGTAACCCTGTCATTAAGACAGTAAAAGTGGCTACATCGTCCAGATCATTTTCCTCTGTCACTGTAGCTTGTTGACTGGCTGTATCATCAGTGACATCTTCAGATGTCACATTTATCGCAAAGGTAATGGCGTTATCAATATCAGTAATGGTGACGTTTTCAGAATCCGCTGCTGTGGCACTACCATTAACGGCTGTGGCATTGTCTAAGGTCACGTTTAAGGTTTCAGGTGAATCCAATAAGTCATCATTAAAGGCGGTGACATTAAAGTTGAGATCGGTTCCGACAAAGGTATCGCTATAGGTTAAGGTGCCTGCCGCATAGCTCACGCCGGTGGTCGCATTAGCCGCCGCTAATAAGGCCGCTTCAGCTGCGACAATAAAGTCAGCATCTTCGGTATCACTGCCAGTGGCAAAGTCGACATCAACGGTCACGGTATTACCGAC
>MAAI01000069.1:12838-81673 GCA_002163115.1 Methylophaga sp. 41_12_T18 | reverse complement strand
CTGCCAGGCTTTTATACTAAATACCCGAACCTCAATGAGGTTCGGGTATTTTTTTGCCTGACGTTTGGAGGTGACAATATTCCTTATTAGAGGATGGCATTTTTAGTGCTTTTAATTGTAGAAGTATCGACAGCAGAGTTTACTTATAGTCAGCTAGAGACCGCTGTAATGCTAGTTACACTAAATAATTAAATAAACCTAGACTATAATTGTTGTTGCTGCTATTCTATTCCACAATTCCTGAAATATCCCCTCCTTTAATATTTAGACCTACGTCATTGCGCGTGAAATATATCCCTACTCAAAATCCCAAATTAGGTAATACATGAATCTAACTGATCTTAAGAAGCAGTCAGCTGCTCAACTTATGGAACTTGCTATCTCAATGAAACTTGATGGCCTAGCTCGAAATCGAAAACAAGATTTAATCTTCGCCATTGTTAAAGAGCATGCCAAGAAAGGCGATGAAGTATTTACTACCGGTGTTCTTGAGTTACTGCCTGATGGTTTCGGTTTTTTACGTTCGCCAGAGGATTCATATATAGCGGGTCCGGATGATATCTATGTATCACCTAGCCAGATCAGACGTTTTCATTTACGAACTGGTGATACGATTAAAGGCAAGATTCGTGGTCCAAAAGACAGCGAACGTTATTTTGCTTTAGTTAAAGTTGAAGAAATAAACTTTGAAAAACCAGAAAATTCCAAAAATAAAGTCCCTTTTCAAAATTTAACACCATTATTTGCTAATGAACGCTTTACTCTTGAACTGGGTAACGGCAGCACAGAAGACATAACACCACGCCTAATTGATTTAGCATCACCAATTGGTAAAGGGCAACGTGGACTAATCGTTGCGCCACCTAAGTCTGGTAAGACTATGATTTTACAGACTATTGCCCAATCAATTACTGCAAACTATCCTGAAAGTGATTTGATCGTATTATTGATTGATGAGAGACCAGAAGAAGTAACTGAAATGGTCCGTTCAGTGCGAGGTGAAGTGGTCTCTAGTACTTTTGATGAGCCAGCAACTCGCCATGTACAAGTCGCAGAAATGGTGATTGAGAAAGCTAAACGGCTGGTTGAACATAAACATGACGTGGTTATCTTATTAGATTCAATAACACGCTTAGCCCGTGCATATAATACAGTCGCACCTTCATCGGGTAAGGTCTTAACAGGTGGTGTTGATGCTAATGCATTGCAACGTCCAAAGCGATTTTTTGGTGCTGCACGAAATATAGAAGAGGGTGGTAGTTTGACTATCATTGCTACAGCCTTAGTTGAAACTGGCTCTCGAATGGATGAAGTTATCTTTGAAGAGTTCAAAGGTACAGGTAATATGGAATTACAACTTGAGCGTAAACTAGCTGATCGTAGAATGTATCCAGCGATTAACGTTACTCGTTCAGGTACTCGTCGTGAAGAATTATTAACGCCTGAAGATGAACTTCATAAATTATGGATTTTACGTAAGTTACTTGCACCGATGGAACCTATTCAAGCAATGGAATTCCTGATGGATCGCTTAAAAGCTACAAAAACCAATGCTGATTTCTTCGATACGATGAAACAAGGTTGAGTGTAGAGTTAACTGATAAAAAACTTCCGCAGGCCCTATTTATTATGGGGCCAACGGCTGCTGGAAAAACAGATCTAGCAATAGAACTAGCTAAACGTTTCCCTGTAGAAATTATCAGTGTTGATTCAGCATTGGTTTATAAAGGTATGGATATTGGCACTGCTAAGCCTAGTAAAGCAGAATTAGAGCAGTATCCACATCATCTTGTCGATATTATTGAGCCTACGGACAGTTATTCGGCTGGTAGTTTCCGGCAAGATGCTTTAGCTTTGATGGCTGATATTACGGCAAGAGGAAAAATTCCGTTGTTGGTCGGCGGCACGATGCTTTACTTCAATGCACTGCAAAATGGTTTATCTGATTTACCCACTGCAGAGCCAGCGATTAGGCTAAAGTTAGCAAAAGAAGTAGAGCAGCTCGGCTTAGCACATTTACATCAGCGACTTGCTGATATTGATCCAGTAGCTGCTAAACGGATACATGTTAATGATCCACAACGAATACAACGGGCACTTGAAGTATACGAGATCACCGGTAAACCGTTAACTGAACTGACTCAAAACAGGTCAGCACCACTGCCTTACCAAGTTCTAAAAATAATTCTAAGTCCCTTTGAACGCAGTGTGCTCCATCAACGTATAGCAACACGCTATATAAAAATGATGGAGATGAATTTTATAAGTGAAGTTAAAAGCTTATTTTCTCGTGAAGATTGTCATGTTGATCTACCTGCAATACGTTCGGTAGGCTATCGTCAGGCTTGGTCATATCTTGCTGGTGAATATGATCAAGATACGTTCATTGATAAATCAATTATTGCTACACGTCAAATGGCAAAGCGACAGATAACCTGGTTACGCTCACAAAATGATGGTGTTTGGTTTGATAGCGGTCCCGATCTCCCCGTTGATGCCGTTGTGCAGTATTTATGTGATGAACTTCACATTATTGAATGATTTTTGTTGGATCACGCACTACAAACTTTTAGAATGGTTCGTTTGCATATATCATTCTCATATATAAGAAAAATATCGCTCGCTGGAGATAACAATGGCTAAAGCACAATCTTTACAAGATCCCTTTCTCAATGCCTTACGAAAAGAGAACGTACCAGTGTCTATTTATTTAGTGAATGGAATTAAATTACAAGGGCAAATTGATTCGTTTGATCAGTTTGTTATTTTACTAAAAAACTCGGTTAATCAAATGGTTTATAAGCATGCTATTTCGACTATAGTACCTAGCCGAAACGTTGATTTTAGTAATGAAGAAGATTAAGGAGTTATTGATTGTTTGACCGTCCAGATAGTAATGCTGCATTTGATGAGTCTAAAGAAAAAGACGCTGTTGTATTAGTACACCTTAATTTCAATGATCCTGACTTTGCCGAATCTGAACAAGAATTCATTGAGCTTGTGAACTCTACCGGCGCAAAAATATCGACTATCATTCATGGCAAGCGTCATCGGCCGGATTCTAAATTTTTTGCTGGTACAGGTAAAGTAGAAGAAATACGTGAGCATGTTGTTGCTAATCATGCTGTGTTAGTGCTATTTAATCATGATCTTTCGCCTAGCCAAGAACGCAATTTAGAAGAAAAACTACAATGCCGCGTTATTGGTCGAACCGGCTTAATCCTTGATATTTTTGCAAGGCGTGCACGTTCCCATGAAGGTAAACTGCAGGTTGAACTAGCTCAACTAAGGCATTTATCTACGCGATTAGTCAGAGGTTGGACACATTTAGAGCGACAAAAAGGTGGTATAGGACTCCGTGGCCCGGGTGAAACTCAGTTAGAGACGGATAGAAGGTTATTGGGCCAACGTATTAAATCACTGCGTAAACGGCTAAGTAAAGTTCAGTCCCAACGTGATCAAGGCCGCCGTTCTCGACAACGGGGTGGAGTGCCTGTTATCTCTTTAGTTGGCTATACCAATATGGGCAAGTCGACCTTATTTAACAGAATTACCAGCGCACAGGTCTATGCTGATGACCGGTTATTTGCTACTTTGGATCCGACATTACGCCGATTAAAATTACATGATGCACAGGCTGTAGTACTAGCTGATACAGTAGGTTTTATTAGAAAATTGCCTCACGATTTGGTTGAATCATTCAGTTCAACATTAGACGAAACTCGTGATGCAGCTTTACTACTTCATATAGTTGATGCTGGTGCACCAGACCGCGATGATCTGATCAGCCATGTTGATGATGTTTTACAGCAAATTGGTGCGGAGGATGTTCCGCAACTGATCGTTTATAATAAAATAGATAAACTTGATGACCACGCTGCTCGACTGGAACGTGATCAAGATGGAAAAATTATCAGGCTATGGGTATCTGCGCAGACTGGTGAAGGAATGGAACTGCTCCGTAAGACCATTCAAGAATATTTCCCTGAAGTTGCACCTAAATATTAGCTAGTAGTCATTTTGTGGCAGTATTAGGTTGCGCTTGACTGACATGTCCGTAAAATAGTCGTGTTTGATTTTAATTATCCTGTATTTTCATTTTTGGAGAGCTAAATGGCTTGGAATGAACCTGGCAACGGCGAAAAGGATCCTTGGGGCAACCGCGGTAATGACGGTCCTCCTGATCTTGATGAAGTAATCCGCAATATGCAACGTAAGCTTGCTGGTATATTTGGTGGTGGTTCTGACAATAACAACTCAACATCAGGTGGTAGTTCACTTGGTTTTGGTTTGATCTTTTTAGTCATTTTTGTTGTTTGGCTGATATCTGGATTTTATATCGTCGCGCCTGCTGAACGTGGTGTGGTTTTACGTTTTTCTGCTTTCCAACAAACAACATTACCTGGCCCTCATTGGCATATCCCATTTCCAGTAGAAAAAGTCGAAATTGTTAATGTTGAAGAAAGTCGCACAGCAGAAATTGGCTTCCGTTCTACAGCTGGCCGTAATGGTACTGTCCCATCAGAATCATTGATGTTAACAAAAGATGAAAACATCATTGAAATGAAAGTGGAAGTGCAATATCGGGTGGATGAAGCATCGGCTTATTTGTTTAATGTTGAAAATCCTGACTTAACATTGCGTCAAATGACTGAAAGTGCGGTTCGTGAAGTTGTTGGTCAAACCAGCATGGATGATGTTATCAAAAGCGGTCGTGCTGATATGGCACCTAGAGCAAAAATCTTATTGCAAAAATTGCTGACTGATTATGGCACCGGTTTATTTGTTACAAGTTTTAACATTCCAGATATTCAGCCGCCAAGTCAAGTTCAAGCGGCATTTGCTGATGTTGTAAACGCCAGTGCTGATAAAGAGCGGATGAAAAATGAAGCTCAAGCTTATGCTAATGATGTCGTGCCTAAAGCACGTGGTGCTGCTTTCCGTGTAGTTCAGGAAGCAGAAGCATATAAAAGCCAAATCTTAGCAAAAGCACAAGGTGAAACGAGCCGTTTCTTGCAAGTCATGCGTGAGTATGAAAAAGCGCCTGAAATTACCCGCGAACGCCTATATATAGATACCATGGAAACCGTTTACTCTAAAACTCAGAAAGTCATGGTTGATGTATCTAAAGATAGTAATAACGTATTATATTTACCACTAGACCGGATGCGTGGAAGCAGTAGTTCAACTCCTGCTCGAGTTGATTTATCTAACTTAACAGCATATCCAAGCTCTGATTCGACGTCTGTATCGTCATCAGCTCGTGATAACGCACGTAGCAGAGGAGGACGTTAATATGTCGTCACGTATGAGTACAATTTTAATATTGGGCTTCTTAGCTTTCATCTTGCTTAGTTCTTCTATTTTTTATGTTGATCAACGTGAGCGAGTATTATTGCTACGTTTAGGTCAAATAGAACAAGCTGATTATAAACCTGGCCTGCATTTTAAAATGCCTGTCGTTAATGAAGTGAAACGTTTTGATGGCCGAGTCTTAACACTAGATGTTAAGCCAGAAGAATACTTAACTGGTGAGAAGAAAAAGTTATTGGTTGATTCGTTTATCTTATGGCGTGTCGCTGATGTTTCTACCTACTATACTGCTATGGGTGGTGATAAAAGTAGAGCGAGTTTGCGTTTGTTTAACATTGTTAATAATGCTTTGCGTGATGCTTTTGCAACAAGAACGGTACAAGATGTAGTTGCTGGTGATCGTACTAGTATGGTTGCTAAAATTTTGGCAACAACGAATGCTAACGTTAAAGATTTTGGCATTGAAGTAGTTAATATCAGAATTAAGCGTATTGATTTTCCTAGTGAAATTAATAATCGTGTCTTTGCTCGTATGCAATCAGAACGTGAACGTGAAGCTAAAGAGTTACGTGCTGAAGGTTCAGAAGAAGCTGAAAAGATTCGTTCTGCAGCAGATCGACAACGGACAGTTATTATTGCTGATTCTAATCGTGATGCTGAAGAGTTACGTGGTAATGGTGATGCACTCGCTTCCGAAACTTATGCAAATGCTTATGGCCAAAATAGCGACTTTTATTCTTTGTATCGACGCTTGCTAGCCTATAAAACTGTGTTTAGTGGCGATGATATGTTGGTCATTGAACCTAAAGGTGATTTCTTTAACCGGTTTACTGATCCAAATAATTAGTATCTAGCACGGTGACAGATAGTCTATTGCACAGCTTATGGCTAGCAACTGCGTTGATGCTAGTAATTGAAGGTTTTATGCCTTTCATTAATCCAGCTGCGTTTAGACGAGCCTTATTACAAATGGCGAATATGACAGATCATCAACTCCGTATTATTGGATTATTTAGTATGATCTTCGGTGTTGCGCTACTTTATTGGATAAATTGATTAGATGAACATCAAAGATCGTTGGTTGCTTCCTGAAGGCATAGATGAATTAATGCCCGACGAAGCAACTCAACTGGAAACATTACGACGTAAGTTGGTCGATATGATGCAAAGCTGGGGCTACCAATTGGTGGTGCCCCCGTTAGTTGAATATCTTGATTCGCTATTAACAGGCACAGCTAAAACGCTCGATTTGCAAACATTTAAACTCATCGACCAAATGTCAGGTCGATTGTTAGGTATTCGTGCTGATATGACACCTCAGGTTGCTCGTATTGCTGCTCATAAGTTAAAAGGTCAGCGAGATGTAACGAGATTGAGTTATATCGGCAGCGTATTACATACCTTACCTGAAGGCCAAGGTGCCTCTCGTAATCCTATCCAATTAGGTGCGGAAATCTACGGTCATACTGGCCCAGAAAGTGATATGGAAATATTGCAGCTGATGGTTGCAGTATTGAATGTCACCGGTGCTGTGCCTTCATTATCTCTAGATATTGGCCACGTTGGCATTTATCGAGGTTTAGCTAAGTTTTCTGGCTTGAGCACCACTCAAGAGCAAGAGCTGTTTTCAGCATTACAACGCAAAGCGTTACCAGAAATTGAAGCCTTATTGGCTGACTATCAACTAGGGCCTGATAGTAAGCAGATGTTGCTTGCCCTAGCTGAATTGAATGGCAATGATGAAGTGCTTGACCAAGCACAGCAACTATTTGCAACGGCACCTAATGATGTTAAAGATGCGTTGGAAAATTTACAGGCCGTGGCGGCAATGGCTAAACAACGTTTGCCTGAAGTGACTATTAATTTTGATTTAGCTGAATTACGTGGCTATGACTACCATACTGGTATCGTCTTTGCTGCTTATCAAGCAGGTATGTCACAGGCTGTTGCTATGGGTGGCCGTTATGATGATATCGGTGCTGACTTTGGTCATGCGCAACCAGCTACAGGTTTCAGTCTTGATCTTAAAACCTTGGTGACTCAATCAAGCGCTGTCACTGATGACAGCAAAGCTATTTCGGTTGTATGGGCAGATGACCAACAACAACAGCTAGCAGTTGAACATTTACGCAGTCAAGGCGAGGTAGTTATTTACCAACTACCTGATACTGAAAGTTCTGAATCAAGAACACTTATACTTAAAGACGGCCACTGGTTAGTGACCGAAGCAGGAATATAAATCTAGTGGCTAAAAATATCGTAGTAATTGGCTCTCAGTGGGGCGACGAAGGTAAAGGTAAGTTAGTAGATCTACTAACAGATAATGTATCGGCAGTGGTTCGCTTTCAAGGTGGTCATAATGCTGGCCATACCTTAGTTATTGATGGCAAAAAAACTGTTTTACATCTTATTCCATCAGGGATCTTACGTGAAAACGTGCAATGTCTAATTGGTAATGGTGTTGTACTTTGTCCGGAAGCTTTACTTGAAGAAATGGCGGAACTGGAAAGCAAAGATATTCCTGTTCGTGAACGTTTAAAAATAAGTGCGGCTTGTCCACTAATTCTGCCTTACCATATTGCTCTTGATCAAGCGCGCGAACGTCGCCGTGGTAAAGATGCGATTGGTACTACGGGACGTGGTATTGGTCCGGCTTATGAAGATAAAGTAGCTCGCCGTGGTTTACGTTTAGGTGATTTATTAAACGAGAAAAGCTTTGTAGCTAAATTAGAAGAAGTAATGAAGTTCCATAACTTTGCTTTGATTAACTATTACCAAGCTGAGCCAGTTAGTTTTGAGCAAGTACGCGATGAAACATTAGCAATGCGTGACATATTGTTACCGCTTATTGCTGATATCCCACATTTGTTACAACAGTATTCAGTTGCTGGTGCTCGGGTGATGTTTGAAGGTGCACAAGGTGCATTATTAGATATTGACCATGGTACATATCCTTATGTAACATCATCAAATACGACATCAGGTGGTAGTGCTGCTGGTGCGGGTGTTGGTCCATGTCATATTGATTATGTTTTAGGTATCACTAAAGCTTATACCACTCGTGTTGGTGCTGGTCCTTTTCCATCTGAATTACTTGACGATGACGGAAAAGTAAATGAAATCGGTCAATACTTAGCTGATAAAGGCCATGAAGTCGGCGCTACAACTGGCCGTGATCGTCGCTGTGGTTGGTTAGATATGGTTGCGTTAAACCGAGCTTGTTGGGTGAGCAGTATTACAGGACTATGTTTGACTAAGCTAGACGTTCTGGATGGCTTAGAAACTATTCGTCTTTGCATCAGTTATCAACGAAATGGTGAGACAGTTGATATTTTGCCATTGAGTGCGGATGAATTTGAAGGTTGTGTGCCTGTATACATCGATATGCCTGGTTGGTCTGAAGTAACTGTTGGCATCACCCGCTTTGATGAGTTACCTGCTAATGCACAAGCCTATATTAATAAAGTAGAGAGTCTTGCTGGTGTGCCGATTGATATTATTTCAACAGGCCCAGACAGAAATGAAACTATTATTCGTCGAGATTTGTTCGAGCTTTAATAAATTAAAAACGCCCTCTTAATGAGGGCGTTTTTTTTGTTATTTTGTATTTGTTACCCCAGCCATAATGGCTGAATAATCGGTATCAGCAAGGCCTTGTTCTAAGGTTTTGTCTAATAACTGACTAATACCTTCTAGTGCACATGTTTCTAAACCTAGCTGTTTGGCTACCGATAAAAACAAATGAGTATCTTTGGCTAGGTGTTTAGTGGGAAAGTTAGGATTTGAAAAGTCTCTATCGAGCATTCGATTCAGCTTCTTATCAAACGTAGGTGCATAAAGTGCACTTGCTCGGACAATCTTCATAAACTGTTCAGTTTCAATACCTTCTTTTTCAACTAAGGCCAGACTCAATGCAAAACTTGATGTTAAGCCAGCGATTAGTTGGTTCATTGCTAATTTGACTGTTGCGCCTTGTCCAGTAGCACCAATATATTGTGGATCTGTGCCAAGCATCCTGAGCACTGGTAACGCAGTTTTATAGCTAGCTTGATTACCTGCCGCCATTAATATCAATGTACCTGTTCGTGCTTCAGGTAAGCTGCCTAAGACTGGGCATTCAAGATAATTACCGCCATTAGCTGTTATTAATGCTTCTAGTTGACGCGATTCTTCAGGTGCAATGGTACCCATTTGAATGATTGTTTTGTTAGTTAAATATTCAGCATCAATGGTAGTTAAAACCGCATTGATCGCTGTTGCATCACTCAACATCAATAAGCAAATGTCACTCGCTTCGAGCGCAGCTTGCGCAGTTTCTACAGCAACAGCTCCTAAGCCCACACTATTTGTTAAATTTTCTGCTGTACGGTTATATACCGTGACTTGTTGCTTTTGTTCCAGTAAATGCTCGACTAAAGCCTGTCCCATCAAGCCTGTACCTATTAATGAAATGTTCATGTTTAACTGATTCCATGCTGTATTGATAAAAAAATCGCTATGCCATAGAAGCTAAAGACGTAGTGATATAGAATATGGCCTTATTTTACAGTAGAAACAGGGGAAGACTGTGTACAAGAAAAACATGGCCATTGCTGGTTTTGATGATGAGTTGCTACAAGCGATTGAAGCAGAGAATCAACGTCAAGAAGATCATATTGAACTGATCGCTTCAGAAAACTATACCAGCCCACGAGTTATGGAGGCGCAAGGCTCTTCATTAACTAATAAGTATGCAGAAGGTTACCCTGGCAAACGTTACTATGGTGGTTGTGAGCATGTTGATAAGGCTGAGCAATTAGCGATTGATCGTGCCAAAGAATTATTTGGTGCTGATTATGCCAATGTCCAACCTCATTCTGGTTCACAAGCTAACGCAGCTGTTTACCTAGCTTTATTGCAACCTGGAGATACTATTTTAGGTATGAGCTTGGCTCATGGTGGCCATTTAACTCATGGTTCTAAAGTCAGTGCATCAGGTAAAATTTATAACTCTGTTTCATATGGTTTGAATGTTGAAACAGGTGAGATTGATTATGACGAAGTTGAACGTCTAGCTAACGAGCATAAACCTAAAATGGTTGTTGCTGGTTTCTCTGCCTATTCACGCATTGTTGATTGGCAACGTTTCCGCGATATCGCTGATTCAATAGGTGCTTACCTATTGGTTGATATGGCGCATGTCGCTGGTTTGGTTGCTGCGGGTATTTATCCAAACCCAGTTCAAATCGCTGATGTTACAACTACTACAACTCATAAAACATTACGTGGTCCACGTGGTGGTTTGATTTTAGCTAAAGCGAATGCTGAGATTGAGAAGAAATTGAATTCGGCTGTATTCCCTGGTTTTCAAGGTGGTCCATTGATGCATGTTATTGCTGCTAAAGCAGTGGCATTTAAAGAAGCAATGTTGCCTGAATTTCAAACTTACCAAAAACAAGTTGTTGAAAATGCACGTGCAATGGCCAGTGTTTTCTTAGCTCGTGGTTACGATGTGGTTTCTAAAGGTACTGATGATCACTTGTTCTTAGTAAGCTTTATTGAAGCTGGACTAACAGGTAAAGAAGTCGATGCATGGTTAGGTGCTTCGAATATTACTGTCAACAAAAATGCTGTGCCGAATGATCCGCAATCTCCATTTGTGACATCAGGCATTCGCATTGGTACACCAGCGGTAACAACACGTGGCTTTAATGAGCAAGACTGTACGGATCTCGCTAGTTGGATGTGTGATGTTATTGACAGCCAAGGTGATGAAACAGTAATGAAAGACGTTAAAGCAAAAGTATTGACTATATGTCAACGTTTGCCTGTTTATTCATAAAGCCTAGTATTTAAAATTATGCGGTGTCCATTTTGTGGTGCAGACGATTCGAAGGTTATTGATTCTCGGCTTTCAGCTGAGGGGGATGCGATTCGTCGGCGTCGTTCATGCAGTGAATGCAATGAACGGTTTACTACCTATGAAACAGCCGAGCTGACTTTGCCGAGATTGATCAAGCGTGATCAATCTCGGGCATTATTTAATGAAGATAAGCTGCGTGCTGGTTTTGAACGTGCTCTTGAAAAACGACCTGTTAGTATTGATGCGGTAGATAGTGCAGTTAAAGGTATTATTCATCGCTTAAGAGCGACAGGTGAGCGTGAAGTTGAAAGTCGTTTGGTTGGCGATTGGGTAATGGATGCGTTACGGCAATTAGATGAAGTTGCTTATGTGCGTTTTGCTTCGGTATATCGCAGCTTTCAAGATGTGAATGCCTTTCGTGAAGAGATTGAACGAATGGAAAATACAGCTGAATCAGTAACTAAGGATAACTAACATGCTTCGAGTTATTATTTTTTGTGATGTATGCAATCCACAAGGAATTCGCTATATTGAACAAACGAGAAGCACTCAACGTGGCGACGAAGGCGGACGTAGAGTAACTGATGGTCGCTCTTGGTTTGAAGGGCCTCTGGAAGATGCATTGAAGTTAGATTGGTTGCACGAAGATGGAGCACATATATGTCCACGATGCAGGAATCGTCAAAGCAGCACTTAATTATGTCTGATCACGAACATTATATGGCCCGCGCGCTGCAGTTAGCAGAGCGCGGGCTTTTTACTACTTGTCCAAACCCTCGTGTTGGCTGTGTCATTGTGAATAATGGCAACGTTGTAGGTGAAGGTTGGCATCAGCGAGCTGGCGAAGGACATGCTGAAGTCAATGCGCTACTTGCTGCTGGCCAATATGCCGCTGGTGCTGATTGCTATGTCACCTTGGAACCGTGTAGTCATTTTGGCCGTACTCCACCGTGTGCTGACTCATTGATAAAGGCCGGGGTGAAGCGTGTTTATGTGGCCATGGCTGATCCTAATCCTATTGTTGCAGGGACTGGCATAGAGAAGTTAAAACAGGCTGGAATGGAAGTGGTAACGGGGGTGTTAGAAGCTCAAGCACAAAAACTTAATCCTGGCTTTATTATGCGTATGCAAGCAAAGAGACCTTTTGTACGTAGTAAATTGGCGATGAGTTTAGATGGCCGCACGGCGATGGCATCAGGTGAAAGTCAGTGGATCACTGGCGCTGCTGCCCGTATTGATGTTCACAAACTCCGCGCTAGAAGTTCAGCAATAATAACCGGCATTGGCACGGTATTGAGTGATAACCCTTCTTTGACGGTAAGACCAGAAGGTGCCGATTGGTACCCGAAACAAGGCAAAGTACGCCAACCTTTGCGAGTGGTGGTTGATAGTCAATTACGAACACCTAAGGATGCAGGATTATTTGCTACTGACAGTAAAGTTGTTATTGCAACGACACTGCACCAGCCATCGATAGATATTGATGCTGAAGTATTAACGTTGCCGGCAATAGATAAGCAAGTAGATTTATCAGCATTAATGACTCATTTAGCTGGGCTAGGAATGAATGAAGTTATGGTTGAAGCAGGGCCAGTGTTAAATGGTGCTTTATTGTCTGCAGGATTAATCGACGAAATGGTGATTTATATGGCACCTAAGTTGATGGGTAATACTGCCAATGGTTTATTCAACCTACCTGCAATACAAACGATGGCACAAAACATAGATTTACAGATTAGTGATATTCGCGCTGTTGGTGATGATTGGCGCATTACAGCACAACCACAATAACGAGGCTCAATAAAACGATGTTTACTGGCATTATCGCGGCAATTGGTAAAATTGAAACAGTGCAGGCAAAGGGAGGCGACTTAAGTCTTCAAGTTGCCACTCAAAAACTCGACCTGTCTGACGTTGGTTTAGGCGATAGTATTGCAATCAATGGTGTTTGTTTAACCGTTGTGACGATTGGTACTGGTTCATTAAGTTTTGATGTGTCACGTGAAAGTTTGGCTCGTACCAGTTTAGGCAGTGTTCAAGCGGGCTCAGTCGTTAACTTGGAAAAAGCGATGGCTGTCGGTGATAGATTGGGTGGCCATATTGTAAGTGGTCACGTTGACGGTCTAGGCACGATAATGTCATTAAATCCCTCAGCGCGATCAACCCAATATAGAATTGAATTACCCATTGATTTATCACGTTATGTGGCAGAAAAAGGTTCAATTTGTATCGATGGCGTCAGTCTCACAGTTAATAATGTGGGTGATAATTGGTTTGAAGTGAATATTATTCCTCATACCATGCAAGAAACTATTATCAATACGTATCAAGCCGGTTCAAAGGTGAATTTAGAAGTGGACTTGATAGCCCGTTATCTTGAGCGATTATTGCCAACAGCAGATGCAGGCGTATCACGTGATACATTAATGAAACACGGCTTTATTTAGCAACCGACAGATAATCTCCCAATTTATACGCTATAACTCGACAATTAGGTTTTAACCAATGAAATTAAACACCACAGCAGAAATTATTGATGAGCTGAAACATGGCAAGATGGTCATCATTATGGATGATGAAGACCGTGAGAATGAAGGTGATTTGGTCATGGCTGCTGAGTGCGTGACTGCACAAGCAATTAATTTTATGGCCCGTTTTGGCCGTGGTTTGATTTGCTTAACGTTAACAGATGAACGCTGTAAGCAATTACGTTTACCGTTGATGGTGTCTGATAATCAAACCCCTTATGCTACCAATTTTACGGTTTCAATTGAAGCGGCTGAAGGTGTAACCACCGGCATCTCCGCTGCTGATCGAGCATTAACAGTGTTAGCGGCTGTACAAGCGGATGCTAAGCCTGAAGACATAGTTCAGCCTGGTCATATATTCCCGTTAAAAGCACAAGCAGGCGGCGTACTTACCCGTGCCGGTCATACTGAAGCGGGTTGTGATTTAGCGCAATTAGCCGGTAAAGATCCTTCAGCAGTGATTGTTGAAATTCTTAACGAAGATGGCAGCATGGCTAGAAGACCTGATCTAGAAGTTTTTGCCCAGCAGCATGATTTAAAGATCGGCACTATTGCTGACTTGATCAGTTACCGACTTGAAAATGAAATGACGGTCAGTCGATTATCACAATGTGCGATGCCGACAGAATATGGTGATTTTCAGTTATATAGTTTTCAAGATACGGTAAATTCGCAAGTACATTTAGCTATGGTTGCCGGTGAAATTGATGCTGATGAAGAAGTACTGGTACGTGTCCATATGGCAGATCCATTAAGTGACTTATTAGGTTCTACCAGAGAGTCTAGCCATTGGCCTTTGGCTAAAGTGATGGCTAAAATTCAGCAAGCAGGCAAAGGCGTATTAGTTGTTCTTCGCCAGCCAGAGCAAAATAAACAACTAGCTGCCAAAATTGCTAATTATCAACAACAAGACTTAGGCGTTGTTACTGCATCAACTAAGGCGGGCTGGGATCTGAGAACCTTCGGTGTTGGAGCACAAATTTTATCTGATTTGGGCGTCAGCAAAGTGCGCGTTATGGGCACACCAACTAAGTTAACTGGTTTATCAGGTTTTGGTCTTGAATTAATGGGCTACCTAGAGGACGAACAGGCTTGAGTTCAGCCCGTAAAATAGTTGTTGTTGCTGGTGAGGCTTCTGGAGATGCTCACGCTGGCCGGATGTTAGCTGAGCTGAAAAAAATAGCCCCTGATATACAAGTCTCCGGCATTGGCGGTGAGACTATGCGTGCGGCGGGTGCTGATATTAAAGTCGATTTTTCAGCATTGGCTGTTATGGGCTTGGTTGAAGTACTCAAGCAATATCGACAGATTAAGAAGATATTTAATCAACTTGTATTAGAGTTGAAAAATGACCGACCTGATTTATTGGTATTAGTTGATTATCCTGGCTTTAATCTCAAGCTGGCCAAAGAAGCTAAAAAGTTACATATTCCAGTGTTGTATTACATCAGTCCTAAAGTCTGGGCATGGCGTAAAGGCCGGGTAAAGACGATTAAACGCTATGTTGATCACATGGCAGTGTTGTTCCCATTTGAAGTACCTATTTATGAACAGGCTGGTGTGCCGGTATCATGTGTAGGTCATCCTTTGGTTGATGCCGTGACAACTGCATTGACAACCAAACAGGCGAAACAAAAATTTGAGCTTGATCCTGAGCATAGAGTGATCGGTTTATTTCCTGGCAGCCGGCGTAGTGAAGTTGCAGCTTTACTGCCTATCATGGTGGAGGCGGTCAATAATGTTTACCATCACCATTTAGATGTCAGTATTGCTTTGCCACTAGCGCCAGGTTTAGATTTTGACACCATTAAACCTATTATTAAGACAAGTAAAGCGCCAATAAAAGTAGTCGAAGGTGACTTTTATGACTTTACTAAAAGTTGTGATGTTATTGTTGCTGCATCAGGTACTGTCACCCTAGAGGTGGCATTATTAGCTGTACCACATTTGATTATTTACCGTGTTGCACCGCTGAGCTATAAGATCTTAAAACGCTTAGTAAAAATCCCCTATGTTGGACTTTGTAATATTGTGACAGGCAAACCGGTAATCACTGAATTAATCCAAGATGAAGTGACGGTGGAGCGCTTAGAACATGAGCTGTCAAATTTATTGATTTCTGCCGATAGTAAAGTGAAGGCGCAGGCTATTCAACAACAAGTATTGGCTGCATTAGGGCCTAGTGGCGGCGCTGTTAATGCTGCTCAACAAATTGTAACAATGCTGGATTAAACGATGACACAACAAATTTTAATTGCAGGTGTAGATGAAGTTGGCCGTGGCCCGTTAGCAGGGCCTGTGGTGACAGCTGCAGTGATTTTAGATGCCAATAATCCTATTTTAGGCTTAGCGGATTCAAAAAAATTAACAGAAAAAAAACGTGAATTCTTAGAACCATTAATTAAACAACATGCACTGGCATGGTCAATAGGTCGAGCTGAAGCTGAAGAAATTGATCAGTTAAATATCTTGCAGGCCACTCTGCTGGCGATGAAAAGGGCGGTAGAAGGTTTACATATAGCGCCATCCCATGCTCTAGTTGATGGTAATCAAGCTCCTAATTTAGCCTGTCCGGTGACGACAATTATCAAAGGCGATCAATCTGAGCCGGCGATAGCAGCCGCTTCTATTTTGGCAAAAGTTGCGCGGGATCGTGAGATGGTCGCGATGGAAGAACTCTATCCTGGCTATGGTTTAGCACAACATAAGGGCTATCCAACTAAGCAGCATCAACAGGCATTAATGGAGCTTGGGCCTACTATTATTCATCGCCGATCTTTTAAACCGGTTAAATTAGCAACAAAATAGAGTATTTGTTCTTTTAGCTGATATTTTCACTGTTACCTACAGCTTGGTAGCTATTCATAAGAAGCATGGTATTATTCTCGACCTATGTTATCGCTTAATAAAATTTTTTCTAAACTAAGAAATAAGAAAACGAAAAAAAATGGTACATCACAGCAGCGTGAGCCATTAATTATTTCTCGTCCTGATCATACTATTTCCCGTTCACAGATAAGTTCTGCTGCCTTGAAAGTCTTATATGGCTTAAAAGAGGCCGGCTATGATGCCTATCTAGTGGGTGGCTGTGTGCGTGACTTACTCCTTGGTCACGAGCCGAAAGATTTCGATGTGACAACCAATGCTTCGCCAGAACAAGTGAATCAAGTGTTTAAGCGTAGCCGTTTAATTGGCCGTCGATTTAAACTGGTTCATGTGCGTTATGGTCGCGAAGTAATTGAAGTGGCTACCTTTAGAGCACCGCCTGAAGCTGAGCAACATGTTGATGAGCAAGGTCGCATCGTTCGCGACAATGTTTACGGCACTTTAGAGCAAGATGCCTGGCGTCGTGACTTCACCATTAATGCCTTGTATTACAATATTCGCGACTTTTCTATTGTCGATTACACCGGTGGTATTGCTGATTTAGAAGCGGGAAAGATTAGTCTAATTGGTGATGCTGAGACCCGTTACCGTGAAGACCCTGTGCGAATATTAAGAGCCATTCGTTTTGTTGGCAAACTCGGCTTAACGTTGGATGATGAAACCGAAAAGTGGATTCCTAAGTTAGCGGTATTACTTAAAGACATTCCGTCGGCGCGTTTATTTGATGAGTCACTGAAGTTATATTTGTCGGGTAATGCAGCGGTAACTAATGAGTTGTTAACGCATTACGGTGTATTTGAACAATTATTCCCACAGACGGCCGCCTTATTGCACGAAGAGCATGATGGTTATCCACGCATATTATTAACCAAAGCCTTAGAAAATACCGATAAACGGATTGATGAAGGCAAACCGGTCACACCAGCATTTTTATTTGCTGCTATTTTGTGGGAACCGGTGAGACAGCGTTGGCAAGATTATATGGCCAATAACATACCTACTATTCCAGCTCTGCAACGGGCGGCATCAGAGGTTATTGCAGAACAAGTACAACGGGTTGCCATACCCAAACGTTATACCTTAATCACGCGTGATATTTGGGTTTTACAGACCCGCTTGCCGCAACGATTAGGTAAGCGTGCATTTCGAACATTAGCTCAGCCAAAATTTAGAGCCGGTTATGACTTTTTGATCTTACGCAATGAAGCTGGGGAAGATTTAGATGAGTTAGTTGACTGGTGGACTTTGTTTCAAGAACAAACTGAAGCTGAACAACAAAAAATGATCAATGCCTTACCGACTTCTGCTGGTGGGGTGAAAAAACGCCCACGTCGTCGTCGCCGTAGAAAACCTGCAGCCAAGAGTGATTAATGCGCGTATTTATTGGTCTAGGAAGTAACCTAGAAAATCCTGAACAACAAATTAAAACTGCGGTCAACGATATGGGAAGCTTATCGGAGTCGAAGTTAATTGCCTGTTCGTCTTTGTATTCAAGCCCACCAATGGGCCCGCAAGACCAACCAGACTATATTAATGCAGTGATCGAGCTGGAAACAACATTATTGCCACATGTACTGTTGGATGAGTTACAAAATATCGAGCAGCAGCATGGCCGGGTTAGAAAGCGCCATTGGGGTGAGCGGACCCTGGACTTAGATATATTAGTTTACGGTGATAAGCTGTTAAATGATAAACGCCTAATTGTGCCTCACCCAGGGGTGGCAGAGCGTGCTTTTGTGCTTTATCCCTTAGCTGAGCTGGCTTTAGATTTAGTGATCCCAATATTGGGTAAGGTTGAGCCGTTATTAGCTCACTGTCCAATGGGGGAGTTACGAAAATTGGGAGCGATAAAATTGTGAGTGCAATTCCTCATCGTTATATTGTTGTTGAAGGTCCTATCGGAGTGGGTAAAACCCATTTGGCTCAACGACTAGCGGACAGCTTTTCTGGTACAACTCAACTGGAGCAGCCGGAACATAATCCGTTTTTAGAGAAGTTCTATCTCAACCCACAACATTCAGCCTTACCGACACAGCTGAGCTTTTTAATGCAGCGAGTGAAGTTGAGTACAGCATTGCAGCAAGATGATTTGTTTTCTGAATTGCAAATTGCTGATTTCATGGTCGAAAAAGATCGCCTATTTGCTCAAATTACCCTCGATGATGATGAGTTAGCTTTGTATAATATGGTCTATGACAACCTAACGATGCAGCACCGAACACCTGATTTGGTTATTTATTTACAAGCACCGTTAGCCGTTTTGAAATCACGCGTCTCGCAACGTGGAATAGGTTATGAACAATATATTGAAGATGCTTACCTAAAACGTTTAGCAGATGGCTATGCTGACTTTTTCCATTATTACGAAGATTCAGCATTGCTTATTGTCAATGCTGAGCAAATTGATTTAGTTAATAGTGAGCAGGATTACCAGAATTTGTTAGAGCAAATTAGCACGATTCAAAGCGGTCGACAGTACTACAATCCGTTACCAGTAAAGGATAAATAACATGAGTCGCTTAAACTTAACCAGCCTAAGAAAAATGAAGGCCGAGCAAAATAAAATTGCTGTGCTTACTGCTTACGACGCAAGTTTCAGTCATGTACTTGAACAAGCTGGTGTTGACGTTATTTTGGTGGGTGACTCACTGGGTATGGTTATTCAAGGTAAGGAAAGCACCTTGCCCGTGACCGTTGAGGACATGATTTATCACACTAGCAATGTGGTACGCGGCAGTGACAAGGTATTTGTCATTGCTGATCTGCCATTTATGTCTTATGCCAATACCGATCAAGCTATTCAAAATGCAGCACGCTTGATGGCACAAGGTGGCGCGCAAATGGTTAAATTAGAAGGCGGCCAAGTCGTTGTTGATACCGTTAAGCAATTAGTGGAACGCGGCATTCCTGTTTGTGCTCATTTAGGCTTATTGCCACAATCAGTGCATCGTTTAGGCGGCTATCGTGTGCAAGGTCGTGATGACCAGCAAGCACAGCAGCTAATAACAGATGCTCAGGCCCTACAGGCGGCAGGTGCGGATATGTTGGTATTAGAGTGTGTGCCAGCTGAACTAGGTAGTCGAGTGACTGCAGCCGTTGAGATTCCTGTGATTGGTATTGGTGCTGGTGTGGAGTGTGATGGTCAAGTGCTGGTACTTTATGACATGTTGGGGTTAACACCAGGCAGGCGGCCACGTTTTAGTCATGATTTTTTAGCAGATACCGGTGCTATTCCAGCTGCGATTGCGAAATATGTCAGTGAAGTTAAATCAGCGACCTTTCCCTCTCAAGCACAACAGTATTAATGCAAAGAGTTGAATCAGTAAAGGCCTTGCGTGCCCAAGTAAAAGCATGGCGTCAACAGGGTGAAACCATTGCATTTGTACCGACGATGGGCAATTTGCATGCAGGCCATCTATCATTAGTTGCTAAAGCGCGGGAGTTGGCTGATAAAGTCATTGTTAGCATTTTTGTTAACCCGTTACAGTTTGATGATAAGTCTGATTTATCCGCTTATCCGCGTACATTAGATGCCGATATTGAGCAGTTAACCTCAGTGGTGTGTGATCTTGTCTTTACACCAACGGTGGAGGTCATGTATCCGCAAGGCATGGACTCACATACCAAGGTAGTTGTTCCGGATATGGACGACAAATTATGTGGTCAAAACCGTCCCGGACATTTTGATGGTGTTGCTACTGTAGTGAGTAAGCTTTTCAATATGGTACAAGCTGATGTCGCAGTCTTTGGCGACAAAGATTTTCAGCAATTATTGTTAATTAAAAAATTGGCTTTGGACTTAAACCTAGCAGTAGAAGTGATTGGCGGTCCAACATTTCGTGAGCCAAATGGCTTGGCAATGAGTTCGCGCAATCAGTACTTAACGACTGAACAATTTGCACAGGCTGCGTCGCTATACCAAGTTTTATCAGCGGTGAAAGCACAGTTAGAGCAAGCCAATACTAACTATCATCAACTAGAGTCTGAAGCGGTTTCTCAATTAACAGAGGCTGGCTTTGTTGTTGATTATGTTGAGATTAGGCGAGCTCAAGATCTTGAAATAGCCACAAAGGCAGATCACAATTTACGTATTTTGGCAGCAGCGCAATTAGGCAAAGCGCGTTTGATTGATAATATTGCCTGTAATCTTGCTTGATTATCGCTAAAAAGCGATAATAGTCGACTAGTTAAATTTACTGATCGTCGGATATGCAACTGACCCTATTAAAAACAAAATTACATCGCGCTTGTGTTACTCATTCTGAATTGGAATATGAAGGTTCCTGTGCAATCGATGGAAACCTGCTGGAAGCGGCTGGCATTCACGAATACGAACAAATTCAGATCTATAATGTCGCCAATGGCGAGCGTTTTACGACCTATGCAATTCGTGCTGAAGCGGGTTCTAATATTATTTCTGTTAATGGTGCCGCTGCTCATAAAGCCTCGCCAGGTGACCGCATAATTATTTGCGCCTATGGCAGTATGGATGAAAGTGAAGTCAAAAACTTTGAACCTACCTTAGTTTATTTGAATGAAAACAACGATATTATTCGCACCGGTCACTCAATTCCGGTGCAAGCAGCCTAATATTAAATATTAAGTAGAGAAACAATATGGAACGTATGTTTGAAACCGCACTATGGAATAGTCGTTTTGTCGTTGTTATAGCGGTAATCGCTAGTTTAGTGACCGCATTTGCTATGTTCTTTATGGCTTCGGTTGATGCCTTTTTTCTTGTTTCACACTTAGGTGATTATTTATCCGCTGACTTGGTCGGTGATGCACGTAAAGCGTTTCGTGCTGAATCCGTGACTCATGTGGTAGAAGTGATTGATGGCTATTTGTTAGCCACAGTATTACTGATGTTCGCCTTAGGTCTGTATGAATTGTTTATTAGCAAAATTGAACAGGCTGAAGCATCTGAGACACCGTCTGTTTTAGCTATTCATAGCTTAGATGATTTAAAAACGCGCTTAGGCCGCGTAGTGATCATGATTTTGATTGTTAACTTCTTTGAACATGCCATCACTATGGAGTTTCACGCGCCAGTAGACTTACTAGCACTAGCGGCTGGTATCGCATTAATTGGCCTAACCTTATATCTCACTCACGCTGACGACCATTAGTAAATAAACGGTAATAAAACCGTTATAAAATTGTCATATAGTTCACTTATGATTTTGTTATTACAACAAAATAGAGATGAGCAATGCTCAATATTGAACGTGCGATTAGCAAAAAATTCCCAAGATTTGATAATAAGCGTCCTTGGATAAAGAAACCTACTTTAGGTTTGTTACGAAAAATAACTCATGAACAAGAAATTAATCAATTTCTTAATACCCATCAAGATCTAAGCGGCTTTGACTTTATTGAGCAAGTCCTAGAATACTTTAACTTCAGTTATTCCATTTCCCACCGTCACCGCAACAATATTCCGGCAACAGGACGAGTAGTCATTGTCGCTAATCACCCCTTAGGTGCACTTGATGGTTTAGCATTGCTTAAATTAGTAGGTGAGATTCGTAGAGATGTGAAGATCATTGCTAATGATATATTAATGAATTTTTCTGCTGTAGAACCGTTATTTTTACCGGTTGATAATCTTTCAAAAGCAACGCAAAAAAGTAGTATCCAACGTATTATTGATAGCTTGAATAATGATGAAGCCGTCATTGTTTTTCCTGCTGGTGAAGTATCAAGAATTCGCCCGAATGGCGTAAAAGATGGGAAATGGAATAGTGGTTTTATAAACTTTGCAAAAAAAGCGAATGCACCGATATTACCTATTCATATAAGTGCTAAAAATTCACCGTTATTTTATAGTTTCTCTATAGTTTATAAGCCGTTATCAGGAATGATGCTTGCTCATGAAATGTATAAGCAAACATCTAAAACTATTGCAATGTCGGTTGGCGAGCTTATACCTTATAAACAAATTGCCGCATTGCCTTTAGTGAAAGCCGAAAAAGCAAAATTATTACGGCGTCATTTATATCGAATGGCTAAAGGCAAAAAATCACTGTTTGAAACGGAAAAAACCATAGTTCACCCTAAAGAACGTCGACAAGTTAAACAAGAGCTTCAGCAAGCTGAGTTGCTTGGCGAAACAGCTGATGGCAAAAAGATTTATCTGTTTGATTCACAACCTGATTCAGCGGTGATGCATGAAGTCGGTCGGTTACGAGAAATTACCTTTCGCCAAGTAGGCGAAGGCACTGGCAAAAAACGTGATCTTGATCGTTATGATCGTGATTATCGCCACTTAATTTTATGGGATGAAGCTTATTTAGAAATAGCGGGTTCTTATCGGATCGGCGAGGTTAAAAAGTTACTTGCTAAAGCCGATAGTCGCGGTATTTATAGTCAAGAACTGTTTGATTATGATCTGGACAAAATGCAGCCCTATTTTGAGCGAGGCCTCGAATTAGGTCGTAGTTTTGTTAACCCTAAATATTGGGGAAAGCGAAGCTTAGATTATTTATGGTATGGCATTGGTGCCTATCTGCGGCGCTATCCAGAATTTCGTTATTTGTTTGGGCCGGTGAGCTTAAGTAACAGTTATCCAGATTTAGCGAAGACACTCATTGTCAGTTATTACCAACATTACTATCTGGATAATGAACAGCTTGCGACGGCGAAAGTGCCGTACTTACCTAATAGTAATATTAAAAACAGTGTGAATAGCCTGCTTAGTGGTGATGATGGTAAAGCTGACTTTAAGTTGATGCGTGAACAGTTAGCCCATATGAATCTTACTGTACCAACCTTGTACAAACAATATTCAGAGTTGTGTCAGGCAGGAGGGGTGCGCTTTATTGATTTTAATATTGATGCCGAATTTGCCAATTGTATCGATGGCTTGGTAATGGTTGACCTACACAAGCTTAAACCAGCAAAACATAAGCGTTATTTAGCCGGTTAAATTACTGTGGGTGGCAGCGCTTTAATTTTTTACCACTACCACAAAAGCAAGCTTCATTACGGCTAAGTTTTAGCGCGGGTAATAGTTCGCCCTGGGTGTAATACCATTGCCCTTGTTGTTTAATAAAGTGTGATTTTTCATGTAGCTGGCCGACAGGTGTATCTTGATAAAAGGCACAAAACTCTACGGTAGCAGCTAATTTAGCTGGCTGGTGACTGATAATTTTCAAACCTAGCCACTGGGTATTATTGATAGTTTCTGTCAGTACTTGCTCATCATTTTGTTGGCGATGATCAGGGTGTAGGGTTGCGATTAAATAACCTGTTTTGCCAAGATAAAAAGCACTATAGCGAGAACACATGAGTTGCTCGGCGCTGTGTGCTGTTATTTTACCGTCATGTAACGGCTGGCAACAGGCTGAGTAATTATTGCCGCTAAGACAAGGACAAGAAGGTAGCGTAGTTATCGACATAGTAGTTAGTATTCTATTTTCATGATGTCAGGATGAATGAAGGTATAACCTAAGATATTTTTAACTTTTAAGTTGCTCACAATTTTGTAGTCACCTGACTCTAGTGGCGAGCATTGGGGGAGGGGCAATCCTAATGAGCTGCTGGCATATTTATAAAACTCACGTTTTGTTGGGTGGTTGTCTGCACAGGCATTAAATACTTGTCCCCATTGCTGTTGTTTAATCACTACTGAAATAATTGCTAAACAATCATCTAGGTGCACTAAATTTACGGGGTTGTCTGCATGCTTGATGACTTTATCATTTTGAAAAAATCGACCGGGATGGCGTTTGGGGCCAATTAAGCCTGCTAACCGAATAACAGTAGTGCTGAAGTGACTATTCTGTTGAAACAGTTGTTCTATTTGAAATAATACGCTGCCACTATTCTCATGCTGCTGGTCTTCGCTGACAACTTGGTTATTGCTAAGATAAACAGAGCTAGAGCTGACGAATATTACCTTTTTAACCGTTGATTGCTCGAGCTGTTTGATTAATGCTTCAAACGCCACTATGTCTTTTGAAGTGATGTTTATAATCAATAAATCGGCGGTTAGAAAATCAGCCGTTTGAGCATCTAATTTGGCTATATCAACAATAAATACATCGATATTAGCTGATTTTAGCGAGTTTAGTTTTGATTGGCTGCGTGTTGACAGATTTAACTGGTAGCCTTGCTGAACTAGGGTTGCTGCAAGAGGCTGACCTAGCCAGCCGCTACCTAAAATACTGATGTTTTTTATCATTGAAAAATGTTGCCAGAGAAGTGTTAGTTAATTTGGGATGGTAACGTATCCCTCACGTTCTAAAAATCAGTTCGTATACTTATTATTGTTAGTGGTTTGTATATATAAATCTTCGACTTTTTTTCTTGCCCAAGGTGTTTTACGTAAGAATTTTAGACTAGATTTTACCGTAGGATCTAAGGTGAAGCAGTTAATTTTAATGCGTTGGCCAAGCTGCTCCCAGCCATAATGCTCAACTAAGGTGTTAATAACCTTTTCGAGGGTTACGCCATGTAAGGGGTTGTCTTTTTGTTGGTTCATTATTAGATAATACTCAGGTGTGCAAAGTTGTGGTTAACTGTTTGATTATTTTATAAATACGTAAACTTATCAAGCATAAGGTCAATATAATATAAGGCCAAAATTGAAGCTCGGCTAATTTGGATAGGAAAGTTAAGCTAAACATTATAAGTAAATAATAACCACCTATGGTGTGCAGTCTAGACCAGTTATTTCGTCCTAATAACTTAACAGCAGCGTTGTTTGAGCTTATGGTCATTAAAAAGGTTAAGCTAAAGGCAATAAGGCCGGTGTAAATGACATTATCTGTTAGATCCGTTAATAGTGGTTCTGGGTAAAGACGAGCCAGCAAGAAAATTAAGCTGCCGTGTAATAAAAAGCTAATTCCAAACGATATACCCAGATAGCGACGGTTTTGTAGCAGCCATTTTGATAACCGAGAATGGGTCAATAGTTGAAGCGATGACGCCCCAAAACTAAATGCAAATAAAATAAAAGCAATATCGACACTTCGTCGTACTGCCCAACGTACCCCTTGTTCAGTCAAACCACTGGTTAACATCGGTAATATGGCTACAATAAATAGGCTGATAGCCGTCAGGTAAATAATTTTAATTTTGTTCATATTGGCTCAAAAAGTGGCTGAAATAAACTGTTAATGGTGGAGCTGTATTTATTATTGTCTAGGGAAGTTTTTAGCGTGCAATGGGAAACTCCACCCAAAAAGTACTGCCTACATTTAGTTGGCTAGTAAAACCAATATTGCCGTGCATTAATGTGGTGAGCTTTTTAGCGATAGCTAAGCCGACGCCTGCTCCTAAAATTGACGAATTGGCAGTGGCTAGCCGTTCAAATGGTTGGAATATAACCTCTTCTGAGTTGGGTTCAATCCCGGTGCCGGTATCTTTGATATTAAAGCGCAGATAGCCTTTATTTTCTTCTGAAATAGTGATTTCCACTTTACCATTCACTTTATTGTAAATAATGGCATTATTTAGGATGATGTTGAGTAAGTCTGTTAAAGCCCGTTGATCAACAGCAATGTCTGGATAACCATGCTGAACTAGACGTTTAATGGTCACCGCCTTATTTTCAGCTAACGGTACAACCAACTCAATACTTTTATCCAATGCACTTTTAATGGTTGTCGGCTCTATTAATAGAGAAACATTGTCGTCTTCTAGCTCTGTGAGTAACAGCAGCTTTTCTATCATGGCTAATAGTGTGTCACCGCCGTTTTTAATCGTTTGTAGTGATTCCCGTTGCTCCTGATCTAAAGACGTTTGCTCGAGCAGCTGGGTGTAACCTAAAACTTGATTTAATGGTGTTCTAAACTCATGGCTCATCGATGACAGAAAATTAGACTTGGCTTGGTTTGCCGCTTGTGACTTTTGTTGTTCAAGTTGAATTTGTTCACGTTGTTTATTTAATTCAACGACCACTGTTGAAAATGTATCAACAGCAGATTCAATTTGCGCTATGGAGGAGGCATGTTGTTTATCTGTAGGAATAACCTCTTTATTGGATACTAATCTGGCGGTATCAAGTAATGAGCGGTGAATATAGTCTAAAGTTGCAATCGTAAGTTTTGAAATTCTAAAGCAGATATAAAATAAAAAACCGGTGAATACTAATAAGCCAAACCAAATTGAAGCATAAAGTTGGTTATATTTTTCTAACTTGGAGTCCATCGAGGTTTGAATGCTAGAAAAAATAACCGCCCGTACAGTATTCAACGATTTATTTACTTTTTGGTAACCTTTAATTGCAAAAAGAGACTGTGTTTTTGCTTGAGCGATGTCTACAGTGGTTAAGTCAATGATGGTGGTGACCGTTTGATGGTATTCAGCCAACTGCTGATTCATTTCTACGAAAGCTTGAGAGAGTTTATTAAGCTCCTGATCATAGAGGAGGCTATCGCTATCAATGAGCGGGTAAACTAATGACTCCGCATCCAAAAGTTGATCGTTTAATTGGTTTTGAACTTGTTCTAATTGGGCGAGTATTTCAATTCCGTTCTCATAAATGTCTTGGTTGCTAGCACCACTTTCCAATGAAAAGACGGTATCTATCAGTTGGTCATGAATAGAGTGAAACTGATCTATCGTTTGATTGGTTTTTACACCCACTTCATCATATTGCTGGCTTACTTGCTGCCAAACTAATTTATGTGCATTACCCACATAGATAAAAACGGAACTCAGGATCGCCAATACAATAAGTAAACCTAAAGGACCAAGGTAAAATCGTTCTTTTAAACCTAAATTATTAAGTCGAAATGGAATGTTTTTAATGGTCATCTGCTGCGATATTCCACAAGTAGGTTTATGCTAGAAAACAATTTATAAAATAAGCTGCTTAAGGTAAAGAAGTTACATTGTAATCACGCTGGCGAAACACGATGGCAATTGTTTGTAGTGTTAAACATTGACTATACCAGTGCCAAGCTAGCTAGCCAATGATATATGCCATTAACTACTTATAATTATGAACGATGTATAAGTATTATCGTTACGTTGAAAATACGCTATTCTACTTTTTTGATTTAATTTAGGTTGCTGTTATGAAGTATAACTCTTTAGGACATTCAGACATTCAGGTGAGTGCTATTTGCCTTGGCACGATGACTTTTGGTGAACAAAATACCCAACAACAGGCGAATCAGCAGCTTGATATGGCTATGGAATACGGTGTTAACTTCATTGATACCGCAGAATTATATGCTATTCCACCAAAAGCAGAGACCTATGGCCAGACAGAAGCCATTATCGGTAATTGGTTAGCTAAGCAAGACAATCGAGACGACCTCGTTATAGCCAGTAAAATTGCTGGACCTGGCGCTGATTGGGTTGCCCATATTAGGGATGGGAAAACACAGTTTAATGATCTGCATATAGAGCAGGCTTTAAATGCTAGTTTATCTCGCTTGCAAACTGATTATTTAGATTTATATCAATTACATTGGCCTGAGCGACAAACTAATTATTTTGGTCGTTTAGGCTACCAAGCAAGTGAGGAAGAGCAAGAGTTAACTCCGCTTAGACAGACTTTAGAGGCACTTGAAAAACAAGTGAAGCTAGGCAAAATCAGACAGATTGGTTTGTCTAATGAAACACCGTGGGGAATGATGCAGTTTTTAGCGCTTGCCAAGCAATATGATCTGCCGGTGATTGCATCAGTACAAAACCCATATTGCTTACTTAACCGTAGTTACGAAATAGGTTGTGCTGAAATCTCTCACCGTGAAGGGGTGGGCTTGTTAGCCTATTCACCACTTGGTTTTGGGGTGCTAACAGGAAAATATTTGAATGGCGCATTACCTAAGGACTCACGGCTTACAAAATGGCCTGACTATGCTAGATATAGTAATCCTCAGGCTGTAGCGGCAACGCAAGCTTATGTTCAGTTGGCTAAAGATAATAATCTTGATCCAGCTCAAATGGCTCTAGCCTATGTAAATAGTCGCTCATTTGTGGCGGCAAATATAATCGGTGCCACAACAATTTCACAATTAAAAAACAATATTGAAAGTATTAATATTGAGCTGGATTCTGAGCTACTAGAATCAATAGAAAATATTCATTCGCAATGGCCAAACCCGGCACCATAAATTATTAATAAATACTCATAATATTAAACTTAACAATATATTTAAGCTAAATTTTGAATATAGATATTGATTGATAAATTGTTTTAATTAAAGACTATTAATCTGGAAAACATACTGTATACTTTGTCCTAAGGCCCACACCCCGCCTGAAAATAAAAATAATATGGATAACAAAAGGGAATATTTGTGGGTCAGAAAAGTCAAGATGAAATTGTTGTTGGAATTTCAAGTCCACACCCACACTCGTACCTTAAATTTGCCGGAGAGTTGTCAAAGCTTGGCTATAAATTAATAGATTGTGCTGATACAGAATGGGGCAATAAACGTCTCGATATTTGTATACTTTCATTAGATATAATCAAATCACCTTCGCCAGCGGTACTGAGTAATTTAGAAATCTATGATATTCCGTTTATCATCAGCTTAAATGATGATGCCGTAATGGAAAATCTATCGGAACACTTACAAAAAGCAGTTGGTTTTTTGTTTGCTGAACCTTCATTACATCACTTAGCGTTAGAAATTGAAGTGGGCTTACACATCCATCGTGAAAGAACACTACATTCTCGTCGGGTTGAGCATGTATCGACTAAAATTCAGAATAATCGTGATATCGGTATGGCTACGGGCTTACTTATGGGCCAGACTCACCTCAGTGCTTTACAAGTATTCTCGGTATTGAAAACATTTAGCCGAAATGCGCGTATTAGAATTGCGACGCTGGCTAATGAAGTGATTCGTTTATATGAACACAAACATCCTGAACTGTCGCACGATAAAAAAATCATTGATTTGGAATCATGGTTGGCTGCTCAAGTTCAAGTGGAAGATTTAGCTGCAGTGGCGACAAAACAGAGTAGTAAAGTCAGCTAACCATAGAGCTTAGTCGAATCATCTAATTGTCGAGGTAGGAATGGATTCTGAATTGACAGGTTATACTATGTGTCAAAAAGCATTGGTTTTACATGATCACTTACAAACACACTCAATCATTGAGGAATTTTTGAATGTTTGTACAGATGCTGTCATTCAGTATGAACTTAATTTAGCTGGTGCTATTCAGCAATTAATATCTCATCAATTTGATTACCTCATTTGCTGTGATACTTCTCCAGAAGTAACATTAGACAAGCTTGAGCAGTTAAAATCTGCTCATGGAATACCATTGCAAACGCGTATCTTCGCCTTTTCATATGATTTAGACCGTGAGCACAAGAAACAGGCATTAGCGCTTGGCATCATTGATTTTCATGATCTCAATGAAGTTGATAATTATTTCAACCTATTTCAACCGGTCAATAATGCCGCTTCGGGCAGTCTTTTATTAATTGAATACGATGAACAGCATGCTGCTTTCTTAACGACTTTATTTGAACAGTCAGGTCATATTGTCAGCCACTTTTCAGATATAAAACTGGTTCATAAGGCGGTAAAAAGCATTCACTATGATTTGCTTATTACTGATGTCTTTTCGGTCATGTCCTATGTCGGTAAAAATCAATTATTTAGCTCTGTACCGACAATCGTCATACTCGACCAAAACCATGCGTCGATGGCTAATGATTTGTTGAAACTAGGGGTCGCTGACGCTATTTGTAAGCCTGTTAGCGAAGACAACTTCTTGTTACGTATTGACCGAATTTTAACAACCAAACAGAATCATCGAGATGAGCTCAATCACAAAACGAAGCATTTGTTAGAGCTGTCAGTGAAAGATGCATTAACAGGTGCATATAATCGCCGTTACCTTGAAGATATGATTGGCCAGCGGGTTAGCTTTCTTAAACGACACAGTGAACCGTTTAGCATTTTAATTTTAGATATCGATGATTTTAAAAAAATTAATGATACGCAAGGTCATCAAGCTGGCGATAAATTATTAATTAGATTGGTTAACTTAATTAATCTCTTTATTCGCAATATAGATTGTTGCTGCCGTTATGGCGGTGAGGAGTTTGTTATTGTGTTGTCGGGTTGTAGCTTGGATGCCGCGGAGTCAAAAGCAGAGCAAATACGGCAAGAGTTAGAAGTTGCAGGCGTGCCAGTAAGCATTGGTGTCGCTGTTTTCGATGATTCGAAACAGAACTTGCTTATCGAAGAGCACATCAATTTAGCTGATCTGGCTTTATACCAAGCAAAAAAAATGGGTAAAAATCAAGTCGTCGTTTATTCATTAGATTGATGAGTTATAGCTATAATATCGCTGTTTGGAACCGGTAATTTTGTTGCTATCAACTGTGTATACAACAACAGCAGTATTATTTTTGTAATTGTGCATTGAGATGATCAACTACTTCAACCCAATCTGAATCTTCAGCTAAACATTCTTGAATAAAGGCTGCTTGAGCAGCAGTCCAAAACGGTGCTTGTTCAAGTCTTTCATTGCCATTGAGCTGGTGATGGCTAATAAAGTTGTCGATACTTGCCTCAGAGTTGTCCAGGCCTAACTGCAAGAATAAGTTTTCCATGGTGTGTAATGAAGTATCCATAAAAGCGTCTCCTCTTATCAACCCGCGATGAGTTTAGATATTGATTATAACGCTGTTACGATATTCTTTCACAGTGCTGAACAGCACTTTCAAGGCGATTATCATTAGGGTAAATAGCATTACCTGTCACAGCCAGTAAGCAAGCTTGCTCTGTTTGTTGCAGAAATAAGTTAGCATCAACCGCCATGCGAAAATAAACGATATGAGGGTTGCTAATGATTGCTTGTTCAGACCATTCAGCAAAAATTTTGATACTACTGGTGATGCCATATTTCATACTGGTTTGAAACATCGACAGCATCATTACATCAGTGGCAAGTGAATCAAAGTAAGGGTTTTGCTGTGCTATTTGAAATGGACGTTCTGCAGGGGCTTGCTTTAAAACATAGGCTTTAAACTCATTTGATGCTGCATAACTATGCGAAATAAATATTATTGAGGCGAAACCAGCAGCAATTGCAAATAGTTTGATAGACAAGTTGGCTATTTTAGATAGCTTAATCGTAAATGGTTTTAAGCTTGGCCGTAGTATTAAGGCCAGTAATAATAAGAAAACAAACCAATGTTGTGCTGATATATAAAAAGGCAGCTCTACTTGCGTGTGCAATGAAATAGGAATGAGCAGAGCAGCATAAGCATAACGACGACTAACGGGGAGTTTTAGTAAGCTTAAAATAATGCCTATGCTCAACAATAAGATGCCAACAGCGGCAACTAAGCCGCCTTCTACTAACCAAAACAAAGCCTCATTATGTGGGTGGGAAACGCGTTGTGAGGGTAATGTTGCTTCTGGATGTTGTTGATAAAAGTCAGGCTTTTCATATTGCCAAACACGTGCAAAGCTGCCGATACCATGTCCGAACAGTGGTTTCTCTTTGATAAGGTCTAATGAAATATTATAAATGCCGAGGCGGGCAGTGCTGGAGTAACCGGCATTGATAGCGGCCGTTTTTTCTAATACACTGCCAAGGCCCCGTTTTTGTTCAATAAGGTTGGCACTACTAATTGCGATGACGAACATTATTAAGATAGATAACCAACGCTTTTTATCTGTTTTGACGAAGTGCCAGCGGCTTATCAGCATTAAAGGCAGGGCTAATATAAACGCTAATGCACCGACACGAGAGCCTGAGTAACTTACGATAAAGCTACTTAAGCTAATAATGGTGATGAGGGCAATAAATCGCCAGATATGACCATGTCGAATAAATGGACGTGTTGTTAGCCATAATCCAACTAAGACAATAGTAACTTGAAAACTTGCTTGGTTATTGATTTGTTGGAAGAGGCCTGTGGGTGCAGCATTAGCATTAAAGGGTAACCAGTTTGGATAATTAGTTACGATGACAATTTGGCTCAGCCCGACTAAGGAATGAATAAAACCAGAAAAAAGTAATACGAATAATAAGCGGTCGAAGTGTATTTGCTTTAGTTGGTGCTGGAACAGCCCAAATAAAAATAATACGCCACCCCAGATATAGAGCATTCTAAAAAGCCACAAATCAATATTTTCTATGCCGGCAATAATGCCACTAAACAAAGCTAATATAGGAAAGCTCAATAGCAGAATGAAATGGCGAGGCAAATATATATGCTGATTTACAGTAAGTTTATATAAAGAATAAAAACCAATAATGCTGGCAACAAACCAGATAACAATATTATTGGGGATCCGCAGTCCGGTGCCACCTATATTGGGGTGAAAGTAGAGTGGTGCTACTAAAAATAAAATAAATAGCATCCATTCAATAGGCTTAATTGTTCGCAACAGATCCATAGTTGTCAATTCAATAAAAAATAATGCCCATTAGCTTACATCATCATCATCGTTATTGTCCCTATAAAAGACGAGCAATAGCTGATGGATCTAATATAGAATTCGTGGCAAAGTATTGAACTTATTACGCTATGTATTTACTACGTTTCCCTGGAATTAGACTATGAGTTTACGAGGATTAATTAACCTCCGAATTGTACTGTCAGTCATCATTATTATGATGTTAGGCAGTGTGACAGCAGTGTGGCAAGCACGTCAGTCGGTAGCAAAAGAAGTGCAATCATCGATTAACCTAGCTTTGCAAATGATTGAGTTTGGTTTTGCACAAATACCAGCATCGAATCGTTATGGCCATAACTGGCTGCCTCAAATCAACGCCTTGCAACAAGTTCGACATATTCAAATTTCAATTGCTGAAGAGGGTGAAGAACCCATTGAGCTTCTTAATCGACACCAAACGGATGCTGCTGAGAGTCGACCCCCGCAATGGTTTATTAATGCGGTTATGACTGATTACCTTACCGCTGATTATGAAATAACCATGTCCGATGGTGGAATAAAAACATTGTTAATTAAAGCGGACCCGATGGATGAAATCATTGAGGCATGGGGTGAGTCTCAAGCTTTTTTTTGGTCGATAGTGGCGATGTTAGCGGCGATTTTTTTTGCTATCAACCTGGTTTTTCATTCCATGTTAAAGGCCGTACAAAGCATACTATCAGGCTTGCGTCATGTTGAATCAGGTGACTATGGCAAAGTGCTGCCGTCATCACAGATCAGTGAGTTTGATGCGATAGCAAGTGAAGTTAATGCCATGTCTGCGGCATTGAAAATAGCTGAAGAAAATAACCAAGCTTTGGCTTTACATACCATACAAATTCAAGAAACAGAACGCCAGACAATGTCACGAGAGTTACATGATGAAATGGGCCAGTCGCTGACCGCAATTAAAGCGATGGCGGTGACGATCAAACAACCTAAGGTCGATATTACCCTAGCAGCAGACTCTATTATCGAAGTCTGCAATCATCTAGCTGTCGTTGTGCGGTCAATGATGCGTACTTTACATCCATTAAGTTTAGCTGAACTGGGTTTAGAAGCGACGCTTACTGATTTAATTAATGAGTGGAGCCGTCGTAATGCTGCTCTTAAGATAAATTTGGAATATGACAGTGCATTAGAACAACTAGATAATAAGGTGGCAATTCATATCTACCGAGTGGTGCAAGAATGTCTGACTAATGTGGTGAGACATGCAGATGCTTCGATCGTTGATGTGCGTATTTTGCTATTGTATCCCTCATCGGAACAAGCACGGATTGACCTATCAGTGGTAGATAATGGTCAGGGAGGTAAGGCTGATTATCAAGGTTTTGGCGTATTGGGCATGCGTGAACGAGTGGAGAGCTTAGGTGGTGGTTTCGAATTTAATTCCCAGCAGGGCCAAGGTGTACAAGTAAAAGCATGGATGCCATTTATAGCGATGAAGGATCAAGTGTGAAAAAAATAAAAGTATTACTAGTCGATGATCATGCCGTAGTACGTGCTGGATTTAGGATGTTGTTATCGGCACAAGACTTTATTGATGAAATTGTCGATATTGATCGAGGTGAATTGGTTACCCAGGAATATACTCAGCTGCAACCGGATGTAGTGGTGATGGACTTATCAATGCCGGGTATTGGTGGCTTAGAGGCGATCAGACGGCTAATTAAGCAATACAGCGATGCGATTGTATTGGTGTACAGCATTCACGATGAAGCGATTTATGTAGAGCGTGCCTTGCAAGCCGGTGCAAAAGGTTATGTCAGTAAAAATAGCGCACCTGAAATATTAGCTGAAGCGGTGCAGGCGGTTGTGAACGGTGATGTTTATATAGAATCCGAATTGCTCCATGAATCAAATGATGTATCTCAAGATCAAGTCGAGCAATATCGTGCAGTGGTAGATCTATTATCACCAAGAGAATTTGATGTATTTTGCTTGCTGGCGAAAGGAATGAATGCCCATGAAGCAGCAGCTCAATTGTGCTTAGGCTACAAAACCGTGGCCAATTACAATACTCAAATCAAACATAAGTTGAAGGTGACTACCGCTGCTGATTTAGCACATATTGCGATGATATTAGGTGTAATTAAGCATTAATAATAGCGAGGTGCTGCTGAAATGCCTGTGTTGCAGTTGCTATAGCAATAGCGACGATAATTCCAGTAAATATGATGCCAAGCAGGCCTATTAAAAGTGATAGTGACTTAGTGCTGTTATGTGTCGGTTTGATATCGCCATAACCGATGGTTAATGCGGTGATGAATGACCAATAGAGAGCATTAAAGACGCTCCATTGTTCTATGCGACCGACCCACTGTCCTAATAGAATAATCACCGATAGAAAGGTCAGTAATAATGGCAGTGTTAAATATAACAAGCTAAAAAACAGTTGGATAAAGCTGAATGTAAAACTCATCTGTTATTGCAGTCCAATGGTAAAAGTAGCGTAATGTAAATATAACCTTAGCATAGGTGGCACATGTTATTATTCGCCTGCTTATATAAATAAACTTAGGGATTGATATTGTGCGGAATATTGTTTGGGTGCCACTCTTACTGTTGATGTTTTTACTATCAGCATGTCAGGAACAAACCGTCGAAATACCAGAACCTCCAGTGAGAGCTGTTAAGCTTTTCACCATTAGTGAAGCTAATACTAGCTCAGAACGACTTTTTTCTGGAACAACCGTTGCAACGAGTTCAGCCTCGTTAAGCTTTCCCGTATCAGGAAAAATTACTGACATTTATGTTAACGCCGGTGAAGAAGTGTCTAAAGGCCAGTTATTAGCTAAGTTAGATGCTAGTTCGTTTAATCGATTAAAAAATATGGCGGTCACTCAAAATCAGCAAGCCAAAGTACTTTATGAAGACAAACTGGGTGACTATAGTCGTAAAAAACCTCTAGGTGAAAAAGGCGTGATCACGCTACGTGATCTTGAAGAGTCTAAAGCAGCAATGTTGTCAGCTAAAGAGCAGTTAAATTTAGCGCGAACTAATGTTCATGTGGCGCAAGATAATATTGACGATACATTTTTATATGCACCGTACGATGGCATTATTTCCGAACGAAGCAGTGAACCTTTTGTAGAAATCACTGCTAGCCAACAGATCTTACTGTTGGAAAATAAAGGCGCAATAGAAGTCGAAATCGCCGTTCCAGAAAACATCATTGCTAAAATTAAATTAGGTCAAGCGGCTAAGGTGATAGTGAAGGCTGCTCACGAAACACTAGCAGCTACGATTAGTGAAATCTCATCCTCTGCTGATGTCGGCAATGTGTTTGCAGTGAAGGTGACAATTGATGATGCACAAGCAACTTTATACAGTGGCTTGTCAGCTGAAGTAGTCATTACTTTAGAACAAAATAAGGACATTGCTGGAGTATTAATTCCACTCAGCTGCGTTATTGCCGGCAATGATCAGCATGATTATGTCTATATTTTTAATCCGGATAACAATACGGTAATAAAAACAGCAATAAGTAATGTTTCAAACGTTATTGGCAACTCTATTGTCGTTGAAGGTATAAAACCAGGTGACCAAGTGGTGTCTGCTGGTGTCACCTTTTTAGCTGATGGCTTGTTGGTGAAGCCATATCAGTCTGCAAACTAGTCGGAGAAAGTCATGAATATTACTGCTTTCTCGATTCAAAATTCACGTTTCACTTTAATTACCGTTGTATTGGCCGTAATTTTAGGCGCACTGACTTTTCTTAGCTATCCAAGTAAAGAAGATCCGTCGATTGTTATCAGACAGGCACAAGTTGTTACTAGTTTTCCTGGGATGAACCCTGTACGAATTGAGAACTTGATAACAAAACCAATAGAAAAAAAGCTCAAAGAAATTGCAGCTATCGAGACGATTTCTTCCGATTCAAAAACCGGCGTGTCATTAGTAAAAGTTGATGTCCATGATTATGTTGAAGACTTAGATGCGGTTTGGCAGGAGCTACGCGATAAAATACAAGATGTTAGTCGCGAGTTACCAGCAGGCTCAGTCGGTCCTTTTGTAAATGATGACTTAGGTTTAACCTCTATTGCTTCCATTGCCATCACCACTGACAGTGGTTTTTCAGCTGCGGACTTAGAAAACTTTTCTGAAGATATTAGAGATGTGTTGTACTCCTTGGATGGTACCCAGAAAATTGAAATTTTTGGTGTGCAAGATGAGCAGATATACATTGAATTTGCTTCTGATGTATTTCAACGTGGTATCGATATCAGATCGATAGTAAATAACTTAACGGCACAAAACGTTATTTTGCCTGGTGGCCAACTAGAAGCCGATGGTCAAAATATCGTATTGGAGGCGACCGGTGATTTTCAAACCTTAGATGAAGTAAAAGCCCTTCAAGTCGCCATTCCTAACTCAGATCAAGTGTTACGCTTGGATGATTTGGCAACGATTAGGCGCGCTTATGTCGAACCGAAGCAACCACCGGTCTATTTTAATGCGAAACCAGCCATCATTTTAAGCATCTCGATAAATGAGGGTATTAACAGCATTGAGTACGGTGAGCGCTTGCAGGCAAAAGTGCAGCAATTGCAAAACACATTACCATGGGGCATTCAATTAGACTATGCCACCTACCAACCTGAACTGGTCGAAAAAGCCGTGTCAGGTGCAGTGAATAATTTATATCAAACTTTGTTTATTGTTTTATTGGTGGTGATCACCTTTCTAGGCTTAAGAACTGGCTTGATAGTCGGCTCTTTTGTACCGATAACGATGCTGGCATCAGTGGTGATTATGTCGTCATTAGAGGTTGAGTTACAAAGAATGTCGATAGCCGCCATGATTATAGCCTTAGGTATGCTGGTGGATAATGGAATTGTGGTTGCTGAGAGTATCGGTGTGAAAATGCTGGCTGGAATGAGTCGCGTTGACGCTGCCGTATCTGCAGGCAAGAGCTTAGCGGTTCCGTTGTTAACATCAACATTGACCACAATCTTGTTCTTTGTACCGATCGCAATGGCTGAGGGGGCGACAGGTGAATACACCACGTCTTTGGCACAGGTTATAACCATAGTATTATTAATGTCATGGTTTTTATCGTTGTATATGACACCAGCTTTATCGGCTAAATTTTTAGTAGTAAAGCCAGATGAGCAAGGTCAATCAGGCAAACTGTATCATTATTATTCACTAATTCTTGATGCTATCTTACGGTTTAAAATCATCTTCATTAGTTGTATTTTTATCATCTTAGTTGGCTCGGTCATGTTGCTTGGCAAGGTGGACAAAGAGTTTTTCCCCTTAGGAGATAGAAACCAATTTTTAGTATATGTCGATTTACCGGCCGGTTCTTCAATCAACCAAACGGATGAAGTCACTAAACGTTTGAGTAATTGGTTAATGGATAAAGATGTAAACCCAGAGGTAAGTAGCTCTGTTTCTTACATTGCTGGTGGTGGGCCACGTTTCTTTTTATCATTATCGCCACCTGATCCAGATGACCATAAAGCATTCACCGTCGTAAATACCTTTGATAGTGAACAAGTTGATGCCGTGCTTGCTCGTACCAAACTGATGATACTGGATGAGTTCCCTGAAGCTCGGATTGAAGCTAAAAAGATGTGGATGGGGGGCTCAGAATCTGGTTTATTTGAACTGCGAATTATTTCAGATAATGAAGATGTAATGTATCAGGTGAGCGATGAAGTTATCACCGCGTTAACTGCAATACCTGAGATGAACATTATCAAGCAAGATTGGGAAAATAAGACGCTCAAACTTAATCTTGAAGTGAAGCAGTCACAAGCAAAAAAAGCAGGTATAAGCTCAGAGAAAATATCCAATTCACTGAATTCTTATTTCAGCGGTAGTGTGATTTCAGAATTTAGAGAAGGCGATAAAATTATACCTATCGTGATTAAAGGCGAAATGGCCGAAGGTAACTCGTTAACGGATCTGTTAAATTTAAATATTTACTCTGATAGTTATGACACTTGGGTGCCATTGACTGAACTAATTGAGATCAAGGGTGATTGGCAAGCAGGGCGTATTAAGCGTCGCGACCAACGTCGAACGATGACGGTGATAGCCAAACATGAATATCAATCGGCAAGTTATGTATTGCAACAAATTCAACCTGTCATCGATAAGCTGAATGAATCCGATCAATATAGTTTAGAAATTGCTGGCGAAATAGAAAGCCAAGGTGAAGCAAACGAGAAGTTATTTGCTAACTTCCCTTATGCTTTTGCCTTGATTGTTTTATTGTTAATTTGGCAATTTAACTCGTTTAGAAAAACAGCCGTTATCTTGTTAACGATACCGTTAGTTGTTGTCGGTGCCACCTTAGGTTTAATAGTGATGGATGCGATGTTTGGCTTTATGGTGATATTAGGCTTTTTCAGTCTGGCCGGCATCATCATCAATAACGGCATTGTATTGATTGATCAGATTATGCAAGAAGAAGAAAAGACGAATGATCGTTATCAAGCTCTGCTTGAAGCGTGTCGCTCACGATTAAGGCCGATCTTAATTACGACCTTAACCACGGTGTTGGGTTTAGTGCCACTGATTTTATCTCAAGATCCCTTGTTTTATGGCATGGCCAGCGCGATGGCATTTGGCTTAGCGGTGGGGTCGATGATGACCTTGGGCTTTGTACCTGCGTTATATGCACTTTTTTACGGTATTAAGCCGACAAAATAATTGCACACCTCTGTTGGCATCAATGTGAGTGACTCATTCCTTACATTGTGTTTGCAGTGGTAACAATTAAGGATTTAACAATGAATATCTCAAGCTCAATGCTTATTGTCATAATGAGTTCAGTTGGCATGCAGCAAGCATTAGCCAACCCGCTCAGCACTTGTATGCAACAACAAGTCATGACTGCGACTGATAGTGTAACGGTGGGCGAGATGCGCGCTTATTGCGATAGTATTTCGGCTGAGCAAGCTGATGTTATCCATAGCTTAGATGTAGCGCAGCACGAAGAGTCTGCCGTGGCCCGTCGGTTAAGATTAGAGAAAGAAAATTCAGGCAAGCTTTTTTCTTTACAGCCTCATAAACCTAATTATTTATTAATCAGTAATAATTTGTCTGATCCGAATGAGCAGCCCTTTGATCAGGTTTTTCCTAATAAAGAGATTCACCTACAACCCTGGGAAACTAAATTTCAAATCAGCTTAAAGGTACCGGTTGCGAGAGATATCTTTGGTGATAACGGTGATTTATTTATTGCTTATACCAACCGTTCTTTTTGGCAGCAATTTAATAAAGATAGCTCATCACCATTTAGAGACTCTAATCATGAGCCAGAAGCGTGGTTATCATTTGAAAATGATAGTGAATTATGGGGCTTTAAGAACTCGGTAATTCGTACCGGTTTTGTTCATCAATCTAATGGGCAAGGCGGTGGCTTATCTCGCAGCTGGAACAGAGTTTACGCTGACTTTATTATCGAAAAAGGTAATTTTTACTTTTCATTCAAGCCTTGGCTGCGTATTTCAGAAGACACTGAAGATGATGATAATTCAGATATAGATGATTATTTAGGTAATTTTGAGTTTTCCGGCCTTTATAAAAGAGGTGAGCATACCTTTGATTTTATGGCCCGAAATAATTTAGATTTTTCTGACAACCATGGCGCGTTGCAACTGGGCTGGAGCTTTCCTATAACGAATAATGTTAAAGGTTACTTACAGTGGTTTAATGGCTATGGTGAAAGCTTGATTGACTATAACGCCCACACCAATAGTATTGGCATGGGCATTAAGCTAAGTGATTGGTTGTGAATTCTAGATATTTCGTAGGCCGAGTAACTTAAGGCCCAATGCTAGTAATACTATCGATATTGGCAAAATCAATACTTCCCAAGTTAATGTTTCTAGATTGAGTAATACCAACTCTAGAAATTTCACAAAAATTATCACGATAATGACTTCAGTTAATATCGCTTTTAAATCACTGATGCTAGTTATTTTGATCCAATCAAAGATGGGATCATTATTAATTTTTGGGCCGCCAATGAACAGTTTCATCACGCCATAGGAAAAGATAAATAATACAAAGGCAATTAAAAATGCATCGATTGATTTGACGATGTAAACCGTTGCCATATCGGCTGGGCTGAGTGTTTGAGATACATCCTCGATGAAAAATGCTTTGATAGCGTTAAAGGTTTTAAGCACGCCAATAGCAAACATAATGGCCGAACCGAGCAAGGAACTGATGACGGCAATCCAACTTAAATATCTAAATGATGAAAACATCTTAGTTAGCATCCTGTTCTGATGGTGTTAATGCTTCAGTTGTTGCTGTCCAAGCCTCATCTGAAGCTGATTTAGTAGCCTTCCAAGTATCTTCGCTTACGGATTTAGTTTTATCCCATGCGTCTGAGCTGCCTTTTTCAGTGGTATCCCAAGCATCGCTGCTGGTGTCTTTGGTTGTTTGCCAGGCCTCATCTGAAGCTGCTTTAGTAGCATTCCAAGTATCTTCGCTTACTGATTTAGTCTTATCCCATGCATCTGAACTGCCTTTTTCGGTGGCATCCCAGGCATCAGCTGATACTTGTTTGGCTTTTTGCCAATTTTTCGCACTATCTTCTTGTACTGAATCGGCTATACCGCCTGAAACCTGTTGAGTTTTATTCCAAGCATCGTCAAATAACTGGGTTGTTTTGTCCCAAAAGCTAGGCTCAGTCTGTTGTTGAACGTTATCGGCTGTAGCGATAGAAGAAAAGCCAGAGATAAGGATAGTCGTGACGATTATTTTGTTAAATAAATAGTTAGACTTAACATATTTCATTTGATAGTTACTCTAGATATATAGATTAGGATTTTAAGTAGTAAAAGTGTAGCAGATTCTATTATTTACTAATTGATGAACGTTATTGTCAATTGCACATAATTACGCAGGTCATTACCTTTATGCGATCAGCTTCACTGAACAAGGTTCTGAAATAAACATTGCTGCGGGTGGAACATCGTTCGGTTTGACTATATATAAAGAAATAATTGCAGCGTATCAAGTGATATTTGGGCTGGAAACAAGCCAGAGGACGGAGCTAAAGTTAGTTTTTTCATCGCTAAATCACACTACAGCAGTTGACTTTATTTAGATTAAGCTGCGGCGTATAGTGGAATAAATACTCAAAAGGAGTTTGTCATGCGACTCTCCATAAGAAGATGTTTATATGTGGCATTTTTCTTTTTTTCCAGCTTCAGCATGAGTTATGGTCTTTGTGATGAAGCAATGCAGTACATCTATCCTCGTCCACAGTCAGTAGATGACGCACGCCGCAGTGATGTTATATACCTAATGCATGAAGCATTAAAAAGAACAGAATATAAATATGGTCTATTTGTACTTAGGCCGGCGGATGTAGATGTAAATTACAAAAGAGCCATTCAGATGATCCGTAAAGAAGATCGAATTACCGTGGCATGGTTTGATACAACAAAACAATTAGAGCAAACCTTATTACCCGTTTTGATCCCTATTCAAAAAGGCATTGTCGGCTACAGAGTGTTATTAATTCGCTCTGAAGATAAAGATAAGTTTGTTGATATTGATACAGTAGAGGAGTTGAGACAGTACAAAAATGGCTTGGTATCAGGTTGGGTTAATGAAGCTGTCATGACGGATAATGAGCTCCCATACGTTACAAGTATTAACTATGAGGATTTATTTAGAATGTTGGCTGTAGGGCGGTTTGATTATTTTTCTCGGGGTGTAGTGGAAGCATATGCAGAATTAGAGGATAGGATTGAAGCGTTTCCAAACCTGATGGTGGAGAAACATATTCTTCTACATTATGCTAAGCCTATGTATTTATTTACGTCGAAAAACCGTCCGGTGTTGAATAAACGCTTAACTGAAGGTTTACTAATGCTTATTGAAGATGGCTCATTTGAAAAAATATTTTGTCAGTTTCATGGTGATTCAATTAGAAACGCAAATCTAAATGAGAGAGTGAACATTCAATTAAAGAGTAATTTATTATTGCCTTCCGCTCCAACAGATAAGAAGTTTTGGCTTGATCTAACAGTGAACAGTTGTCAGCAACACTAAAAGTTTACTCAATTGAAAAGTATTTGTAATATCTATAACCATTACTTATTAAGGAAAATAACAATGAAACTATTAAACATAGCAAACATTTTGATTTTCTCAAGCATGGCTTTGCTTACATTGCACTCTGCCAATGCTGATGACCATATATCTCCTAGTGACTTTATTGAAGGTAATGTTGAATTAAGCCCGGTGCCAGACAAGCAAGGCGCTTATCGTTATATCAAGCCTGATCTTGATCTTAACAAGTACAACAAGGTTATTATTGAGCCGGTCGAGGTATGGTTGCACCCAGACAGTGAATATAAAGGCATTGAACCGGATACGGTCAAAGCACTAGCGGATAGTTTTGCACAAACACTAGTGAATGAATTAGAGCCAGAATACGGAGTAGTAGGGCAAGTGGGTGCTGATACTCTGGTCGTTAGGCTTGCAATCATGGGTTTAAAAACGAAAAAGAAAAAACGTAGTTTATTAGGTTATATCCCGGTTGCTCTTGTAGTAAGTGCTTTGAATACCAATGCGCTGAAACGTGTTTCACTGGTTGATGCCGGTATAGAAGCTGAAATCTTAGACTCTATAACAGGTGAGCGCTTAGCTGTATTGGTTGATACTGGAATTAGAACACCCGAAGCTGAAAGTGCAGGCAAAAAAATATCATGGAAAGATATAGAAATGAGTCTTCAATTTTATGCAAAACGTCTCAAAGTTCAATTGGATGCTAGTCACTAGAAAAGTTTATAACGGGGTTGAAATGTTGCGGACGTATTGTTTACCACTAGTACTTTTATCACTATTAAGCTTCGAGAGTTCTGCAGATGTTTTAACTGATAAGTTGCAATATGAAAGACCAAAAATCGGTTTAGCATTAAGCGGTGGAGGAGCCAGGGGCGCAGCTCATGTCGGTGTTCTTAAAGTGCTAGAGGAGTTGAATATTCCTGTTGATTACATTGCTGGCACCAGTATGGGCGCTGTAGTCGGGGGCTTGTATGCATCCGGAATGAGCAGTGATGAAATAGAAAAGCAGTTAGTGTTGATTGACTGGGAAACCGTGTTTAATGATAAAGCGGCCCGGCCAGAACGTTCGCAACGTCGTAAGGACGATGACCGGCTTTATTTAGTAAAAGGTAAGATAGGTATCAGCGAGGCTGGTGTTCGAGTGCCTAGCGCAGCTGTCCAAGGGCAGAAGTTCGACTTTATTCTGAAGTCATTAACGTTGCCAGTAGCTAACATCAACAACTTTGATGAGTTGCCTATTCCGTTTAGAGCGGTGGCAATGGATCTGGCAACAGGTGATGAAGTGGTGCTGGCTAAAGGTGATTTATCTATAGCAATGCATGCCAGCATGGCCATTCCAGCAGCATTTTCACCGATCGAATTAGATGGCAAATTGTTAGTTGATGGTGGTGCAGCCAATAACTTACCGATATCGGTAGTAAGAGCTATGGGTGCTGATATTGTCATTGCTATTGATATCAGCACACCTTTATTAACCAAAGATAAATTAGACCGGGCGTTAGCGGTTATAGATCAATTAACCGGCTTGTTAACGAGGCGTAATGTTGAAATTCAGTTGCAGACATTGACCGACGCTGATGTATTGATATTGCCCGAATTAGATAGTATCGGCACGATGGATTTCTCGCATGTTGTGCAAGCGGTTGAACAGGGTAGACAAGCAGCCTTAGCTCAACAATCACAATTATCAGCCCTGTCACTAGCGACAGAAAAATACCAACATTATGCCGCGATGCAGCAACAACAATCATGGCAGCAGCCAGTCATTAATTTCATTCGTTTTGATAATAATTCTAAGGTGAGTGATGAATATTTATTAGAACACTTATCCGTTAAGGTCGGACAGCCGTTTGATTTAAATGCGCTTGAAAGCGGCATTGCTACACTCTATGGTTTGGATATATTTGAAAGTGTTCGTTATGACTTGGTCAACGAACAAGATCAGACCGGATTGATAGTCAAAGCCAAGCAAAAAAGCTGGGGCACAGATTCATTACAGGCAGGCCTAGAACTATCCAGTGATTTAAGTGGTGAGTCTGCTTTTAATATCGGTTTGGCTTACACCCAACAGCCGCTTAACTCGCTTAATGGCGAATGGCGTACTGCACTACAAATAGGTGAAGAGCCAGGCATCATCAGTGAACTCTATTTGCCGCTTGATACTGCCTCTCGATATTTTACCAATATCGCTTTGTCCTGGCAGAATCAAGATATGCGCCTTTATGGGGATAATGGTGGCCGTGCAGATGCTGAATATGAAGTTAAGCGTTGGGGAGCAAGGTTAGCCGTCGGCAGAAACTTCGGCAAATGGGGCGAAGTACGTGTTGGTCTACGTCGTTTCACCGGTAATGCTGATGTAGCAGTGGGCGGACCTTCTTATAGAAGTTTTGACTTTGATGATGGTCAGTTTTTTATCAGTGCAAAAACAGATACCTTAGATAACTTGCACTTTCCACGAGAAGGCCATTTTAATAGTATTGAGTGGATCCGTGCTAAACAAGAGCTAGGCGCCGATGATGACTATGACAAAGTTGATATTAGGCTGTCGACAGCCAATAGTTGGAATGATGATTCAGTTATTTTATCGGTTCAGTATGGTTCAACAGTCAGCGGTGATAGTTCTATCCATAACCGTTACCGGCTAGGTGGTTTTATGCGACTATCTGGTTTAAATGAAAATGAATTATCTGGCCAACACTATGGCTTAGCATCAGTCGTTTATCAACGCCGGCTGTATCGCAGTCAAATTGTGCCGGTGTTTGCAGGTGCAGCGTTTCAATTAGGTAATACATGGCAAGACAAGGATGATATTGGCCTGACCAGCGATGATTTAGTAACCAGTGGCACGCTATTTTTAGGTGCTGATACCCCCATCGGCCCAATGTACTTAGGTTATGGGCTTGCTGAAGGCAGTGGTGATGGCGCTGCCTATCTATTCTTAGGCCAACCATTTTTTTAAATACTGATTAACGAGGAGAAATTATGGCAATTCGAATGAATTATGAAGATGATGAGCTTATTGTATTTTATGTTTCCGGCGTGTTAACAAAAGATGAATTAGATAGTTGCCAGCAAGATGCCGAAGCCATTATTCAACAGGGTAATGCTAAGATTTTAGGCATCGTGCTCGATGACTTTACTGGCTGGAGCAATGAAGGCGATTGGGCTGATCTGTCATTTCAACAACGCAATGATGCCTTCATTAAAAAGATGGCAGTGGTATGCGATCCTAAGTGGCGAGATCTGACTGCCATGTTTACTTTAAAAGGCATCCGCAAGTTTCCTATTGAACACTTCACGCCAGAAAAAGAAGATTTTGCTAGGATCTGGTTAACAACAGATTAGACCCTAGCGGTATTGCAGTTAGCAGCTTAACCGAAGTTGATTTTCGCCTCTAAATCATTACGAGAATCAGCATTTCGCAACGCTTCATCTAAGCTGATACGACCTTCTTGATAAAGAGCTAATAACGCGGTATCAAAGGTTTGCATGCCATCAGCACCACTGTTATTCATGGCTTCTTTGATCTCATTAAGGCTGCCTTTTAAGATCAGGCTGGCAATATGAGGGGTATTTAACATCACCTCCATTGCCGCGCAGCGTTTACCGTGAACATCAGGAATCAACCGCTGTGAAATCACAGCGCCTAAGTTAGCTGAAATATCCATAAACAACTGCTTGTGTTGGGCATGTGGGAACATATTAATGATACGTTCCATTGCTTGATTGGCATTGTTGGCATGTAAAGTTGAGATGCACAAATGGCCAGTGTTAGCGAGTTCTAACGCGGCTTCCATCGTTTCACGATCACGAATTTCACCAATCAAAATGACATCTGGGGCTTCACGTAAACTGGCTTTTAAAGCACGTGCATAGGATTCAGTATCAACGCCAACTTCTCGTTGATTAACAATTGACTTGAGGTTAGGGTGGGAAAATTCAACAGGATCTTCAATGGTTAATATATGGCCTGCACTATTTTGGTTACGGTGATTAATCATCGCCGCTAAGCTGGTTGATTTACCTGAGCCAGTACCGCCAACCATTAACAATAAACCACGTTTAGCCATGATTAATTCTAATAGCACCTCAGGTAACTTAAGTTGTTCAGCTGTGGGTATTTCAGAAGGGATCAGTCGTAATACTAAGCTGGTGGTGCGACGTTGAGAAAATACATTAACCCGAAAGCGAGCACTGTTGTCGGGCAAGCTAATGGCAAAATCCAGATCTTTTCTTTGCTCAAATTCGGTAATTTGCTCGTCAGTCATAATATTATAAGCCGCTGACTGGCTGAGTTCAGGTGTCAGCAAGTAGCTGTCCATTTCAACAGCAGTGCCATGGATTTTCGCTTTAACTGGCGAACCTGAAGTAATGAATAAATCTGAGCCATCTAACTCAACCATTTTAGCGAGATAGGGCATGATATCGAGTGATTCGCTTGGTGCATCACCCAATACGGATAAGTTGCTAGGGGCATCAGGTTTTTCTGTTCGATCACGTTGATCTTGGCTGATGGCAATCGACAGCTGCTCATCTTGCTCGGTGATCTCTGTAATCAATTTCACGCCACCGAGCAAATTGGCGACAAAGCGTATCCGCTTATTGATCGATAGTTGCAGCTTTTGAGTATCACTGGTGATAGTTTCAAAGATTTCCGTAAGCATCTCTGAGGTAATAATGGTTTTACCGATAGCGCGTTCTTGGCCATCTAAAACAACACAAGGTGTAGTATCAATATCAAACTTCAGACACGTCGCTTTCTTTTCCAACATTAATTTAACGTAAGGGGATATATCCATAATAGCTCTCGTTTAAAACGTGAAAAGTGTAATTAATTGTCCGTTATGGCTGAGGAGACTCTTCTTCGTCTTCCTCATCTTCTTCGTGCTCAACTAGCGATAATTCGATATTGCCAAAGCTAGATGGGGCAGCTTCTGCCTTGCTGGTCGTAGCTGCACTGTCGACTTCCAAGCCGGCAGCAAGATCTTCATTAGCATCCTCGTCACTGACTTCTTTAGACAGTTTGATTTGCAAACGGACTTCATTGCTTGAATCCGCATTTTTTACCGCTTCGTCATAACTGATCTTGCCATCGTTATATAAGGTAAACAAAGCTTGATCGAAGGTTTGCATACCTAATTCGCGAGACTTGGCCATGATGCCTTTAATACCTGATACATCACCTTTAGCAATAAGGTCCGAGATTAAAGGCGTATTAATTAAGATCTCAATCGCAGCACAGCGACCACCATTGATGGTGCGAATTAAACGTTGGGAAATAATCGCTCGCAGGTTGAGAGACAGATCTTGCATCAACTTGTTCTGTTTGTCAGAAGGGAAAAAACCTAAGATACGATCAATAGCCTGATTGGCATTATTAGCATGCAAAGTCGCCATCGCTAAATGGCCTGTTTGAGCAAATTCAACACCAAAGTCCATGATTTCCTTGTCACGAATTTCACCTAAAACAATCACATCGGGTGCTTGACGTAAGGTGTTATGCAAGGCGGCTTCCCAACTATCGGTATCAACACCGACTTCACGCTGCATGATCACGCAGTTTTTATGGGTATGTACATACTCAATAGGATCTTCAATGGTAATGATATGGCCATGACTTTCTGCATTTCGATGATCCAGCATCGCGGCCATCGATGTCGACTTACCAGAACCGGTACCACCGACCATGATCACCAAACCATTTTTAGTCATCATGATATCTTTCAATATTTCAGGCAGGCCAAGCTGAGCAATATTGGGGATTTCTGAGGCAATGGTTCTCATCACCAAACCTTGCATACCTTGCTGCACGTAGGCATTGACCCTAAAACGGGATAGGCCAGCAGGCGCAATCGCAAAGTTACATTCTTTCGTCGCTTCAAATTCTTTTAGTTGCTTATCATTCATCACACTCTGGGTGATAGCTTTAGCATCTTCAGCAGACAAGGGGTGCTTGGACAGTGGGGTCATCTGCCCCTTGATCTTGATTGCCGGAGGGAAGCCAGCAGTGATAAACAAGTCGGAACCATCTTGCTCTAACATCATCGTTAATAACTTAACGGTGAGCGACATAGCTTCATTTCTTTCCATAGCAGTTGCCTTATAGTCTGGTAATTAAAGCCAGTTTAAATCAAATTGACCCCAAAAATATATGAATTTTATGTCGAATATAACTAACTATTACCGGCATCAGCTAAATCTACGATTTACCTAGATATCACACTGATCTTAATGCCTTGATATTTACGATAAATGTAGAAATTAAGCTCGCTGTGACACTTTAAATGACATTGTTGGGCACCAGCCCTTTTTTTGCTCTGGTCATGGTCATCGTTTGCAAAACTAACACAATAAGCACGGTCAGCAAGGTGGGCACGATAGCCATTGGAATAAAGGTGGTTAATAATATTTTTTTCATCTGAGGATCGGTTTGAGAGGTAGCAAACAGCCAGCCCAAGCCCATCACACTAGCAGAAACAACATAACTAATAAGAATATAACGACTTCTTCGCCACGCCATTTTCCAATGTGCAGCTACAAACGAATCGTGGCTTTTATTGCTTGCACCCTTTGCGATATACATCGAACAAATTACCGATACAACTAATGAAAAAAGCATGATCTCTTTTGTATATTCAGTACTGAAAGCAACAATAGGCAGCAATAGATGAAAAAGGGACAGGTTCGTCATCACGATATTGTGAGCAACCAAGGCTTGTTTTTGTAATGGGGTAATCATTTTCTATTTATCTACTTAATTTAAGGAAATAACACGAGCATCAACAACAGTGGAGCATAGCGAGCACTAAGAGAGTGACAAGCATAGACGCCGGTCAATTCTCGGGGGTATGATGTGCCTTTTTCAGCTGGATTGAAAGTGGATACACTCACCATACTTGGTTTCATCATTGCTATGACCGTGCCTCTTTCAGTGCTAACCGCAGCAAAGCTAGATAAATCAGGCGAAATAGCTCGGCTCAGAAAGGTCTGGCCGCTGTCAGTTTTTGTCCGGATCCTAGGGGCAATGCAAACCATCATTTTCCCTGCGACATTACTGTATTTTTCTTGGGCACACTTAAATTGGCTGCAGCTGGTTATGATAGCCATAACCTTCTTTTATTTTTCCAACCCAATAGCATTCATTAAAGACAAACAGTTCGTTTGGATACTGTTTTCGATAACCACCCCCATCGCATTTTTTATCGAGTTATATCTACTATTGGCTTGATTGGAATGGGGCGAGTATGACAATTGAACTAACCAGGCTTACCAAACTTAAGCTGTGAACTAATGGCCGAGGCTAAGCTTATATATTCAGTAACAGTCAATGAAATAACGCTAGCCTAGCTATGGAAGCCTAATATAATTCAAGCCGAAAAAACTATGCTAAAGTCACTGCATTTTATAGGGATAAAAGCAGAGTAGTGATGTCAGGGAAAAGCATACGAATTTATCTACCAACAGCTAGCATTAATGGCATTCGCCATGCCGAGATTGCAAACTGGACTGGCCAAGCACTATCTTGCCCTCGTAGCGAAATAAAGTCTTTAAAGGATTGGGATGAAGTTAATAGCCCGGGTGTCTACTTCTTATTCGGTGCCGATGATGATGGTCAACATCAAGCAGTCTATATTGGTGAAGCTGAAAATGTACGTGACCGGCTAAAAAATCATGTCAGCAATAAAGACTTTTGGAATGAAGTCATCTGCTTTACCAATAAAGACGAAAGCTTAACCAAGTCACATGTAAAATACCTTGAAGCGATCTTGATAGAACAAGCTAAAGACATTAATCGCTATCATCTCCACAATGCTGCCGCTTCGAATAAACCGACGCTGCCACGTGCTGATCGTGATGCAATGAACGAATTTGCTGACAATGTCCGAATATTACTCGGAGCCTTAGGCCATAAAACCTTAGAGCCATACGCTACTAGTGCCATCTCAAATGATAACGAGCTTTCAAGATTACGTTTACTTAATAAAAATGCATACGGTAACCAAGTAAGTGATGGCTTCCTTGTATATAAAAACTCAGAAATGACAAAAACGATAGCAAAGAGCTTAAAAATCAATAAAAAAGAGATATGTAAAAAATTGATTGCTGATGAAGTTATTGTTGAAAATGAGGATAACTATATTTTTCTAAAAAATTATTTATTTAGTAGTCCATCTGGTGCAGCCTCATTGTTAGCAGGCTCATCTCGTAACGGTCAGGACTGTTGGAAAAACGAACAAGGCCAAACACTAAAAGAAATTGAAACTGACTAATACTTTAAAGCAACAAGATTTCATATTAAAAATACAACATAACGGAAACATACATGTCACAAGCCTCTAACAACCTCGCAGCCTATATTTGGTCATTAGCAGATTTATTACGAGGTGACTTAAAACAGTCTCAATATGGTCGAGTGATTCTTCCATTTACTCTATTGCGCCGTTTGGAATGTGTTTTAGAGCAAAACAAAGTAGCGGTATTAACCGAATACGAAAAAGTACAGCAGATGAACTTGCCTGAACAGGCGCAAGAAAAACTGTTACTGAGGGCAAGTGACCTAAGCTTTTTTAATACATCAAAAATGGATCTATCCAAACTGGGTGAGGCAGGCATAAAAGCCAACCTTGAAAGTTATATTCAAGGCTTTTCCAAAGATGCCCGTGAAATTTTTGAACACTTTAAGTTTGATGAGTTTATCGGCCTGCTTAATGATGCTGACTTACTTTATAAGATAGTCCAAAAAGTCAGAACAGCTGATCTCAGCCTTAAAGCCATCTCCAATCATGACATGGGCTTGGTGTTTGAGGAGCTAATCCGCCGCTTTGCTGAAAGTTCAAATGACACAGCCGGAGAACACTTTACGCCACGAGATATTGTTCGTCTCACCACTTCACTGGTATTTATGGAAGATGATGATGCTTTAACCAAGTCAGGCATCATTCGTACTATTTATGATCCAACAGCCGGAACAGGCGGCTTTTTGTCCTCGGGTATGGAGTATGTACACGAGTTAAATCCACAAGCCGTCATGCGTGCCTTTGGTCAGGAACTGAACCCTGAAAGCTATGCGATCTGTAAGGCCGATATGCTGATCAAAGGCCAAGAGGTCGGCAATATCAAACTGGGTAACACCTTATCGAATGATCAGCTCTATGCTGACAAGTTTGATTACATGCTCTCCAATCCACCGTTTGGTGTTGATTGGAAAAAAATTGAATCGACTATCAAAGATGAAAACACCCTCAAAGGTTTTGAGGGTCGCTTTGGCCCGGGTGTGCCCCGTGTTTCTGATGGTTCCTTATTATTCTTATTGCACTTGATCAGTAAACTACGTGATGGATCAGAAGGTGGCGGCCGTATCGGTATCATCCTCAATGGTTCACCGTTATTTACTGGTGGAGCAGGCTCGGGTGAATCTGAAATACGTCGATATATTTTAGAAGCTGATTTATTAGAAACTATCGTCGCCTTACCAACCGACATGTTCTACAACACCGGTATCGCTACGTATGTGTGGATATTATCGAATAAAAAATCCACACAACGCAAAGGCAAAGTTCAACTAATTAACGGTGTGAATCTGTGCGGCAAGATGCGTAAATCACTCGGTTCTAAACGTAATGAAATGAGCAGTGATGACATTGCACTTATCACCCGAACGTTTGGTGAGTTTGAAGTAGTCGATGCAACAGAACTCGATAAACCAGCAGAGCAAAAAAGTAATCGTGGTCGTCAGTCAGCTAATCCGAAAGTGGAAGCACCGAAAACCTTTGCCAGCAAAATCTTCGCCACTCATGAATTTGGCTATCGCCGTATCACTATTGAACGGCCATTACGTGAAAGTTATCAATTTAGTGATGAACACATTGCCGAGTTACGCTTTGCTGCCAAGCCCTTAAATGCACCGATGAAATGGATCTATGATACCTATAGCCAAAACTGGTCGGATGATGCCGACTGTAACAACTACGGTGTTTTAGCAGAACACGAAGCCGAGATTCGTAAACACCTGAAAGCCCATTTCAGTGATTTAAAAGAAGCAAAAATCAAAGACGTGTTAAGTAGCAAAACGTGGATAGACCAAAAACAAATTCTGCTCAAAGCCACACAACTACAACAAAGCATCGGCAGCGATCAGCATGATGATATGAATGGTTATGAAGCTGCCATTAAAGCCGCCTGCAATGGTCAAGACATTAAATTAGAAGCCAAAGAGAAAAAACAAATTACCACGGCAGTGAGCTGGAAAAACCCAGCAGCAGAAAAAGTTGTCAAGAAAGTACACAAGAACACCGACGCCAATCCAATTTATGGCTTATTCAATGTTGATGGCAACATCGTTGAATTTAAAGCCGATGGCGATCTGCGTGATAACGAAAATGTAGCGCTTGATCCATCACAAGCAGTCAATGATCTCAATGAAGCCTATTTCAAAAAAGAAGTGCAGCCTCATGTGCCCGATGCGTGGATCGATGCCAGCAAGAAAGATGACAAGGATCAACAAGTCGGTATCGTCGGCTACGAAATTCCCTTTAACCGCCATTTTTATCAGTATCAGCCACCGAGGAATTTAGTGGATATTGATGCGGATTTGGATAAGGTTTCAACTGAGATTATGAAGTTGCTGCAAGAGGTGCATTCGTAATGGGAGCTTCGTATGCACCTTATCCTGAGTATAAAGAACCAGGTGTTGAGTGGCTGGATGTAATTCCGCGTGATTGGGTAGTTAGCAAGGTGAAATATCTAGCGCCTTTTCAAGTCGGGTGGACGCCGCCTACCAAAGTTGATGCAAATTTTATTGGTGACAATTTATGGGCAAATATTTCAGATTTGAAAGGCAAATACATAGAGCGTACAGCCAAGAATATCTCCGATGAGGCCGCTAAGGTAGCTTCAATGGATATTTCACCCAAAGGGTCATTACTGTATAGCTTTAAGTTATCTGTAGGTGCGGTTTCATTTGCTAGTCAAGATATGTACACCAATGAAGCAATAGCATCCTTCTTGGAAGGCGGTTCGTTACCCCTTTCTTACTTGTATTATGCGTTGCCGAAGTTTGTGATTGAGAATGCATCAACCAATATCTATGGGGCGAGGATTCTTAATCAGGAATTAATCAATAGCGCCTTTTTGCTGGCTCCTTCGTATAAAGAGGCTGAAAAAATTGCCACCTTCCTCGACCACGAAACCGCCAAAATCGACACTCTGATCGAAAAACAACAACAGTTGATCAAACTGTTAAAAGAAAAACGCCAAGCCGTGATCAGCCATGCTGTCACCAAAGGCCTCAACCCCAACGCCCCCATGCGAGACTCAGGTGTTGAGTGGTTAGGTGAAGTGCCGGAGCATTGGGATGTTTGTATGATTAAACATAAGTGTCTTGAAATAACGGATGGGGCACATGTATCTCCAGAAACAGATGGCGGAGAACATTATTTCGTATCAATTACCGATATAAAAAAGGGCGCTATTAATTTTGAAAATGCGTTGCTAACTACACCTGAAAGTTATCAATATCTGGTTAAAACTGGCTGTATGCCTTTTTCGGGTGACATTCTTTTTAGTAAAGATGGAACAATTGGTCAAACTGCAATTACGCCTAGAGGTATTGACTTTGTGGTGGCCTCTTCTTTGATTATTGTTCGACCTGATCGCTCTAGAGTGATACCTGAATATTTGGACTTTCTTTTACAGAGTGGAGTTGTCGTTGAGCAAGTTGAGAGCTTTGTGAAAGGTGCTGCACTTCGACGATTATCAATTCAAAATCTACTTAAGATTGGTGGCGCATTTCCTTCTATAAGTGAGCAAGTGGATATATCCAAATATCTAACCGACACATTGAGTCAATACGATAGTCTGGAAACGAAGGCTAATGATCTTATAACCCTTCAAGCCGAGCGTCGTACAGCTATTATCTCAGCAGCCGTCACCGGAAAAATAGATGTGAGAAACTGGCAAGCACTTGAGGCTGCAAAAAACAAGGAAGTAGCATGAGTAACCAAGCCTATGAACTATTAACATTAAAAGATATTTTTGACTCAGGGAAACGTCAACTAAGTGTTCCCGATTACCAACGTGGTTATTCATGGGAGGAAGAGCAGCGTGTAGATCTTATTGGTGATATTGCACAGATTATCACTCAAAATCACCGCCATTTCACTGGAACCGTAGTTGCCAGTCAAAACGGTGATAGCGCTGTATTTGATTTGGTTGATGGTCAGCAGAGAATTACATCACTCGTGATCTTTATGTCTTGCTTATTAAGAATGGTAAGAACCAAAGGAATAGAGCTTTTAAATGGTCAGCCTTTATCTGAAATAGAGGCTATATATGTTCGTTCCGGTATCGAAACTGGCAATACCCGTTATCAACTTCAGCTGGGCGTGACTAGAGACCCTCTTTTTCACGAAGTGCTAATAGAAGGTCAGCTGAGAAACCAAAAAATTAAAAATAAAGCTGACCAGAATATCGTTGATGCAGCGACTCAATTTGATAACTACTTAAATGACCAAGTAGACACCGCTTTAGAAGGTATATACCTAGCGGTTACGGAGAAATTAGGCTTTCTACTGTATGCACCAAAGAAAGACGCTGAGATAGGCATTATGTTTGAGGTGATTAATAACCGAGGTAAGCCGTTAAGTGAATTAGAGAAAATTAAAAACTATTTAATTTATTTTGCGGGTCGTCATGACGTGAATGATTTAAATCGTAAAGTAAATGATAACTGGCCTGTGTTACTAGAGTCATTGAATACTGCCGATTACACGAGTAACGATGATGAGAATCGTTTCTTACGAGTTTGTTGGATTGTATTCAAAGACTACAATAAATCAAAAAGTTATCACGTTTATGACAACTTAAAACGTGTATGCCCACCAGATGATGTACAACATTGGCAAGAGTTAGCGGCATTTGTCGAGTTTATTACTAATACAGCAAAAACCTATGCCTATCTATTTGATTCAGGCTCTTCGGAACTAAGCGATAAAGAAAAAATAGTTTTACAACGAATAGCCTTACATCCCGCCAATGCATCCATCCTTCCACTGATAGTCGCGGTATTTAGTAAAGAGAAGAATGCGGATAAGCGAGCAGAGATATTAGACGTTTTGGAAAAACTTAATTTTAGATATTACATTGCAGGTGTTGCTAACCGTAATGATACGGGGCAGGGTGAATTATTTGGAATGGCTTTTGAGTATTACCAAGGTGCTTTTCTGACACGTGAAAATCCAAATGTCTTGTCAGAACTTGGCTTGTTACGTGAAAAGTTAGTTAAGTTTATTGAAGACAATGCCAGTGATTATGACTTTGTGAAATACCTCACCTTGGACAAAGATGAGGCAGGCGATTATTACAAGTGGCAGGGATTGAAGTACTTTTTGGGAAGTTATGAAGATAGTTTGCTAAGTGAAAACAGACAGGCTTCTCAGTTGCCAAGGTTCTTAGCGGCAAGGGATAAGGTATCACCAAACGACTTCTATCATCGCGAACACATCTGGGCAAAGGCTGAAGGTTCCATTATTCAGGATAAAGATGATCTTGATATAAATAAGAGAAGATTAGGTAACTTTATTATTTTGATGGAAACCATCAATATTAAAGTGAGTGATGATCGTATTGAAACTAAATTGGATAATTACTTTGAAGACTCAAAGGCTCAACCAAATACCTTAATGATTCGAGAGCTTAAGCAAGATTTTGAAAAGGCAAAACAAAAAATTGATGATGCTAAGCTATACAGTCGTAATGTAAAAGGTTACTGGTTCATGGTTTATCAGGCTTTCTTCGATATACGAGAACGTCGTTTAGTGAACTTTGCAATTAAACGTTGGCAGGTTGAAGGTGTTAAACGGCCAGTTGAACGTGTTGATATAGATAGTGGACTAGGAACGAATGAGATATTCAGGTGCTTGCCTGAGTATAACGAAAAAACTCATTACTCTAATGAGGAATAAATGGATGTTAAAGCATGGCTAAGTATTACGGTGGTGATAAATCGACGGAGTTTGTCTTTCAAAACGATATGATTCAGCAGTTGCTTGATAAAGGCTGGTTATTGGGCGATCCGAAAAAATATAATCGCGAATTGGCCCTGTACGAAGAAGATGTATTAGGGTTTGTTAAAGAGACTCAGGATGAGCAATGGCAAAAGTTTTGTGGTTTATATCCCAATAACCCTGAGCAGACGTTTTTAGAACGCGTTGCTTCACAGCTTAATAAAGCGGATCCCAATGCTGCTAATAAAGAGATGCGGACTTTTGGTACTTTGGGGGTATTACGTCATGAGTTACGTGATCGCGGTACCCGTTTTAGTTTGTGTCAGTTTAAACCTGAACATGATTTAAATCCCGAGACCCTTGCACGATATAAACAGAATCGTTTACGCGTGGTACCTGAGTTGGTGTATTCGCCTTGGGCGAACGAGGAAGAGTTAGCGACAACCGGTAAAAAAGCCAAAGCATGGCGTATAGATTTGGTGTTGTTTGTGAATGGCTTGCCGGTGGCAACGCTGGAGTTAAAGTCTGAATTTAAGCAGGCAGTTCAAAATGCTATTAAACAATATAAAACAACGCGCTTTGCTATTGATCCTGTCACCAAAAAGCCAGAGCCGTTATTAACCTTTAAACGCGGTGCATTGGTGCATTTTGCGGTTAGCCAATATGAAGTGTATATGGCTACACGTTTGGAAGGCGATGAAACTTTCTTTTTACCATTTAACAAAGGCACAGAAGAAGGTGGCGCAGGTAATGATGTGCCCGAAGACATTAATCAGTACGCGACTGATTATTTGTGGAATGAGGTATTACAGCCGGATAACCTGTTAAATATTCTTGCTCGCTTTGTACATTTACAGATTGAAGAAAAAGAAGACTGGGAAGGGCGACAGTTTAAGAAAGAAACGCTAATCTTTCCTCGTTATCACCAATGGGACGTGGTTAGTCAGCTGGTGGATGCCGCTCGAACTGAAGGCCCTGGTCATAAATACTTGATCCAACATAGTGCGGGTTCGGGTAAATCAAATTCTATTGCTTGGTCTGCTCACCAGTTATCGGCTATTCATACGGCAGAAGGTAACAAGCTGTTTGATTCGGTGATTGTGGTGACGGACAGAACGGTGCTGGATGATCAGTTACAAGAAACGATTTCTCAATTCACTTCGGTAGAAGGTGTGGTCGGACGCATTAACCGAGAGGAAGGCAATGGTTCAAAGTCAGAAAAACTGGCCAGTGCCTTGGAAAGCTCACAGCCGATTATTATCGTTACCATTCAAACTTTCCCTTATGTATTAAAAGCGATTGAAAACAGTGTCAGCTTGAAAGAGCGAAACTATGTGGTCATTGCTGATGAGGCTCATAGCTCCCAAACAGGCAGCACGGCACGTCAGTTGAAAGAAGTGCTGATGATTGACTCGAAAGAGGACGATGAAGAGCTTACTAGCGATGATATTTTAGATGCTGCTGTGGCTTCTCGTCGTGCTTCTAGCAACCTTAGTTACTTAGCCTTTACTGCAACACCTAAAACCAAAACCTTAGAGTTGTTTGGTCGTCTGCCAAAGCCTGATGAGCAACCTTCAAAAACCAATAAGCCCGAAGCCTACCATGTGTACAGCATGCGTCAGGCTATTGAAGAGGGCTTTATCCTCGATGTGTTGAAGAATTACACCAACTATAAAGTAGCCTATAACTTGGCTATGAAGATAGATGGCAGTGATGAAGAGGTAGAGAGTAAAAAAGCTAAGGTAAAACTGAATCAGTGGGTGCGTTTGCACGATTACAACATCAGCCAGAAAGTACAGGTGATTGTTGAGCACTTTAAAGATAATGTTATGGGACTACTTGGTGGGCAAGCGAAAGCCATGGTGGTGACCAGCTCACGTAAAGAAGCGGTGCGTTATAAGTTAGCGTTTGATAAATACATTGTCAGCAAGGGCTATCAGAAAATACATGCGATGGTGGCCTTTTCAGGTGAAGTCGAATTCAACGATAAAGATCCTAATTCTGAAGATCTCATTGGAGAGAAGTTTACTGAAACTAATATGAATCCAAACCTTAAAGGTCGCGATATGCGAAAAGCCTTTAATAGTGATGATTATCAAGTCATGATTGTGGCCAATAAGTTTCAGACGGGCTTTGACCAACCTAAGTTGTGTGCGATGTATGTAGACAAAAAACTGGGTGGGGTGGAATGCGTGCAAACACTGTCCCGTTTGAACCGAACGTTTCCTGGTAAAGCTGAAACCGGTACCTATGTTTTAGACTTCTTTAATGATCCTGAAGATATACTTTCCTCATTTCAGCCCTATTTCCAAACGGCTGAGTTAGAAGATGTCTCTAATCCTGATCTGATTTTTGATTTATTTGATAAGTTGCGTGCAGCCAATATTTTTCAGTGGCAAGAAGTTGAGCAGTTTTGTGAGGCCTTCTTTGTTAAGAGTAAAAGTAGCGCTGCCATTGCCAATATCTGCAAGCCCGCAGTAGAGCGGTGGCAAAAGCGCTATAAATTAGCTGTGGAGGCATTTAAGCAGGCTAAGGACATGTTTGAGCGGACTAAGAAAACAGGTGATACCGTATTAATTGCTAACGCAGAAAATAGCTTTAAAGACTGTAAGCAAGAAAAAGATGCCCTGGAAATCTTTAAGAAGGACTTGGGTACTTTTGTTCGTTTTTATGAATTTATGTCGCAGATTGTTGATTACGATAATAAAGAGTTAGAAAAACTTAGTCTGTATGCAAGAAACCTTCGGCCGATGTTACGAGAGGCGATAGTCGAAGATGAGGATGTTAATTTAGATAATGTCGTGCTTAGTCATTACCGCTTGTCAGCTATTCGCCAACAAGACTTGAAGCTACGGGAAGATGCAGCAGGCTATCTAACACCTGGGGATGAAGCTGGAACAGCAAAAGCCAAAGATAAAAAAGAAGAGTTTTTGTCGCAGATCATCAACCGCTTAAATGAGCTATTTATTACCGATGAACTAACCAAGAATGACTTGGTAAATTACGCTCATACTATTAAAGATAAGGTAAGCGAAAACAAGTTAGTCATGGATCAGATCTTTAATAACAATACTGAGCAAGCGATGTTGGGTGATTTCCCGGTTGCACTGATGGATGCAATATTGGGTGGTGGAGAAGCTCACGATAATCAGAAGCTGCAGCTATTATCTGATCCTAATAAAGAAAAACAATTTGCATCAGTGGTGTTTGATTTATTGGTTAGTCAGTTTAAGGAACAAGCGTCTACGGCTTAGTTTTTACAGTGATTGTGGATATAGGTAGCTTTGAAATAATCATTAGCTTAGATAAACTTAGGAAATGGAATACCGCAGCTCAGTTTATTACGTAGGATTGGATGGCTAACAAACTTGTCATTGCTAATAGTAATGATATGAATTTGGTACGGGATGTTAGTTGGTAAATTTTAGGCATAAAAAAAGCGAGTTAAGAACTCGCTTTTTTTTAAGTTGAATTTGGTACCGGGGGGGGGAATCGAACCCCCACTTCCGAAGAAACTGGATTTTGAATCCAGCGCGTCTACCAGTTCCGCCACCCCGGCAAATTCAAGCGAGAGATTATAGCCATCCCGCCTGATTTAGGGAAGCATTAATTTAGATTTAATAGATTGCAATGGCTTTTGATTTCGCTTTTGTTATGATCATGGCATGCAACGTACTGACTTCCAATTTGAAATACCGCCTGAGCTAATTGCTCAATTTCCATCCAAGCACCGCACAGAAAGTCGTTTACTTTCTTTAGAGGGAGCGACTGGTAATCTGTCTGATCAGCAATTTGTTGATTTACCAACGTTTTTACAAAAAGACGACCTGTTAGTGTTTAATAATACTAAGGTTATTCCAGCGCGTTTAAAAGGTAAAAAGGAGAGCGGTGGCAAGGTTGAAGTGCTGGTGGAGCGGGTTTTAGATCAACATCGAGTCCTGGCTCATGTCCGCAGTAGCAAGTCACCTGGCGCTGGTGTGCATTTATTATTAGAAGATAAACTCGACGCTGAAGTATTAGGTCGCCACGATGCTTTATTCGAAATTTACTTTCATGTTGATGATGTCGTAGCAGCATTGGAAGAACACGGTCGCTTGCCGTTACCGCCTTATATAGAACGTGATGTGGCTAAAGATGATTTAGATCGATATCAAACGGTTTATGCTCAACATATTGGTGCAGTCGCTGCGCCAACGGCAGGTTTGCATTTTGACCAAGCGATGTTAGATACCATTGCTGAGATGGGCATTGATTCAGCACAAGTTACTTTACATGTCGGTGCGGGCACGTTTCAGCCGGTGCGTGTTGATGATATTAAAACTCATCATATGCATTCTGAGCGTATCGAAGTCACCGCTGAAGTTTGTGAAAAGATCAAAGCAACCCGAGCACGAGGTGGCCGCGTTATTGCGGTGGGCACGACGAGTGTTAGGGCATTAGAAAGTGCATCTCGCAATGGCTGTATCATTCCTTATTCCGGTGAAACCGATATTTTTATCTATCCCGGTTATCAGTTCAAAAGTGTCGATGCGATGATCACGAACTTTCATTTATCAGAATCAACCTTATTAATGTTGGTATCGGCCTTTGCTGGTCGAGATAATGTGATGAATGCTTATCAACACGCAATTACAAATAAATATCGCTTTTTTAGTTACGGTGATGCCATGTTTATTACTAGGAAATTAAATGACAACGTTGGATAACATTCGCTTTGTGCTGGTGGGCACAACCCATCCTGGCAATATCGGTGCAGCTGCCCGTGCAATGAAAACCATGGGTTTATCAAATTTACATTTGGTTACACCGAAGATTTATCCTGATGCACAAGCAACAGCAAGAGCTTCAGGGGCTGATGATGTATTAGCTAAGGCAACAGTGCATGACAGTTTAGAATCCGCTATTGCTGGTTGTCATCAAGTTTATGGCATGAGTGCCCGCTTGCGTCACTTGCCGGTGCCGGTGGTTAATCCACGTGAAGCGGTGGCACAAATTCAACAAGCCGGTGATGATGCTCAAATTGCGATTGTATTTGGTCGTGAACATTCTGGTTTATCAAACGATGAGTTAGATAAGTGTCAGCATTTGATTAATATTCCTGCCAACCCAGACTACAGTTCATTGAACTTAGCTGCGGCTGTACAGGTCTGTGCTTATGAACTCAAAATGACTTTTGACCCAAGCATTGAAGTAGGCCGTGTCGGTGAAAATAGAGAAGCGGTGGCTGCTGATGATATGGAACATTTATATAGCCATTTCGAACAAAGTTTAACGGAAATTGGTTTTTTAGATCCTGAAAACCCAAGAAACTTAATGCGACGGTTACGCCGGTTATTTAATCGAGCTGATCTCGATCGTAATGAGTTACAGATTATGCATGGTATATTGCGTGCAGCAGAAACATATAAAGGAAAGTAAAGATGACAGAAGAATTGACCTTGTGGCAACGTATTAAAGAAGACATTAACTGTGTTTTTGATCGTGATCCTGCTGCACGCAATTTTTTTGAAATTTGTACGACTTATCCAGGTGTTCAAGCTATTCAAGTTCATCGCTTAAGCCATTGGTTATGGCGGTGTGATCTAAAGTGGCTTGCTCGCTTTTTATCAACAATCAGTCGTTGGGTAACGGGAATTGAAATTCATCCTGCTGCTAAAATTGGTCGGCGTTTCTTTATCGATCACGGCATGGGGGTGGTGATTGGTGAAACAGCTGAAATCGGCGATGACTGTACTTTGTATCACAGTGTGACCTTAGGTGGCACTTCGTGGAAAGAAGGTAAACGTCATCCAACCTTAGCCAATAATGTGGTGGTGGGAGCAGGAGCCAAAGTACTCGGGCCTATTTTCCTAGCGGAAGGTGTTCGAGTTGGCTCAAACGCTGTGGTTGTTAAAGATGTTGATGCCAATCAAACCGTCATTGGTGTGCCTGGCCGAGTGGTTAGAACAGATTTAACCGAAGACAAAAAACAACAGCAAAAACTCGCTCAAGCAGTTGGTTTTGATGCCTACGGCACATCTAGTGCTGAAGTCGATCCTGTTGCTGCAGCTATTCATGGCCTTATTGAACATATTCAAGCAATGGATAAACGGGTTGATGCCATGGCGGATACTATTCATAAGCTCGGCGGCGAGTGTCCAGAGGTTGATATGCCTGAATTAGATGGCTGTGATTTACAACAGCAGCAACAAAATAACGGAAAAGTTGACTAAAATACTCGGGTATGGAAAACTAATACCCATATTTTTCCAAGGGTATTTTTATGCGGTTAACAACAAAGGGTCGTTATGCAGTCACGGCCATGTTAGATTTGAGTCTGAATTTTGAGCTAGGCTCAATTACCCTTGCTGACATTTCTGAACGTCAGGGCATCTCTTTATCTTATCTAGAACAGTTATTTTCACGCTTAAGAAAGCAGGGCTTAGTCAGTAGCTCACGTGGCCCTGGTGGTGGTTATCGACTAAGTCGTACTGCCAATGAAATTACGGTGTTAGATGTGATTTCTGCTGTTGATGAAAAAGTAGATAATACCCAGTGTGAAGGTAAATCTAATTGTCACAACGGTATGGCTTGTCTCAGTCATGAGTTATGGCAGAGTTTGAGTGATCAAATTAGTTCTTATCTTGATGGCATATCCTTAGCGCAAGTAGTACAAGCGCATGAAGATAAGAAAAATAAAACAGCGGATGCTGTCATTAAATTTGACATGATCTAGTTCAAACTACTTTATAAGAATCAACGTTAACGATATTTTGATGGCTAGATTTTGGCTGTTAACAAATAGTTAAGCAGTCATGCATTTTTGATGACGTTTATGAGTCTAATATTTATTATTGTTTAACCCTCTAACAGATAGGTAATATCCTAATGATTACATTAACAGCAACAGCTGTAGCAAGAATACAAACCATGGTTGCTAAAAAAGAAACGGCGATCGGTTTACGCATTGGTGTCACTGAAAGCGGTTGTTCTGGTTATAGTTATGCGTTAGATTTTGCCGAAACAGTGGCCGACAATGACACGGTGATTGAGCAAGATGGCGTCAAGGTTGTGGTTGACGATTCGAGCATGCCTTTATTAAATGATATGGAATTGGATTTTGTAAAAGAAGGTTTAAATCAAAGTTTTAAATTTAATAACCCTAATGTAATTTCAGCCTGCGGTTGTGGTGAAAGCTTTAGCGTGACTAAGTAGCAGATAAAATTCAATTTTTTAAAGGATAAAATTCGTGGATAACAAGTTAGTTCTGATCGTCATTTCTATTTTCTTAGCACCGTTAGCAGTATTTTTAAAAAAAGGTGCAGGTAAAGATTTAATCATTAATATTGTATTGTGTTTTTTCCTTTATCTACCTGCCGTTATTCATGCATTATGGATTACGACAAAGTAATTTAATAAATACTTATTTAAAAGCCCACGCTAAGCAATTAGCGTGGGCTTTTTTATATGGCTAACCTTTCCATCAAATAGCATAAGCAATCTTGTTTAATCACTCTTTCATCAAGCGTGAGCATTGATGGCATAGTCGCTCTGCTTATAACCAGTTGTTGCTCGATGATTTCGAAAAAACGGCCGCTGACATCATGGCCATTTTCATCCATGGCTTGCACGGGGATAGGTTGATCAGAGTTCCAACGGCCGATAATGGTATGGGTATTTACATCGGTGAAGTTGAGTTTTTCTAGGTCTGGATCCAGTAATAAATCGGCCTGTGGATCAGAGAAACTGAAGGCGACTTCGGGTTTAATTTTGACTTGGGCTACAGTGTGATACAGATCGATATCTTGATGATGCACCGGCTGCTGTGGAAAATGATCGAGATGCAATGCACTGTTCAAAAACTCAACCGCATGTTCAACACCATATTGCTGACCAGGCCGGCCACATTCCAAGGTGACAGCAGGGCAGATATCTGCAAAGGCAGAGGATTGCACGCCTTGCGGTCGAGTGAAGTACACAACAAACCGACCAAACAGTGTCGCCAGTTGTAAAAAGGCATCATCCAGCTTATTGACACAGGCGTAATGAGGATTTAAACCGGTATTGTTATGGACATCAATACTGGCAAACACTGACTTCTGCTTCATGATATCGACCACATCTTGCATGATCACTGTTTCAGGACAGGGACTGAGTGGCGTTCCTGGCCAAGTACGGTTGTAATCAACTTGGCCATCTAAGCGTCGCAGGCCGAGTTTAGCGGCATCAATATTACCAAAAAATATTGATAAACAGCGAGGTAATGATTGGCTTTGATAACATTTTAATAGTTGCTGAATGGCAAGCAGGCCGGTTGTTTCATTACCATGCAACAGCACTGATACAAATAACGGCTCAGGATGTTTTCCGGGCAAATTGATTAAGGTTGGCCTAGGTAAAAGGGTATGCAAGTCGGTCGCTGAGACAGTGAGTAAACCGTCAGGAATAGTGTCAAGGTGATCTAACTGGACGTTTATTGAATGTTCCATTGACTCACCGGTATATTAGACTGCTGATGAAAGAAGTAGCGTTGTGTCATTTCAGTAAAATCTGGCTTTACTTGTTGGATATAACGCTGTTGCCAGACACTGCCATTTTGTTTGTTTTGCACTCGGTCACGGATGATGCTCATCAGTGGAGTAATCTCACTGTCAGCAATACCATACGACTGTAAACCCGCTATTGCCCGATCGATAAGCTGGGTTGCAATTAAATGATAGATACGTTGTGATGGCTGAGCATTCCAATGAATATGAGCCTCTAACCCAAACCGTGCTGCTTGGTAAAAGTTGTCTTTCGCCTGAGAAAATGGCGTTTCAATCGTGGTTTGAGTTAGCTCATCGCAAATAGATTTAGCCAGACCATAATAAAATGCAGTATTGGCAATCGTATCTATAACGGTAGGTCCGGCAGCAGGTGATCGATGTTCAATACGGATATGAGGTGTACCATCATTATCAAAGCCTATTAAGGGCCTGTTCCAGCGCCAAATAGTGCCATTGTGCAACCGTAAATAATCTAGTTTTTGTGAAGAGGGCCCTAATTTGGCCGGCAGTAATACGGGGAAGTGTTCAAGGTTTTCATTGAAGCATTCAAAGATCGAGTGCTTGGCATAGCCTGTGCCAAAACTGACTCGTCTTAATGGCCCATGTGCCACACCTGCATAGCCACCGGTTTCAATGGCTTGTTCGAATAAAGGAATGCGTGACTCATGCCACAGGTTTTTACCAAATAAATAGGGGGAATTGGCACACAAGGCGACCATCGGGGCTGAAGCAATAATCGATGCATTGTAATAATGATGGGCAAGGTCTAGTGGTACCTTGGTATGAAGCTGTAACGAGGTTGCCGCCGACTCTAACATCACATCATGATGTTCTAGTTCTAAATGCTCAACACCGGTAACTTCTAAGTGGATCGGCTTACCTCTGGAGCGGAGGATTTGCTCGTTAAGAGCACGGTAGCGATTTAGGTCTGACATATTACTCAGGCAGAGATCGCTTTGTTTGATAGTAGGCAAGATACCTATCATCAACATCTTGGCATTGTGGGTATGGGCGTGCACTTGGCCATCAGACCACAGTTGCTCTAATTGTTGATACAGCTGTGCAAACATAGAACCAGTTAACGCTAACGGTTCGGTATTGAGTTCAACATTGAACTTAGCGAGTTCAGCACTGGCGAGTGGATCATTGAGTGCTAGTAGATAACGTTCATTGATTGGCGAGGGGCGCATGTATTGATCGATCAACCAAGCCTCTAGTTCTAAGCCAGCGACAAACGATGAATTAGAACAAGCTTGCTGCTCAATGCATTGTTTGAGCAATTGAGTTTCAATGCTTAACTTATGATGAAACTGAGCAAAATCATCGGTGGTAAAACGTGATTTAGCAATTTCCTGCCCCATAATTATCGTCCATAAATATTAGGATAAGTCACTCTATCTATTAGCATACGCCTTCGAGCTAATAAATAAATAGCTCAGCGTTTTTAGTTAATGATTAATAACGTATTTCAGTCAACTACTGCTATGATCTCGGCCTATGACTGAAACAGAAAATCTACAATTTGATGCTGACCATATTTGGCATCCTTATAGCAGCGCTGCTTACCCATCGACTATTCATGAAGTGGTGTCGGCTGATGGTGTGCGTTTAACCTTAAAAGATGGCCGTGAAATCATTGATGGCATGGCCTCATGGTGGTCAACGATTCATGGTTACAATCATCCACGCTTAAACCAAGCGGCTAAAGATCAAATTGATCAGATGTCACATGTGATGTTTGGTGGCTTAACCCACCAACCGGCGATTGATTTATCCAGTAAGTTAATCGAGATGACAGCAGAGCCATTACAACATGTGTTTTTTGCTGACTCTGGTTCGGTATCTGTTGAAGTCGCAATCAAGATGGCGATTCAATACTTTTTTGCCCAAGGCCAAACTAAAAAACAACGGTTATTGACGGTTCGTGGTGGTTATCACGGTGATAGTTTTGGTGCGATGGCGGTATGTGATCCGGTTAATGGCATGCACAGTATGTTCGAGCAGATATTACCAAAACACTTATTTGCACCGCTGCCAACCTGTGAGTCTGATGAAGACTGGCAAGATGAAGATATCGCTGAATTTAGAGATCTGATTAAAAACAATCATGATGAGCTAGCGGCAGTCATTATTGAACCCTTAGTGCAAGGTGCTGGTGGCATGCGCTTTTATTGTCCTGAATATTTACGCCAAATACGGGTTTTATGTGATCAATATGATGTATTGCTGATCTTAGATGAAATCGCAACGGGCTTTGGTCGAACTGGAAGCTTATTTGCTTACGAACAAGCGCAGATAGTGCCGGATATTCTCTGTGTAGGAAAAGCCATCACGGGTGGTTATATGAGTTTTGCTGCCACTTTATGTAGTCGACAAGTTGCCCAAGGTATTGCCGCTGATGGGAGTGGCGTATTAATGCATGGGCCAACGTTTATGGCCAACCCATTGGCATGTCGTGTTGCGAATGAGAGTCTGGCATTGTTAGCTGAGTCAGATTGGCAAACGCAAGTTGCTGATATCGAGCAACAGTTGCTGGCAGAACTCATGCCGTATCAAGACTTAGCGTTAGTGAAGCAGGTCAGAGTGAAAGGCGCGATTGGTGTTATCGAGCTTAAGCAAAAGTTGGATGATCAAATGGATTGGTTGCCCAAGTTTATCGTTGAACAAGGTGTATGGATAAGACCGTTTAGCAACCTTGTCTACATTATGCCGCCTTACATTATTGATGCTGCCGATTTAACAGTGTTAACGCAGGCGATGGGCAAGATAGTCGAGCAGTTATCGTTGAAATTACTTTCTCGATAGTTTCTAGTTCTAAGTGAGAACTATTTATATTTAAACTGGTCTTTTATCGCTTCAACTGTTAATTTATTACGCCTGTTTTAGCCCATCAGCCAAATTCAAGATAGATAGTGATTATGAAAATTAAGTGGAATCGAGTAAACCGTAAAATTCACAATTGGGGTGCAATTATTTGTGCTTTACCGATTCTTATTGTTTTAATTAGTGGTATCTTACTGATTCTTAAGAAAGATTTAGATTGGGTGCAGCCGCCAACAATTAAAACGGATTCACGCAGTTCACAACTTGAATTTGAACAAATTCTAACGATAGCGAAAAGCGTTGAACAGGCGGGCATTACTGGTTGGCAGGATATTAAACGCTTAGATGTTCGTCCTGGTAAAGGCGTGATTAAAGTACAAGCGGATAATCAGTGGGAAATTCAACTTGATTATGCTTCTGGTGAAATACTACAAGTTGCTTATCGACGTTCTGACTTTATTGAAACCTTACATGATGGAACAT
>MAAI01000069.1:0-12831 GCA_002163115.1 Methylophaga sp. 41_12_T18 | reverse complement strand
TGATGCCGCTAAATTAGGATTATTTTTGCCTGCCGCCATCATTTTATTAGTGCTGTGGATTACTGGACTATACTTGTTTTTATTACCATATTTAGTAAAGAATAAAGCAACAAAAGCAGCGACTAAAAAAGCCACTGCTCAAACGGCATCATCTTAGAAGCTCGCTTTCATTCCTAAAACTAAGTTTCGACCAGGTTCATTAGAGCCAGATCCATGACTGCGATAAGCTTCGTCAAATATATTATTAAGCTGTAGTGTTAGCATCAAATTGGTATTAGCCTGCCAGCCACTGTAGATATTAACTAGCTGATAAGAAGGAGTGCCACCAGGAGGTATACGCTGAGTATCTGCTTTGTCACCTTCACTTAATTTATCGGCCTTGGCAGCTAAGGTCAGATCTGTTCCTATCCATTTGTCTTTATTATCACTTTGCCATTCAAGGCTAATGTGTGCAGTCATTGGCATAATACGACTAAAGGGTTCGGTTACTTCAGTGAATGAATTAATGTAACTATCACGTGTTAAACGACCTTCTAACCAAGTGAAGTCAATATGGCTGGATATATTGGAATTAACTTGATAATTCAGCTCTAACTCAACGCCGTGAATGTAACCATCAGCACTGTTTTGTTTGCTAACCTCAATAAGACCACCAACGATATTACCTGTCGGTGTGCTGGCGATGAAATCATCTATTTGGGTATAGTAATAAGTACCAGCAATTTGCAGTGCATCGCGTTTAAACTTAAAGCCTGTTTCATAAGTTAAGAAGGTTTCAGGTGATAAACCGGTGGCTGCCACTTCGGTTTCTGTCGAGCGGCTTTTACCATATCGACTTAAATCAGCAATATTGGGCGCACGGAACGATTGGCTAATACCTGCCCACATCGACGTTGACTCACTGTATTGATAGCTGGCACGAACGGCACTGGATAAGTTAGTCCAATCATCTTGATAAGAGGCAGCACTATTAGTAATAGGATCTTCATAACGACCAATGTCGGCATCAACATAGCTAAACCGGGTGCTCAAATTAACACTGAGTTTCGGTGATAACTCAAACTGTGCCTGGACATAGCTACCAAAAATGGCAAATTCAGAATCATCACCAACAGGCCCTTGGATTCTAACCTGATCAATACTGCCATCAGCTAAATAGTCGGTACGACCACTATCTACTTTGTCTAAGTAGTAATCGAAGCCGTAGGTAAATGCAATATCTTTAAAGTGGCTTTCTAACTGTAAGTCAATGCCAACCATATTAGAATCAAAGTAGTCTAAGATTCGTTTACCGCTGTCTTTAATACGGTCACCTTGTTCTTGCCAACGTTGGTGAGATAAAGTCAGCGTTGCTTCATCGATATATTCATTTAAATCATAGCCCGTTAATTTTAGATAATTTAACTGGCGTTCTTGATCTTTTAAACGACGTAAGTCACTACCAATATCACTGCCAGAAAAAGACTCTGAATAAATAGTCGAATGAGTTCGCCAAACATCATCCTGATTCAAGTTTTGATGGACGAGCGTTAAATCCCATTGAGAAGATAAGATGACATCGAGACGAAGATCTAAGCCATATTCATCATAACCAGTATGATCAAGCGTACCTATGTCAGCGGCTTCAACGTCGCCGAAGTTTTTACGGCTATAGCCAGCATGTAAACCCCATTGTTGACCTTGTCCAAGGTCTAACTCTGTTCGGCTAATAAAACTATTTTCTGCTGTTGAATAGCGAAGTGATTGTGAGCCATGAGTAAAAAAAATACCGCTATTTTCAGAGATAAAATTGGTTGATTGTGTCTGTAAATTTAACGCGCCACCAATAGCATCACTACCATATAACGCAGAAGATGGGCCGCTCAATAGCTCTATTGAGCTTAAGCTACTGACATCAATCAAAGAAAAATATTCATTGGGGCCATCACGGTAAACAGAATTGTTATAACGAACACCATCAATAAGTGCCAATGTACGGTAGCCAGTAAAGCCACGAATAAAAGGCGAACCTTGACCATTAGCTGTTTTTTGAATCATTACACCAGGTAGCTGATTTAATGCTTCAGGTAAGTTGCGTGGCTGTTTCTGTTCAAGCTCAGCTTGATCTATCGTATGAACCGTGTGAGCTGACAATAGGGTAGATGCTTGCAGCCTTTGTGCTGTCACTGACATCGCTTCGATTGCTAGAAATGATTGAGGTATTTCTACTTCATCAGCAACAATCAAAGACGTGTTAAGAATTAAACCGAGGCTTAGTGTTAATTTTTTTAAAGTCATAATTTCAATGTTGTTTTAATGCAACAGAGTATAGCTTAAATGCATATAAAACGGGTGTTAATATTGATAATGATTCGTAATAAGCTTTACAATACGGCGCATGAATAAAGACAGGAACTTTATTCACATTAATCAATCATAACTAGGATCAAAGAAATATGAGTTCTAAACATTTAGTTGCTGCTGCGACGGGTGCAATGCTACTCGCAAGCCCTATCTCGCAAGCAGAAGAAAATTTATGGGTATATGCGAAAGGTACGGATACACGTCCACAAGGTAGTGTTGAAGTTAAATTAAGCAGTATCAGTCGAATCGGTAAAGGCAAGGATGATGATTACGCGTTTCATGATATTCGTCCAGAAATTGAATACGGCATCACAGACAAGTTAACTGTCGGTGCTGAAATCATGATCTTCGATCACAACTACAAAATGAAAGATCGTGGTGATGACACTTTAGAGCCTATGTTTGATACTCAGGGTGGTGCAGGTGAGCGTTTCAATAAAACTCAATATGGTGGTTTTGAACTATCAATGAAGTACAACTTTTTAAGCCCATACAAAGATTTCATGGGTTTTTCAGTTGGTTTAGGCTATGAAAACCGTGATCAATACCGCCTTGATGGTGCAGATATTGATCAAGATTCATTTACAACTACTTTATTCTTTCAAAAGAACTTCTTAGATGACACATTAGTATTTGTTGTTAATCCAAAAGTAGAATTTGAGCGTCGTAAATCTCCTGATGTATTAGAAGAAGAAATTTCTTTAGAATTATCAGCGGGTGTGTCATATCGTTTCAAACCAAAGTGGTTTGTCGGTCTTGAGTTCAGACATCAATCTGATTACTTGAGTGTAGATGAAAATGGTGAGTTTGAAGAAGGTGTTAAACCATCTAGCTTCGATTTAACTGATTTCAGTTTAGGTGACCAATACCAACGTGGTAACTACATTGGCCCAACAATTCACTATGCAGAAAAAACATGGTGGGCTACAGCTGGTGTATTATTCCAATACAATGGCGGCGGCGGTGTAGGCTACAGTAACAAAAACTATGACGAACATGAAGATTATCATGTTGGTTTAACATTTGGTTATGAGTTCCAATAAAGCCAAATTTTAAGAATTAAAGAAGCGGATTGAATTGATGATTAATCGACGTAAGTTTACTCAGTTTTTAGGTTTAACAGCAGGAAGCATGATGTTTCCTGCCTTTGTAGTTAATGCAAAAACGTACCTGACCATAGAACAAGCAAAGAACTTGCTATGGGATGGCGCTGCAATGACTCAAATACCGTTGGAGCTGACTAAGCAACAAGCGAAAGCAATTCAATCTGCTTCTGATGTTCGAGTTCGAAATAAAACTCTGCATGTCTGGAAAGTGCAGGGTGGTGGTTGGTTTATTGTCGACCAAATCATTGGCAAGCATGAAAATATTGATATGGCTTTTGCTTACCACGAAGACGGTACCGTTAAAGGCTTTGAAATTATGACTTACCGTGAAACCTATGGTTATGAAGTCGCTAACCCAAAATGGCGCGCCCAGTTTCATGGCAAAAACTTTAGCCAACACTTAAAACTAGATCATCAAATCAAAAATATCTCCGGTGCGACCTTATCTTGCCGGCATATTACTGATGGTATTAACCGACTAAACCATACCTGGAAGCTAGTGCTACAAAACCTAGCCTAGCATGTTGCGTTGAATACTTTACACCGTTGCAAACCCCAGCTTGGTACTTTGGTTGAAGTATCAGTCACAGGCGATGTCAGTGATAAAGCGCTGATCAATTTATCGAATAACGTATTTAAACACTGTGCAGATGTGGAAACCAAGATGAGTTTTCACAATGCCAATAGTGAACTTAGTAATATAAATCGTAACGCCCATCAGCAAGCAATCACTATGTCTGAAGATATGACTAAAGTGATGACGCTAGCTTTACAGCTGAGTGAGCTAACTAACGGCCTCTACGATGTTACCATCGCCCCAGAATTAGTGGCTTCTGGCTTATTACCAAATCATGGTTTAGATCTTGACCCAACCAGTAATTGGCAGGACATTTCAATTATTGGCAATCAAATCTCTTTTCAACGCCCCTTAGCAATAGATCTCGGCGGCATCGCCAAAGGCTACGCAGTCGACAAGGCAATGACGCAGGCTGAGCCTGATTGCCAAGTTATTATCAATGCTGGTGGTGATTTAAAAATGTCACATTGGCAAACACAAACAGCCTCATTACGTATACCTTATTCGCCATCTTCTGCAACCAAAGAAATTCCGATGCAGGCAGCTGCACTAGCGACCAGTGGCCATTATTTTTTAGATGGTAATATCGCTATTATTAACCCACTGACCAAGCAGGCCAGCAATCACGATATTAGTATTTCTGTTTTTGCCGATTCATGTATGTTGGCTGATGCCTTAACCAAAGTGGCCTTTTTGTGTCAGGATAGTCAGCCTATTTTTTCTTCTTTAAACGCCAGCTTTATTTGCCTAGACCGTGAGGGTAAATTTAGTAGCCAGTTAACTAAATAATGATAAAAGCAAAGTTTTCAAATTTTTACCGTCGTACTTTATATGCACTGTTCACAGTTAGCTGGGTGACGGGGACTGCCTTTTTTTCCTTAAGCCGCTGGTTTATGGTGGAAGGGGACTTTGGTCCAGAAAAACACCCATGGCAATTTCCAGTGTTAATGGCCCATGGCGCCTCGGCTTTTTTAGTGATGTTCTTTTTTGGCTTTATTATGGCCTCACATGTGCCAATCACTTGGAAGCTAAAACAAATTCGTACCATCGGCATCATTCTAGTGTCTTGTGTGGCATTTCAAATGCTCTCTGCCTACCTGTTGTACTACTTAGCTAATGAGGAAATTCGCGATGTAGTCGCTAATCTGCATGCTTTGATAGGATTTTTACTGCCTTTAGTACTCACTATTCACATTATTCATGCGCTGCGACTTCGTCGTAAAGCTAAGAAAATAGCCATGTCGTACTAGCAATTACAGCACTAGGGAAAATCCTGAGTGATAACAGGGGTTTCACTTATTTATTATTTAGTTGTAACTGACCATAATGTGTCCAACGTTGTTAGACACACTATCAACAAACATTAATTAACCCGAGGATAAGACTATGTGGACTAAACCAGAATATTCAGATATGCGTTTCGGCTTTGAAGTAACAATGTACATCTGCAATCGTTAAGATTGACGAAATATAAAAAGCCCCTGAAGTGAAAGCTTCAGGGGCTTTTTTTTGCCTGTGACTTTTTAATTAAGCTTAGCGACCATGCCAGTATCTAGCTGGAATAGCATTGGTTTCTGCCGACAACGATGGGTTGGGGATTTCTATGCGTACACGCTGATTCATATTGGCTTGTTCGATAGCTATTTTTATTTCAGGGTGATTGTAAAAGTAATCATGAAAACTACCATCGGCATACGCTTTACGAAAACCATCTTCAAGGGTTTCAGCCAGCTCGGTATTTGACGGATTGGTAAAGAAAAACAAAGCAAATGGATAGATAAGTAGAATTTTTTCTTCAACAACCAAATTTGGCAATGTGTATTTTCGATTATCAACTTCTTTAAAAGCTTCAATGACACCTCTTGAGAAGTAATCGAGCCGGTTTCCAGAGTTGATCATTTTGAATAAATTATCATATGAAGCTTGTCGCTGCTTTAATCCAGAGTGCTGTAAAATCTTAGTATCACTCCAGCCTAGGCCTTGGCCACCTTGATACTGTTGCAGATCAGATAGCTTGTGCACACGATCAAATTTGACCTGCTCATCCTTATGAATAACAAAAACCCGATGGCCCAGTAAACCTCTATATACCGGGAAACGAATTGGTAGTAATTTCTGTTCTAGTTCTGCGGAAGTACCCATCCAGGACAAATTAATCTCGTCGCCATGCATGAGTTGTTCTATGACTCGACTTTGCGGTGTTTTACTGGCAGCAAATTGAATATCAGCTTCGACGCCTGCTTTTTCTAAGACCAGTTTTAATAGACCAAGCTTATATTGATGCTGGCTTTCATAATCGCTTAACAGTGGCAGTCTAATTTCAACGGCAGATGATGACCCAGTTGTTAGCAGTAACATCAGCGAAAAAATAATAATTAATTTTTTCATGATAAGCTCCAATCCCTTTTTAATGTTAATAAAAGAGGGGATTTAATGATGGATTATCTTGTTTTATCTTAATGGTTGGTGCATGTTTCAATCGTATTTTTGTTGCAATATGTTAAGCCGGTATTGATAACTACCGGAGGTATGTCACCATTAGTAATCATGTTTAACACCTTGGCAGCCCACCTGCCCATTTGATAAGGCCGTTGTCCGACATTAACTGTTGAAATACCTTCATTGAGGTGTTGCAGCTGAGCAGGAATGGTATCGATACTAGCTAGCACTAACTTTCCTGACTCGATATCTCCCTTATACGCAGCCATTTTTTCGCGATAAACCTCGGGTAAAAACTGCGGCCCACCACCCGTGCTAATAAATACTTCGACCTTATATTGTTCAATTGCCCTAAGCATTTGACCATTAGCTCTTTTAAAATTTCCCATATGATGCATTGGACAGCCGGACTTATTTTTCCACATAGCAGATTCAGTATCATCTTTGGTTAAGCCATCAACAATGCCTTCAAAACGGTCATTGTGATTAGGTGAGTCAGGTCGTTCTGATTGAATACAAAACGTGCCGCCATCAGGCTTTAACTTTCTTATTTCTTTCCCTAATGCTTTGCCTAATAAATAATTATTGGTACCGATATAGCTTTGGGCTATTTCAGTGTTGAGTGGCGAATCAAATGCAATGATAGGTTTTGCCCACTCTTGTAATTCTTCCCCTATTGTTTCTGCAATAAAACCATTTCTAACACCGGCAATAGCAATGCCGTCTATTCCTGCATTTATCAACGCTAAAATATCTTCTACTTGGTTACGCATGTTGGCAGAAGCGCTGCCATAAAAAATACAACGAGCAGCAAATTGTTTAGCTGTTTCATCGCAACCATTGGCTGCAAAACTATAAAAGGGATCTGTTACATTTTTGGGGAGGATGGCATAAACAACCGTTCCCTGATTTTTGAGTCGTTTTATTAACGAAAGCTTTTCAGCTTTTTCAGCTAAGGTGAAGGCAAATAATGTGGTGGAGATAACAGTTAAAAACAATACCAAGCAAGTAGATATGATTATTTTCATGAAAACTCCTAAAACCGAATCACAACAGTGCTACTTTTAAAATAGCTAATGGCTGGAACGAGACTGTAATTTAAAGTAAAAACTCCAAGTCTTATAAGTTTTATTTTAGTCTTGTTGGTAAGCTTTTCCAAATGAAAGTTGCTCTCAGTTCTGTTAGCCAATCTCCACTCGATTACGGCCGTTATCCTTCGCTTTGTATAGAGCTTCATCTGCACGCAATATAAATGCATGAGAATTATCATCCTGTATATAGCTAGTCACACCAAAACTAGCCGTTTTTCTCTCTTTAATAGGAAAGTTATGTGTTTCAATTTGCTCTCTTAGGATATTTGCTAAATATTTAACACCGTCAGTATTGGTATTGGTACAGATGATTAAAAATTCCTCGCCACCCCAACGGCCAACAATATCTGTTTCTCTACTGTGAGTTTTTAATAGTTGTGCAACTTCTATAAGGACTTGATCGCCAATTTGATGACCATAAGTATCGTTGACGCTTTTAAAATGATCGAGATCAATCATAATTACACTTAAAGAATGACCAAACCGCTTGCTGCGTTTTAACTCAATATTTAAAACATCATCAAGCTTATGACGATTATATAAACCTGTTAATTTATCAGTGATTGATAATTGTTCGAGTTCTCTTTCATGAGCGAGAAGTTGTTGAGAGTGCCGTAGAACCTGCCAAGCCATTAGCCAAAGCAGTAAGGTAATAAATGCTGAGATAAAAAACTGTTTATAAAGTCCAGCTAACCAATCTTGGTTAGCTTCACCAACAATAACAATAAATGGCAAGTCATCAACTTTTCGTACACTGTATAACCGTTGTTCATTATCTAATGGTGAGGTACTGGATAAAGAAATGTGATTATTTTCTGATTGAATGAAGTTGTTGATGACAGAAGCTTTGATTTCCTTGCCTATTTTGTCAGGCAAAAATGGTTTTCTGGCAAGAAGGAGACGATTATGATCAACAATGGCAATGACACCATGACTATCAATAGAAACTTGGTTCAACCATTTTGAAAAAAAGTCTAAATTTAAGCCAATAGCAGCAAGTCCTGTAAAGTCATTACCAGGGAATTTCCTAGACTGGATGACCATCATCTCATTGATGTTACTTAAGAATATATTTGAAACATACGTTTCTAGCTGAGGATTATGCATGGGTACATTACACCATTCACGGTGACTTGCATCAAAACCTACTATGGATGGTGTATGAGTGACAATACAATGGGAATCGTTCAAGCCTACACCACTGGCATTGGGTAATGTATTTTTCTTTGCTTCGATATATTTAGAAATGCGATCGAATTCAACTGGCTCAGTAGATGGATATTTCAACTGGGCTACGGAAATAGAACTTACTATGTCTCTTAAAACATAATCAGAAGCAGTAAATGCTCCTTTGATCCACTCACTTATAAGAAGGCTAGAGTTTGCTGTACGTTCAGCTACAGATGCTTTTTCGTTAATATAAGAGGTATAAATATGACTGATAAAAAATATTAAAACGGAAAAACAGAATAGGAAAAAGTAACGTAGTAGTTTGGGCTGCACGTTCCCTGTAATCTGCATTCCTTTAACAAACATCATCTTAAACCACACCATTAGTCGGATAAAATTATCTTTATAAGTGCAAGTGATACTAGTCTAAAAAATCAAGATAAGTCAATTATGTGAAACTATAAATATATAGAAAAACATATATTTAGGTAGTGGTGAGCAAGTTCATTGGAATACTCGTAAGACATATTCGATGGTTATTTTTCCGGCAGTTCGGAAGGTTATTGCTGACGTTGGTCGTAGCTCTGTTGAGCTTGACTAACCGTTTCAATATTGCCTTCTGCCCAGTCACGAATATCGCTGATCATGCTGATAAGTGACATACCGAGTTCAGTCAGTGTGTATTCCACTTTGGGCGGCACGGTTGGATACACTTTTCTAGTGAGCAAACCATCTCGCTCCATACCCCGTAGGGTTTGGGTCAGCATCTTTTGTGAGATACCGGTGATTTCTTTTTTAAGCTCACTAAAACGTTTAGTGTCTTGTGCCAATGAGCCAACCACTAACACGGTCCACTTGTCGGCAATTCGGTTCAAAACCTGCCGAGTAGGGCAGTTCTTATTATAAATGTCCCAATTTATCATCATCCAACCTATTGAATAGTTAAAGAGTCACTTTTAGGTTACTACATAACTTTTAAGTGCCTTCTTTCAAAAAGATACTACGGTGAATACTATATTTCTCACGCAACAAATACAACAACAGAGGACTAACTATTCATGCGTAAAAATTTAAATTCAATTATTAAAAGTTCGCTTTTTACAATTGCGATTCTATTAGGGGGAAATGCAATGGCTCAAACTATTCAAGATCAAAACAAAGCAATCATTGGACAATTTGCTGAACAAGTATTCATCAACAAAGACCTCTCTGGATTAGATAAATATCTATTGGAAGATTACATTCAACACAACCCAATAGTTGAACAAGGACGTGCTGGTTTTCATACCTTTTTCAAAAACTGGTTTGAGGGTGTACCTGACTTTGAATATAGCTTGAAAAAAATCATCGCCGATGAAGATTCAGTATGGGTATATGGAACGTACTCAGGTACACAAACCGGTGATTGGTTGGCTATTCCTGCTACTAATAAGCCATACAGTATAGATGCGGTTGATATTTTTAGAATTGAAGATGGAAAACTAGCTGAGCATTGGGATGTAATAGATATTTATGCCTTGTTTAAACAGCTAGGTACAATTTAGTAACCAGAAAACCCTGAACAGTTTTCTTGTTCAGGGTTTTATTAATATTTAGACTTATCAAAAGGGCAGCTTTAGATCACTGATAATTTAGATGCTGTAAATTTACTACCTTTAAAGCTAAACAGCTCAAGTTTTATTAGCTCTGCTGAGCAGCCATGTTTTAGAACTTGCTAATTCGCCATCGTAATAATAAAGCTCAACAAGTTTCAGCTTTCTATTCGATACTTCGATGTAGCGAATGTCTGCTCGAAGACGAGTACCATGATGATTAAAATGAAAGCGATGATGCTGTCTATTGGGAATGTAACGCTTAATTAGAAATGCAGCAGAGTTCTGTTGGTGAGTTAACAGCTCGACCTTATTATCATCACGTAGCGTTATGTTACTTGCTCGGAGCTCATTGAAATAGAGAAAGTCGTCAATGGCTAATCTATAGACTAAGTTTGCTCCGTAAGGTATTTCGAAATCTAGGGTCAATAGCGATTCTGATTTGTCCCAGTCGGTGCTCATCTCTACCTTAGTGCTTTTATACTTTTTGGTAGGAAGGCCATTACGCTCTATTGATTGTCCCCAACACTCTAACTCAATTAGAGCGCCGTGCCATGTGCCCCGAGTCTTAATTGAGGCAAGTAAAGTTTTCAGTGATGATTGTTGTTTCTTAACCAGTAAGATGGGTGAAATAGGTGTGTGATATTCAGCCGATGATCCTTGTACCAAACCGGATAAAGGAGAAAAACAGGCGACATCATCTGGGAATGCGGTATGAGCTTGTGTGATTTGTGTTGGTTCAACTGAGGGGGCTAACGGTCGTTCTTGTTGATATTTATCTATTAGCTCTTGTACTTGTTGTTGTTGTCGTTCTCTATCTTCTTCTGATGGCGCTTCAGAGGTGAATACTCGCTGGCTGCTGACAGCTGAAGGAGGGCTGTCACCGTAGTGCACTCCTCCTGACTCATCCAACCATTTATAGGTATCAGCCATAGAAAAAGTGCTAACTATTAGTAGTAACGCTGTGACCAACTGAATTTTTCTCATATTTAACTACCTGAACAGAATCTATAAACGGGCTTTAGATCTTATAAAAAGTTTAATAATGATTAAAAAAGTATGACTGCGGTAAGTGCTTTAAGTGTGAGAATTAGTGTAACAAGTCATCTAAATCCTGCTGAGAAGGTGCAAACCAATATGAACTAGTTAATGGTGTGGAATATTCAATAAGTCGGTCATGCAAACCATCATCTGTTGTGCCAAACATGCGTTCTAATTGAATACTGAATCGTTTGATTTCACAGGCAAACGATAAAAAGTACAAACCTTGTTCGGTTGCTGAACCGTAGGGGGCACTGCGACGATATATCTTCATTGCCCTACCATCAACTTTAACATCTGTGCGACTGACGTGTGAGTCTGCTGGCATCGCATCGCCTTCAAGTTCAATGCTATCAGGTTTAGTTCGGCCAATTATTTTTTCTTGTTGATCTTGGGGTAACTGATTAAATGATGCCAAATCATGTAGCCATTTTTGGGTCAATATATAACTACCACCTTCACCTGGCTGGCCAGCAGGAATTAGGGCCGCTAACTGTTGATCGCCACCCTTGGGATTAGCTGAACCATCGACAAAGCCAGTCAGGTCGCGTGAATCATGATAGGTAAAACCAGGCAACTCTAACTGTAATTTAGCGACACCAGCTAAGGCTTGTTGAACCTTCAATACACAATCTAAATTATCATCGTGGTTTTCACTGTGGATCCAAAAAAATAGATCACGTTGGGTAGAAGGGATTGAATAACCATCTACACCTTGTAGTGCTTCAAAATCGATCAAGCTTTCTGGTTGCCAGTCAGGCTGTAATTTATTCCAAGCTTGTTTGCCAAAAGCGATAACAATACTGACGGATGAAGTGTTAGATAAAGACTTGCTGATAGCAGATTTCAGTGTCGCTAAGGGAAGACTGAGATCTAAGCTATATTCTAGCGAATAGAATTTAGTACTGTTTTCTTGGAAAATAGCTGGTTGTGGCTTTGTCATCGTTACCCTATTTAGTTTTGCTAATCTAAACTTTATACCGTTGAGTTTAGATAAAACCGAAGAAAAATATAATCTCAACTTTTGCTCGAACAATCAATCGTCTTTTCCGATAACAGCAAGTGATAATTTTCGTTGGACGGTCAGGTTGTTATGTCGATAGTATTCATTTCGCCATCAAAAATTTCTTTGCTGGCTTTAATTTATTATGAGGATAGACCTATGTGGACTAAACCAGAATATTCAGATATGCGTTTCGGCTTTGAAGTAACAATGTATATCTGCAATCGTTAAGATTGATAGATTAAAGAAGAGCCCCTTGAGAAAGTCTTAAGGGGCTTTTTTTTGCTTATAATTTAACAATCGAATTTACCGATTAAACTTATCTAAATAACCCGTTGGATTAATCAATCGACATTGCCTAGAATGTTTCCTGTCACTTAAGACAACGACTAAAACACAACTAAGGAATTAAAAATGGCTTCAATTATTAATACACAAATCAAACCATTTAATGCAACAGCATTTCATA
>MAAI01000057.1 GCA_002163115.1 Methylophaga sp. 41_12_T18 | reverse complement strand
TAAGATGGACGTAACTTTAATCGCACCGATTGCGATGGAAGACGGGTTACGTTTTGCTATTCGTGAAGGTGGTCGCACAGTAGGTGCGGGCGTTGTTAGTAAAATCACTGAGTAGTAGTTAGTAATAAGTTTGACTGGAGAGTTTTGGAATCTCCTATCAAATTGCAAGCATATGTTAGGCCAGTAGCTCAATTGGCAGAGCGACGGTCTCCAAAACCGTAGGTTGGGGGTTCGATTCCCTCCTGGCCTGCCATTTTGTTTTAATCAAGATTATTGAGAAAACGAAAACAATGGCAGACAATATCAAATTAATAGTCGCAGTTATCCTTATGATGGCTGCGATTGCTTTGTTTTATACTTTTAGTGAGTATTCAACATTGCTCAGAGTGCTTGGCTTGCTTGTTGCAGCTGGGCTTTCTTTGTTTATTGCATCACGTACACAAATGGGCGCATCTATGTTGTCTTATGTGGGTGATACTCAAACTGAAGTTCGTAAAGTTGTTTGGCCTACAAGGCAAGAAACTGTACAGACAACATTGATTGTGATCCTGATGGTTACCGTTATGGCTTTATTGTTATGGGGTGTCGATTCAATATTAGGCTGGGCAGTACGCTCACTAACTGTATAGGAAAGGTTTGAAAATGAGTAAACATTGGTATGTAATTCAAGCTTATTCTGGTTTCGAAGCCCAAGTAAAACGTTCTTTAGAAGAACGTATTGAGCGCTTTGGTATGGAGGATAAATTTGACGAGATCCTCGTTCCGACTGAAGAAGTCGTAGAAATGAGAGATGGTCAAAAGCGTAAAAGTGAACGTAAGTTCTTTCCTGGTTATGTCTTAGTTAACATGGAAATGGATGACGATACTTGGCATGCTGTAAACGACATTCCACGTGTATTACGCTTCATTGGTGGTACCGGCGACCGTCCTGCACCTATTTCAGAAACAGAAGCTAATCAGATTTTACAACGCGTTCAAGATGGTGTCGAAAGCCCACGTCCTAAAGTTCTATTTGAACCTGGTGAAGTGGTACGGGTTACCGATGGACCATTTAATGATTTCACCGGTGTAGTTGAAGAAGTTAATTACGAAAAAAGCAGATTGCGCGTCGAAGTGGTTATTTTCGGTCGTTCAACGCCTGTTGAACTTGAGTTCAGTCAGGTTGCTAAAGGATAAGTTTTTTTCCAGTCTAGGCTGGTTGTTGTTGTTGTTGTTGGGGAGCCGGAAGGCGATTGAACCCGTTGAGGAGTAAAAAATGGCTAAAAAAATAGACGCCTATATAAAGCTGCAAGTAGCAGCTGGTCAGGCAAATCCAAGTCCTCCTGTTGGTCCTGCGTTGGGTCAACATGGTGTTAATATCATGGAGTTCTGTAAAGCATTTAATGCAAAAACTCAGGGTATGGAGCAAGGTCTTCCAGTTCCTGTAGTTATTTCTGTATTTAATGACAAAAGCTTTACATTCATCACTAAAACTCCACCTGCTGCTGTTTTGTTGAAAAAAGCTGCTGGTCTTAAGAGCGGAAGTGGTCGTCCAAATACTGAAAAAGTCGGTACTGTAACGCGTGCGCAATTAGAAGAAATTGCAACTACAAAAATGGAAGATTTATCTGCATCTGATATGAATGCTGCAGTTAGAACCATTGCTGGAACAGCCCGTAGTATGGGTTTGAATACAGAGGGTGTTGAATAATGGCTGCTATGGGTAAACGTGGTCTAGCGATCCGTGAAAAGTTAGAAGAAGGTGCTCAATACAATGTTGCTGAAGCTTTAGCTTTTGTTAAAGAGAATGCATCTGCGAAATTTGTTGAATCAATTGACGTAGCAATCAACCTTGGTGTTGACCCTCGTAAATCTGATCAAGTAGTTCGTAGTTCAACTGTATTGCCAAACGGTACTGGTAAAACAGTTCGTGTTGCTGTTTTTGCTCAAGGCGCAAATGCTGAGAAAGCAAAAGAAGCTGGCGCTGATATTGTTGGCTTTGAAGACTTAGCTGAGTCTATTAAAGCGGGTAATATGGATTTTGATGTTGTTATTGCAACACCGGATGCGATGCGTGTTGTCGGTACATTAGGTCAAGTGCTTGGTCCTCGTGGTCTTATGCCTAACCCTAAAGTGGGTACTGTTACACCTAACGTTACTGAAGCCGTGAAGAATGCAAAATCAGGACAAGTTCGCTACCGTACTGATAAAGCAGGTATCATTCATTCACCTATCGGTAATGCAAGCTTCGAAGTAGATGCTTTACAGCAAAACCTTATAGCTTTAATTGATGACTTGAATAAGTTGAAACCTAGCTCTACTAAAGGCATCTATATTAAACGTATTAGTGTTTCTAGCACCATGGGTGCTGGTATCACAGTAGATAAGTCTTTCTTAGCTTAAGACAGCTTATCTAAAGAATTGGACCGCCCAGCCTTTTGGCTGGGTCGTCTAAGACCGTAGGCATGAAAATTTAATTGAATCCTGGTGGTTAATAACTATTGGGGACAACCTACGCAGACGGGTTCAGCTACAGAATTTCTGATGTTGAACACCGTAATGGTGGAAGAGGCAACTCTTCTTTTAGCAACACACTACGATTAATCGTAGTGAACCTAAGGAGAACTTTAGGTGGCTTTAAATCTTGAAGGAAAAAAGGCTGTCGTTGCTGAGGTCGCTGAAGTGGCGTCTATTGCATATTCTGCTGTTGCAGCTGAATATCATGGATTAACCGTTACAGATATGACTACGCTACGTGTTGCAGCGCGCAAAGAGAATGTATATTTGCGTGTTGTTCGTAACACATTAGCAAAACGTGCCGTAGAAGGAACAGATTTCGCCTGCATGCAGGAAGGAATGACTGGTCCTTTGGTATTTGGTTTTTCATTAGAAGATCCAGGTGCAGTTGCACGCGTCATGAGTGACTTTGCTAAAGAACATAACAAACTTGAAATCAAAATGGTTTCTCTAGGTGGCAAGTTATTACCTGCTACTGATATCGAGAAGCTAGCTAAAATGCCTACTAAGGATCAAGCAATTGCTATTCTTATGGGTACTATGAAAGCACCGATTGAAAAATTTGTTCGTACTTTGGTTGCTCCGACTAGCAAGATGGTTCGTACGCTCGCGGCTGTTCGCGATGCAAAAGAAGCAGCTTAGTTACTTACT
>MAAI01000007.1 GCA_002163115.1 Methylophaga sp. 41_12_T18 | reverse complement strand
TGCAAAGTAAAGTCACCCACCATCACCGCTGAACCATCTTCTTTTTGCTCAAAAGACGTTGATTTAAATTGTGCTTTAGGAAACTCATCAGTATTTAAAAACTTCTCGCGTAAATGTTTATCACGCTCAGCATGGTTGGTATCAACACTTGCTACATCAATATTGATATTAACTTGAGCTGCTGCAGGGTTCGCTTCATCGTAATCAAAATCACCACTGAATTTATCAAAGTGGCCACTCATCCAGCTATAACCTAAATGCTGAATGCGAAAATCAATAAACGCATGGGCTTTCGCTGTATCAATGATGTAGTGTTCAGCCTGCGCTAAACCACCCACTAATGACATTGATAATAATGCAGCAGACAGTAACTTCTTCATTTTTTACTCCTTAGTTAATGGACTCTTCTCTAGGCCAAGTATTCTTTTTAGTGTGTCATCTTTAGCAACAAAATGATGAATCAGTGCAGCGGCCAGGTGCAAACACACAATAAACATTAATAAATACGCCAACAGATAATGTAGCTCACCAGCAAGATTTTCTAAGTTAGCAATATTTAAACTGATGGCAGGTATTGTCAGCCAATCAAACACAGGTAATGCCTGGCCTTTGGCAGTAACAATTAAATAACCGGCTATACATATAACAACAATCAGCATATTCATTAAAAAATGCGCCAAATGCGCCGCTTTTTGTTGCCATTGTTCAATCGTATCGATGGCTAATGGTGTTGGGCTAACCAGCTTCCACAACCAACGTATTAACACTAAGGCTAATAACACGACCCCAACACTTTTATGCCACCACGGCGCCCGGTTATACCACGCATCGTAATAGCCCAAATCAACCATCCATAGTCCCGAAAAAAATAAGGCCAATGTCATCAAAGCGATCAGCCAATGCAATGCAATTGATACCCAACCATAACGTGCTTGTTTATCAATTAACTGCATACAAAATGTCTCCGGAAAATTACGCATTTACTGACAAATGCACTACCATTAAGTTCACCACTGCGAGTTTAAAGGATTTTGGCTATGGCAACGAAACATTTACATTCTCTTAACCTTCTATCACAAGGTGATTGGGATGCAGCGCATCAAGTCATTAAAGAAATGAACGATGAATTAGCCTGCTTGATCCATGGCTACCTACACCGCGAAGAAGGTGATATTAGTAATGCCAACTATTGGTATAGTCGTGTTAGTCAGGCAGTGCCCGATAATAGTTTAGAAGAAGAATTTGAACGGCTTTATCTGTTATCGAAAAACTAGCTTTCTTTCTCAACAAGACAAGTTTCAAATAATATATAGTACTGCACTAATTATTCAGCCAAACAAGTAAGACCATACTAATGACCATTGAAACTATAATTCGTAATCGAAAAACTGAAAAGTTATTGTGTGATGTTGATGCACACCAAGCTGTTCCTGTTGATATTGCAGCGAAGAATAAAAAAATCCTACTGCAAGCTGTCAAAACAGCTGGTTGGGCACCTTTTCACTTTCCACGTAATGTAGATGATATTGCTGAGCCTTGGCGTGCTCATATCTTGTGGCCGGAGGATGTAAAAAAGACGGCGTTGTATCTTCGTGATCAGTTAAACGTTACTACTAAAGAGCCTAATATTGTTGCAGCCTGTAGTGCCTTAGTATTAGTTACCTGGTTACCTGAGTTTCATGATCTCATCGTAGATGCTGATGCTCCAGCTATTAGAGAATCACAATTAGTTCGTGATGAAGAACATTTAGCTGCGACGTCAGCCTTGGTGCAAAACTTATTGCTAATACTAGGTTCTCATAATATGGCGACCTACTGGTCAAGTGGCGGCAAACTTCGCCAAGCAGAGATGTTTGATTATTTGGGCATTCCAGCAGATGAGCGTTTACTCGGTGCTGTATTTGTTGAATACCCTGAAATGAGAGATGAATCCAAACAAAGAAAAGAAGGCAAACATCGTCACAGCCGTTGTGAAGACTGGATTAACGAAATCTCACTTTAAATAACTCACTGCTCTTCTGACAAGAGCAGTGAAATTACAATGAGTGCTGGCCTGATGAGGCCAGCCTTACCTTGCTCTTCTCTTTCGACCCGCTGGTTTAGGCTTGCCTGTACTTCTAACATGCTGTGTACGGAACGATGTAGTTTGTTGTTTACCGTTTGATGTTGAGCGATTAGCTTTTTGGCCCATCCGCTTACCTTCACCGCGCTCACCCGTACCTGCCGGCTGCCACGTTGGAATAAGGTGTTTTTTACCGTTACCAATTAAATCAGCTCGGCCCATTTTCTGTAGCGCTTCGCGTAATAATGGCCAATTTTCAGCATCGTGATAACGCAAAAAGGCTTTATGTAAACGGCGCATTTTAATACCTTTTGGCACGGTAATATCACCACCTTTGCGACGTACTTTACGCAAAGTATCTTTACCCGAATGATACATCGCGGTTGCCGCTGCCATCGGTGATGGTAAATAAGCTTGTACTTGATCAGCTTTGAAACCATTATTTTTCAGCCATAAGGCTAAATTCATCATATCTTCATTGGTAGTGCCGGGATGGGCAGCAATAAAATACGGAATTAAATATTGTTCCTTACCAGCAGCTTTCGAATATTTCTCAAACATTTGTTTGAATTTATCGTAGGTACCAATGCCCGGTTTCATCATTCTGTCGAGCGGGCCTTCTTCGGTATGTTCAGGCGCAATCTTTAAATAACCACCGACATGATGGGTCACTAGTTCTTTCACATACTCTGGCGATAACACCGCAAGGTCATAACGCAGACCGGAGGCAATGAGGATCTTTTTAATGCCCGGTAAGGCACGAGCACGACGGTATAACTTAATTAACGGTGCATGATCAGTATTAAGGTTTTTACAGATGCCGGGATACACACACGATAACCGACGACAACTGGCTTCGATTTCTTTGGTTTTGCAAGCGAGGCGATACATATTGGCGGTTGGGCCACCCAGATCGGAAATTACGCCGGTAAAACCTGGCGTGGTATCACGAATGGCTTCAACTTCTTTGATGATCGAATCTTCGCTGCGACTTTGGATAATGCGACCTTCATGTTCGGTGATCGAACAAAAGGTACAACCACCAAAACAGCCACGCATAATATTGACTGAAAAACGGATCATTTCATACGCAGGTATGTTTTTATCACCATATTGGGTGTGAGCAACACGACTGTATGGCAAATCAAAGACCGCATCCATTTCTGGTGTTGTTAACGGAATAGGCGGA
>MAAI01000011.1 GCA_002163115.1 Methylophaga sp. 41_12_T18 | reverse complement strand
TTTGGTCATAGCGGTACCGAGGAAAGGTTGCTCTAAACCATAAATAAAAGAACAAGAAAATACAGGTTTTAGCTAATAACCAGACTAAACCAGGTACCCACGCAAATAAGGGTTCCAAACCAGGAATGCCTTGAAAAGGTGATAGCCAACCGCCGCAAAACAGTACTGCGGCTAGCATCGATATCAAGATCATATCGGCATATTCAGCTAGGAAAAAGATGGCAAATGCCATGCCTGAATACTCAACATGGAAGCCCGCTACAATCTCAGACTCACCTTCTGATACATCAAATGGTGCTCGGTTTGTTTCCGCCACTCCGGAAATAAAATACACCACCAGCAGCGGAAATAATGGCAACCAATACCAATGAAAAATGCCACCTTGCTGGGCAAGGACTATTTCCCCCATATTTAAACTGCCAGCCGCTACCAGTACGCCTACCAAAGCAAAACCCATCGCAATTTCATAGGAGACAACTTGTGCGGCAGAACGTAATGCACCTAAAAAAGCATAACGAGAATTTGAGGCCCAACCAGCAATAATAATGCCGTACACCCCCATGGAGGTGATCGCTAAAATGTATAACAGACCGGCATCAATATCAGCCAATACCATCGTGGCATCAAATGGCATCACTGCCCATGCTGCTAATGCTGGTCCAATCGCTAAAACGGGTGCGATCAAGAATAGGTACAAGTTTGATTTAGCAGGAAAAATAACTTCTTTCAAAGCTAACTTAAGGCCATCGGCAATAGGTTGTAATAATCCATAGGGACCGACACGATTAGGACCAATACGTACTTGGATATAACCAATTACTTTGCGTTCTGCATACGTTAAATATGCCACCGCTAACATCAAAGGCACGATGATCATAATGATCCAAAAAATATTCGGCAATAATGTATGCACAATTAAATCAAACATACTATTTCGCCTCCGATACAGTAACCGAAGAGAAGCTTTGTCCTAATTGTGATGCCGGGTTTAAACCGGTAGCGAGATAAATACAGTTATCTGCAATTGCCTCATCAACTACAAAATCAACATTGATAGATACATTATCTTGACTGACACTAATCGTCGAACTACCGGTTAGCCCGTACTTGGCAGCTGCCACACTATTCATGCGAGCAAGATGGCTATTTTTATTTTCAACCACTTGTTGCAAGGCTTCACTACGGCGCACCAAACTATCAATTTGATACATCGGTACTTCGGAAATAGCCATCAGCCCGTTATCGGCCGTTAAATCACTAGGCACATATTTCAAATTAGTTGTGCTGTTTTTTGCCGCCAACAAATCTTGAACTTCATCACGGATATCAACAGATGAGACAAAATCAATATCTGCGACTTTGGCAATGTTTGCTAAGACACGTAATACTTTCCAACCAGGTCGACTATCGCCTTTAGGTTCAACCGCACCGGAAAAACTCTGCCATTGTTGATCAATACCGATAAACGTACCTGATGTTTCAGCAAAACTAGCAATAGGTAAAATAACATCAGCATAGGCAAGTGTTTTTTCACTGACAAAGCTGTTCATCGCAATAACAAAACTAGCATCGTGCAAGGCCTTGCATGCTTGGAGGGCATCAGCTGTATCAAACTCAGCTTCTAGGCCAAATAAAACATAAGATCGTAAGTGTTGCTGCCAAATTTGTTGGCTATTTAAACTTTCTTCACTGTTATTAATTACTGATTCAACTAAGGCATGTGCTGTTGAGTTAGCACTTGGTAATACCACATGATGACTCTGACTAAGCTCGGCGATAAACTGACTCAATGCTCTCAATTTTGCAGCCTGGGGATGATTATTGGCCAACTCACCAATTAAAATACTGGCATTCATCGCATTAGATAATTGTAGTGCGATTGTCTGCTCTAAAGAAGATGGCACTACATCATCCAATAGTTCACGCCAAGTCTGGTCAGTATCGGTAGCAACAGCTAATAATGCCTTTGCAATACCTGATAATGTGTCAATCATAGCTTGTGCATCGACAGTCACATGTTTATCAACCGTCATCAATAAATCTGACTTAAAGAAGTTAATATCAGTGACTGTTGCGCCATGAATAGTCGCTTGTCTTACTCGATGAGCAATAATAGGTTGCTCAGCACGAATATTACAGCCAACCAATACAATATCATCAGCTTGGTTTAAATCAGCTAAGCACCAATCGTTTACATTGTATTCATTCTCTTGATCGTCAAAACTTTTCTGACGTAGGCGATAATCTATATTGTCTACGCCCAAACCTTGCATTAGCTTTTGAAACAGAAAACTTTCTTCCAGCGTGGCAGTAGGTGAAATGAGGCCTGCCATTTGCTCAACACCATATTTAGACTTAATGGTATTTAGCCCTGAAATAGCTGCTTCTAATGCTGTCTGCCAATCCGTTTCTTGCCATTCGCCATCAGTCTTAACCATTGGCTTATTAGCACGCTGTTCATGGCCCAAGGCAAGATAACTAAACCGATCCCGATCCGAGATCCATGATTCATTTATCGCCTCATTATCTCTAGGTACGACCCGCATCACTTCATTTCGTCGGGTATGAAACTCAATATGTGAACCAACAGCATCATGTGAAGCTATCGATGGGTGTGCGGTAAGCTCCCATGCTCGTGCTTTATAACGGAATGGTTTTGAAGTTAAAGCGCCTACCGGACAAAGATCAATAATATTGCCTGATAATTCTGATACCAAACTGCTTTCGACATAGGTACCAATTTCCATATGCTCGCCACGACCAGTTGCACCTAACTCTTTAACACCAGCCACTTCCTCACCAAAACGTACGCAGCGAGTACATTGAATACAACGTGTCAGATCCGTTTTAATCAAAGGACCTATATCTTTGTCTTTAACGACACGCTTGCCTTCATTGAATCGACTTACTCCAGAGCCATAGCCCATGGATAAATCCTGCAATTCACATTCACCACCTTGATCACAAATCGGGCAATCTAAAGGATGATTAATCAGTAAAAACTCCATGACTCCACGTTGGGCAGCAATCGCTGTTTTAGATTGAGTGAAAACCTTCATCCCCTCTGTAACAGGGGTGGCACAGGCCGGCATTGCTTTCCTAGCCTTATCCACTTCAATTAAGCACATCCGGCAGTTAGCTGCTATCGACAGCTTTTTGTGATAACAAAAACGAGGAATATCAATGCCTGCTTCATCAGCAGCTTGAATAATCATTTTTGTTGAATCCACTTTAAGTGGGATTCCATCAATTTCTATATTTACCATAAGTCGTAATTCAGCTTTATTACTAATAATTAAACCATGCACCGACCGTGGTCGATGTGGTACTGAAATTCCTCTCTAAAGTGCTTAATAAAACTGATTACTGGTGCAGCAGCAGCATCACCCAGGGCACAAATCGTATTGCCATTAATATTATTGGCAATATCAAGTAATCGGTCTAAATCTTCCTGATTACCTTCGCCATGCTCGATGCGCTTAATCACTCGATATAACCAGCCAGTTCCTTCTCGACATGGCGTACATTGCCCACACGATTCTTCATAATAAAACTCAGCCATTCGTTCTAAGGCCTTCACCATGCAGGTCGTTTCATCCATCACTATCACTGAGCCAGCACCAAGCATAGATCCTGCTTTGCTGATGCCGTCATAACTCATGGCTACATCCATCATCTCCGCACCAGGAATAACCGGGGTAGAACTGCCACCAGGAATAACAGCTTTTAATTTATTTCCATTACGCACGCCACCAGCCAGTTCTAATAATTCGGAAAACGGAGTGCCTAATGAAACCTCATAATTACCCGGTTTATTGACATGACCTGACACACTGAATATTTTGCTGCCGCCATTATTAGGCGTGCCAAGTTCATGAAACCATTCACCACCATTTTGCAAAATGACCGGTACTGAAGCTAATGTTTCAGTATTATTAATAGTCGTTGGTCTACCGTACAAGCCATAACCAGCAGGGAAAGGAGGCTTGTAACGCGGTTGCCCTTTTTTACCTTCTATTGATTCAAGTAAGGCTGTTTCTTCACCGCAGATATAAGCACCAGCACCGGGCTGAGAATACAACTCAAAATTGAACTTTGTGCCTAATATATTCTTACCTAAGTAACCTGCTTCACGCGCCTCTTGGATCGCGTTATCGAAGCGCTCAATAGGTTCTGCAAACTCACCGCGAATATAGTTATAACCCGCTTGAGCACCGATGGTGTAAGCAGCGATAATCATGCCTTCAATCAACTGATGCGGGTTGTAACGTAAAATATCTCGATCTTTACAGGTGCCAGGTTCACCTTCATCTGAGTTACAAACGATATATTTATCACCTGGTAAGCTGCGAGGCATAAAGCTCCACTTCAAACCGGTTGGAAAGCCTGCACCACCACGGCCACGCAAAGCTGAAGTTTTAATTTCCTCAATAATATCTTCGGCACGCGTTTTTTCTTTGAGAATTTTTTCAAGCACTTCATAACCACCGACACTTCGATAAGCCTCTAATGTCCATGGTTCATAAAGATGTCGAGTACGGAAACAAACTTGATTTAATAGCATTATTTGATTCCATCCAATATCTGATCAATTTTGGCAGCAGTCAGCAGCTCATGATAATCACGATTAACTTGCATCATCGGAGCACCGCAGCATGCACCTAAACACTCAACTTCTTTCAGTGTGTATTTGCCATCTGCCGTTGTCTCACCAAAACCAACACCCAGTTTTTTCTGAATATGATCAACAATATCTGCACAGCCATTTAACTGGCAGGAAATATTAGTACAGATATTTATCTTATTATCGCCAACCGGTTTCAAATCAAACATCGAATAGAAGGTCGCAACTTCAAAAATGCTAATTGCCGGCATGTCTAAATATATTGCTAAGGCAGCCATTACCTCTTCTGACAACCAACCACCGTTAGCATCTTGTAATAAATGTAGGCTTGGAATGGCAGCTGACTGGCTTTGACCGATAGGATACTTTGCAATCCACAGATCAATCTCCTGCCGAATTGATTCATTAAATAAGCTTTCTTTAGCGCCGGTTAATTGAAGATGACTCATCGATCCACCTCACCAAATACAATATCCATCGTACCAATGATAGCCACAACATCAGCCAACATATGTCCTTTCACCATTTCATCCATCGCAGATAAATGAGCAAAGCCTGGCGCCCGAATTTTTACTCGATAAGGCTTATTAGCACCATCAGAGACCATATAAATACCAAACTCACCTTTTGGATGCTCGACGGCAGAATAAACTTCGCCTTCCGGTACGCAATAACCTTCAGTAAACAGTTTAAAGTGATGAACTAAAGCTTCCATATCATCTTTCATACTGCTGCGTTTTGGTGGTGCTACTTTGATGTTGTCAGTTATTACTGGGCCAGGATTTTCACGAAGCCAATCAACACATTGTTTAACAATTCGATTTGATTGACGCATTTCCTCGACCCGAACTAAATAACGGTCGTAACAATCCCCTTCCACACCCACTGGAATATCAAAATCTAACCGGTCATACACTGCATAAGGCTGTTTTTTACGTAAATCCCACTCAATACCTGAACCGCGTAACATTGGCCCAGTAAAACCTAACTGTAAGGCTCGCTCTGGAGATACCACGCCAATTCCCACTGTTCGTTGCTTCCAGATACGATTGTCAGTTAATAGTGTTTCGTATTCATCGACACATTTAGGAAAGCGTTCAACAAAGTCTTCAATAAAATCTAAGACACTGCCTTCTCTATTGGTATTTTTCTGCTTAACTTCTTTTTCACTATGCCACTTCGATGATTCATATTTAGGCATTGAATCAGGCAGGTCACGGTACACACCGCCAGGGCGATAATAGGTTGCATGTAGCCTTGCTCCTGAGACAGCTTCATATACATCCATTAAGTCTTCGCGTTCTCGGAAACAATACAAAAATATCGTCATGGCACCGATATCAAGTCCATGAGCACCTAACCACATTAAGTGATTTAGTATTCGAGTGATTTCATCAAACATCACCCGAATATACTGAGCACGTTCAGGTACTTGAACACCTAGCAACTTCTCAATGGACATTACATAAGCATGTTCATTACACATCATTGATACATAATCTAGCCGATCCATATAGCCAATACTTTGGTTATATGGCTTACTTTCTGCCAGCTTCTCGGTGCCTCGATGCAATAACCCGATATGTGGATCAGCCCGTTCTATAACCTCACCATCCATTTCAAGGATCAAACGCAATACACCATGAGCAGCAGGATGTTGTGGCCCGAAGTTTAAGGTGTAATTTTTAATTTCAGCCATGACTAAACATCTTCCTGATAGCGGTTGTCATCACGAATAACGCGAGGAACTAATATTCTCTCTTCTATACTCACCGGCTCATAAACAACCCGTTTTTTGTCGGCGTCATAACGCATTTCAACATTACCGATTAATGGGAAATCTTTTCTAAATGGATGACCGACAAAGCCATAATCAGTCAGTATTCGACGTAGGTCTTGGTGACCATCAAATAAAATACCAAACAAATCAAACGCCTCACGCTCAAACCAATCGGCACCGTTCCATATAGAAACCACACTCGCCAACACAGGGTGCTCAGCATCTAATCGAACTTTTACTCGTAACCGGTAATTATGTTGAATCGACAATAAGTGATAAACCACGGCAAAACGAAAACCATCCATCACAGGCTCCCCATTTGCCGAACTATCAACAGCCCGACTGAAGCCCTGCTCTGTTGATGCTTTAGTCTCCCAGGACGAGCCACCATATTCAGAGTAGTCGACACCACAAAGATCAATCAGCAGTTCAAAGTCGAATTGGTCCCGTAATGTTGTACAGACAGTTACTACGTCATCGGCCGCAATTTGAATAGTCAACTCACCTCTATCGAGTTCACAAGCAAGTTGCATTCGTTCAAACGTCTTTTCTAGCTTTCGCTTTAAGTCATTCATCATCTCGTCTCGTCTCAAGCTTGCTGAGTTCTAGCAATAGTCTCAGTACGACGAATTTTTTTCTGTAACTGGATAATGCCATATAACAAAGCCTCTGCCGTAGGCGGACACCCAGGTACGTATATGTCTACCGGTACGATACGATCGCAACCTCGCACAACAGAATAGGAATAATGGTAATAACCACCACCATTGGCACAGGAGCCCATTGATATCACCCAACGTGGTTCAGACATTTGGTCATAGACCTTTCGCAGTGCCGGAGCCATTTTATTTACTAAGGTACCAGCCACAATCATGACGTCAGACTGACGAGGACTAGGTCGAAACACCACACCAAATCGATCCAAGTCATAACGCGAGGCACCTGCCTGCATCATTTCGACCGCACAACACGCTAGTCCAAAAGTCATCGGCCACAGCGAGCCCGTTCTAGCCCAATTAATTAACTTATCTGCCGAGGTAGTAACAACGCCTTGCTCGAGTATCCCTTCTATTCCCATTCCAACGCACCTTTCTTCCATTCGTAGATAAACCCAACAACGAGGATGGCTAAAAATAAAAACATCGCAAACAAACCAAAGGTGCCAATTTCATCCAGCACAATTGCCCAAGGAAATAAAAAGGCTATTTCTAAATCAAAAATAATAAATAGGATTGCTACAAGGTAATAACGCACATCGAACTTCATATGCGAATCTTCAAATGGTGCAAAACCACACTCATAGACAGAGCGTTTTTCATCGTCAGGGCGACGAGGGCCAAGAATGTAACCAGCAAGCATTGGCATTACACCAAAGCCTATACCTATGATTACAAACAATAATATCGGGAGGTAGTTCTCCAACATATTCCAGCTCTATTTCTTTGCATACCAATAACTTAGGCAGCGGACGGTTAGCTTAACAAGCTGAGGTTGTTTCCCTACAGCTCCGAATAATTCGATAACGATACTACACAGTAGTTCCTACAATGAGAAGTCAGCAGTGAAAGAAAAGACTGTTTTTAAGGATTTTTTGACCGCTAATAATGACATTTAATTTATGGCAACAAAAACAGTTTCTGCTACTCATTATTAATGATAATATTTTTATTTATCTAGCTATAAAAGTTCAGTGTTTATTTGTTTAATCTAAACAAGTATTTAAAGCTACAACTATAAACTAAACTGCTGCCAATCCTATAGCTGCATTGGGGTAACTTGATTCAAGTCATAATAAAACTCATGCTGTCATCTAAAAAAATGAGTTGCCCATAACAAAGCATGCTCATTGTTGACCTATGAAATTTTAGCGTTGCCACTATACTTGTATTTTTTAAGCCTAAATACCGTAAGTTTGATAAGCATTAATTTATTATGAAAATATAATTAAAAATAATTTACTTTTTATCATTTACTAGCAAAAAAAGCGCAAATCGCAGATATAGCAACGGATTCAGCGCTATAAGGCTAGATATACCATTTTTTAAAGGATAAGCATAACAATGAAAACCGACAACAAACCTTCCAGTAAGCACACAAACAACATACCTACATTGCAGTGCCTCAGGGAGTTTAAACTAACTATACGATAATATCCTGCTGATATTAAATGAGATTCCGAACAGCAAGCTATCGCCTACAGCTAGTAATTGACTTACCGGCAAGTCATTATTCATCTACAAGAGTATGAGAAGAAAAAAAGCATTTATCTGCACAGATTTTCTATGCTTAAACAGAGCGCCTATATAATAAGGTATAAAACTTATTTATGATTCTATGTTGTTCTGCTTATTCTACAAGCTAAAATTTACTAGTGAAATGAAATTAATTGAGTATGCACAGTAACTCTAATTAGCTGAGAATTCGATTTACTTATTACCCCTTATTTTACTGAGCAACTCAATCAAGATAGGAAGTCACCTTCAATTAGCCACAATTCAGAGCAACTAGTTCATTGCCAGTAATTCATTATATGAGCTGACGCAGAGTTTATATGCACTATCAATAACCTGGAGCTTAGAATGGTTTAATGGAAGACTATAGGCATGGGTAAAGAAGAAGCGTGAGCTTAAATTTAAGTGCTTCTTAGAGTGCTCAACTTGAGAAACAAATGAACTATAGCTTAGACCTTCCACCTTTCTAAGCTCAAAGACTTGATAAGTCATATTGGCATGAGCGGTGCAATATTTATTAACTTTGTTGCGTCCTTCAGCACTAACCACCGTGGTTAGAAGCAACAGCATCCCAGCTATTAATCTTTTCAACATTACACCTTAATTTTTATATTTTATTCTGGAACAAATTTTACTATCTAAATACAACAACAAAATAATACTTTACCAAGACAGTTCATAGTTTAGCTCATGCTTACAAGCCCCAAACGATAGCGGCTCGATACTTAAAATCATTATGCTTACTGTCTACAGCCACTACCGATTCATATTCATTTTCTAAGCCGAGTTTAAAGCTAAGATCCATCTTTGAGTCCAGTTTGAATTTCCAATCCAATTTGGATAGGTTTCTAATATCACTGGCATGCTCAAATGGTGAGAAAAACTCTGTTTTAAAGCTCAGCGATTGAATTCTACTTATCGCCCAAGTGCTTTCAAGCCCCAGCATCAGCTCGGGTTCAAATTCATCCTCATCACTACCAAAGTTCTTCTTGCCTGCTATACCAGAACGGCCAATTAAGGAAAAGTTTTGTTGCTCAATAAATTCATAACCAACACCTGCAATAGCTGTTAAACGATAATCCCAGGATTTAAATTTATCCCAATCATATTTAACTGTCGCGAAGTATAGCCAATGAGTGTCGGGCATCAACCAATCACGGTTTAGATAAATATTGATATCGTCATGAGTAGACTTGCCATCTTCTTGGCTAAAATTGTAATGAAACCCGAAGTTCCATCGCTTGTCATCATTGTCATAATCAGCAGCAAAAGCCGTATGAAGATCCAATGAGTCTGAATTGCTCTGTTGGCCGTTCAGTCCTAAAGTAAAGTTGCGTTGCCAATCAGCTAGCAGCCCCATACCAAACAAGCCGTCATCTTTATCAATCGTTTGTTCTTTTGTCTCAGTTACAGACATTTGCACCTGAGTACTGTCCTGAATAGTAAGGACATTCTTATTCTCTATCGTCAGCTCGCCTAAAACCTCATGATTTACTTTTAAATAAGAGGCCGTTTTCTCGATTATTTTGACCGTAAGTTCATCACCAGTCACGAATTTAATTACTGCTGCATAACTCAATGTCGGAAAAACTAATAAAATTAATACGCTGGTGATAATTTGTTTCATACAAGATCAGTCTAGGTTTTCAAAAAAATAAGTCAGAAGATAATACGTTAGTTTACAGCTGCTATGCTTGAGTAGTGAAATGGCTCAAGCAGCAATAAAAAAAGCCCATCTGATAATCAGATGGGCTTTTTTTATTGACTATTGGTGCCGACGGGCGGAGTCGAACCGCCACGGACTACGTCCACCACCCCCTCAAGATGGCGTGTCTACCAATTTCACCACGTCGGCTTATATTTATTGAGGTAGTTCAGGTAGGTCTTGAGGAATCGCTTTCACTGACTCTGTTGTAATCACTGATTGTGTCACACTATCAACACCTTCAGTTTTTCCTGAAAAATAAGCTAACGTCAGACTAGTAACAAAAAACAAGGCTGCTAAAACGGCGCTACTTCTACTTAAGAAGGATGCCGAACCTTGGCTACCGAAGATACTTGACGATGCGCCACCGCCACCGCCGCCACCACCAAGGGCAGCTGCACCAGCATCAGCACCTTTACCATGCTGAATGAGGATCAAGCCTACTAATAGCACTGAAATAGTTACGTGTACTGCTAAAATTATTGCATCCATCTCTAATTAACCTAAAACTTGTTTTTGTGCGGACTGACATATTTCTACAAACTCACTCGCTTCTAATGACGCGCCACCAATGAGTCCTCCGTCAACATCCGGTTTTGAAAATAAAGGGGCTGCATTATTACCTTTAACGCTGCCGCCGTAAAGTATTCTTAGTCCTTGTGCTGTCTCAACATCATACTTCGCTACACGTTCACGCATGAAGGAATGGACGTCTTGGGCCCATTCAGGTGTAGCACTCCGACCAGTACCAATTGCCCAAACAGGTTCATAAGCAAGTACTGCTTGCGACAATGATTTGACACCCTGATGCTCAATAATGATATCTAGGTGACGACCTATCACTTCTTCTGTCTTGCCGACCGCATGCTCTTCAGGGCTTTCACCAATGCATATTATCGGTGTAAGGCCTTCCGAAATTGCCATATTATATTTTTCAGCAATAATACGATCTAATACCAGCTGATCGAGTTCAAGTTCAGCATATAAACAGCGTCGCTCGGAGTGACCAATCAATACGTACTTGCAATCAAAATCGTGCAGCATTGTTGCCGATACTTCACCGGTATACGCACCTTGGTGGTACGAGGAAACATTCTGTGTTCCCCAGGCGACATGGGAATCTTTTAAAGCTTGTTGAACTTGATGGAGATAAACGGCAGGAGGGAATAAAGCGACATCAATTGACGAAAAACTATTGGCCGCAGCCAAGATTTCATTCAACAGTAATTTATTGCCCGCACTAGAGCCATTCATTTTCCAATTTCCAGCTACTAGCGGTTTACGCACAGGCGGTACTCTCGAAATAATCAGACTTCCAGAGTACCTTTTATAACCCTATAAAGCAATGTTGGCGCTACTTTTGCATTCAAAAACTTTAGCGGTTGATTGGCTTGATATTCGCCTAGACTTTGACACTAATATTACTTTGGATGTAGACATGGAAATACAAACAACAAACTTTGGTAGCCAGACCATTAATGCTGACGATATTATCTTATTTCCGAATGGTTTGATTGGCTTAGAAGAGCATACTAAATTTAAATTATTTCATCAGGAAAGTGACAACCCGACTGTGTATTGGTTGCAATCTATTAGCGATGCTAACTTTATGATGTCAGTTATAACACCGGCAGTATTAGGTATAGAGTATGAGATTGAACTTAATGATGAAGAAATTGCCGCCATCAAACTGGATAATGCTGATGATGCTATCGTGTTATTGATAGTCTACAAGCAACATGAGCAAGAACAAGATGCAACAGACTTAGATATGAAGGCTATCGTCAAAGCACCTTTAGTCATTAATACTAAAGCAAAGTTAGGCATCCAAAAATCATTGCCAAACCTTGCAACTAAGGCTTCAGCCTAAGCGAGTAAAATAGTTTCAATCGTGCTGGCGAGTTCTTTCGCCAGTGCGTTAGTCACTGTAGCGTCGCGCCCTTCAACCATAACTCGAACCACGGGCTCAGTGCCTGATGCTCGTAGTAAGACTCGGCCTTCATCACCTAATTTATCTTCAATACTTTTAACAGCAGCTAACACAGCCGCATCATTTTTTAAGTCTACTTTCTTGTTAACTTTTACATTGATTAAGCATTGTGGATATTTGCTTATAGCTGTTCGTAACTCATGCAAACTATGACCCGTTTCGATCACCTCAGCTAAGACTTGTAGTGCTGCGACAGTACCGTCACCCGTTGTTGTTTTATCTAGACAGATAATATGGCCTGATGATTCGCCACCTACTCGGCTGCCTGTTTCTTGCATTTTTGCAATCACATAGCGATCACCTACATTAGCACGATGTAGGTTCAAATTAGACTTGGTTAGCGCGTGTTCTAAGCCAAGGTTAGACATTAAAGTACCGACTACTTCCGAATTGCCTATGCCATTTCGTTGTTGAGCACGAGCAATGATAAACAATATTTCATCACCGTCAACCAGTTCGCCTTTATGATCTACCATGATCAAGCGATCACCGTCGCCATCTAAGGCAACACCTAGATCAGCTTCATTCTCAAGTACAGCCGCTTGTAATAGTCTCGGCTCTGTTGAACCACAGTTTTGGTTAATATTTAAACCATCAGGGCTAGCCCCCATTACAACTATTTCTGCACCTAGCTCTTTAAATACTTCAGGAGAAACATGATAAGTAGCACCGTGCGCACAATCCACAACAACCTTTAATGGGCTCAAATCAATTGCCGATGAAATGGTACTTTTGCAAAATTCTATATAACGACCAGCCGCATCATCGACACGGTGAGCTTTACCCAGCTTAGCAGAATCAACCGTTACTAATGGCTGCTCTAACATCGCTTCAATTTGAAGCTCTACTGAATCAGGTAACTTGGTTCCTGAACCAGAAAAGAACTTAATACCATTATCATGATATGGGTTATGTGATGCACTGATCACAATACCGGCTTGAGCATGAAAAGTTCTTGTTAGGTAAGCAATAGCCGGTGTTGGCATTGGACCAAGCAGGTAGATATCGACGCCGGCAGCTGATAAACCCGCTTGTAAGGCTGATTCAAACATATAACCAGAAATACGCGTATCTTTACCAATCAAAACTTTATTTTGACCACCATTAGCTAATACACGACCAACAGCCCAGCCCAGTTTTAATACAAATTCAGGGGTAATTACACCATCGCCAACACGACCACGAATACCATCGGTTCCAAAATAACGTCGTTTTTGTTCAGTCAAAATCATCCACCTGCATTACATGGTTACACAAGCTAATCGCTTGTACTGTTTCGCGCACATCATGACTGCGAATAATCTTCGCTCCCTGCCAGACTGCAATGGTTGCCAAAGCTAAACTGCCAGCTAACCGCTCTTCTACTGAAACATTTAATACCGCCCCAATAATTGACTTACGTGATACGCCAACTAATACCGGTAAGTTGTGTTTCATCAATTGCTCAATATGTTTCATCAAACGTAAATTATGGCGTGATTTTTTACCAAAACCAAAGCCTGGATCCAATATTAACTTATCACGTGAGATACCCGCCTGTTCACATACACTGACCCGTTCTAAAAGGAACTGACATACATCGGCAATCACATTGTCATATTGTGGGTTGTCTTGCATGTTTTGGGGCGTACCTTGGGCATGCATTAAGCACACAGGTACATCCAGCTCAGCTGCAGCTTCTAAAGCACCATCAACTCGTAATGCTTGTACGTCATTAATCAAGCCGGCACCGGCTTTTACAGCAGCACGCATCACCTCAGGTTTACTGGTATCAATTGAAATTGGCACAGCAAGTTCAGACTGAATGGCTTCAATTACCGGCACTACCCGTGCAATCTCATCCTCTACAGCAACAATTTTGGCCCCGGGGCGGGTTGATTCACCACCGACATCAATAATGGCAGCACCATCTTCAACCATCTGTTTAGCTTGTGTTAATGCTATATCGGCTGCAAAAAAGTCACCACCATCTGAGAAAGAATCAGGGGTGACGTTTAATATTCCCATCACCCGCGGTTCAGTTAAATCTAATGGTTTTCCGGCACAGTCTAGAATCACGCTTCAGACCTAATGTAATTGATCAGCAGGTTTGGTTGAACTACTCGTATCAGTATCAGATGGTTTAGACGATGATGACGGCGTATCAGACTTATCTGAATCATTAGTCCAATCTCTTGGCTCACCTGGCTCACGGTCTTCCATAATGGCGTCAATCTGATCGCTATCAATGGTTTCGTACTTCATTAATAGTTCCGTCATCGCATGTAATTTATCGAGATTATCAGTCAGTAATTGCTCAGCTCGCTGATAATTACGGTTAATCATAGTACGAACATCTTCATCAATTTGTTTAGCTGTTAAATCTGAAACTGACTTATGTTGTGTCACTGAACGGCCTAGGAATACTTCTCCTTCCTCTTCACCATAAGACATTGGACCCATATTGTCTGATAAGCCCCATTTGGTCACCATATTGTGAGCTAGCTCTGTTGCCCGCTGAATGTCATTTGATGCACCTGTCGTTACCGCTTCAGCACCAAAAATCATTTCTTCAGCGATTCGTCCACCATAAAGACTAGAAATTTGGCTCTCTAACTGTTCTTTACTGTAGCTATATCGATCTTCTGTTGGTAAGAACATCGTCACACCTAAAGCACGACCACGAGGAATAATGCTGACTTTATATACAGGATCATGGCCAGGAACCAGACGACCAACGATCGCATGACCCGCTTCGTGATAAGCCGTTAATTTTTTTTCTTTCTCATTCATCACCATGGATCTACGCTCAGCACCCATCATGATTTTATCTTTCGCTTTTTCCATATCACCCATGGAAACTAGACGTTTGTTAGATCGTGCAGCAAATAGGGCCGCTTCATTGACTAAGTTAGCCAGATCAGCACCTGAAAAACCTGGTGTACCACGAGCTATAACGCTTGCTTCCACATCATCTGCAGCAGGAACTTTCTTTAAATGCACTTCTAAAACTTGCTCACGACCACGAATATCAGGTAATGGCACAACCACTTGACGATCAAAACGACCTGGACGTAATAATGCAGGATCTAAAACATCTGGGCGGTTAGTCGCAGCAATAACAATAACGCCGTCATTACCTTCAAAACCATCCATTTCAACTAATAATTGGTTTAATGTTTGCTCACGCTCATCATTACCACCGCCCATTCCAGCGCCACGATGACGACCTACCGCATCAATCTCATCGATAAAGATAATACAAGGCGCATGTTTTTTAGCTTGCTCAAACATATCGCGGACACGTGATGCACCCACACCAACAAACATTTCAACAAAATCAGAACCTGAGATAGTGAAGAAAGGAACTTTTGCTTCACCAGCAATCGCTTTAGCTAATAACGTTTTACCTGTACCAGGCGAGCCCACCAACAAAATACCACGAGGGATTCGTCCACCCAGTTTTTGAAATTTGGTCGGTTCACTTAAAAAGTCGACTAACTCGGCTACTTCTTCTTTTGCTTCTTCAACACCGGCCACATCTTTAAAAGTGACTTTAACTTGGTCTTCATTCAGCATTTTTGCTTTGCTTTTACCAAATGACATTGGATTTTTACCACCGCCGCCTTGCATTTGACGCATAAAGAAAATCCACACACCAATTAATAGCAACATTGGGAACCAAGAAATGAAGATATTCATCAATAAGCTTTGTTTTTCAGCTGGTTTTGATTGAATCGTGACACCATTATTAAGTAAGTCACCAATCAAACCTGGATCGTAATCCGGGCTGTAAGTAGTAAATTCACTACCGTCAGTTAAGTTACCAGTAATCGTGCGTCCTTGAATATCAACACGTGAAACAGAGCCATTTTTTACATTTGAAATAAACTGGGAATAATCAAGTTCACCTTGTTCTGATTGTTGGGGACCAAAGTTATTAAAAACCGACATCAGCACCATAGCGACGACGACCCATAAAACGATGTTTTTCATCATGTCATTCAATGTTTGTTACCTCTAGTAACGTTTATTATTCTATATTTATTTCAAACCACGGCCGAGCAAGTAAACTTCTCGGCTTCGAGCTCTGGATGCATCTGGTTTGCGTGTAACAACTTTAGTGAAGTTAGCACGCATGGCTTTGAGGTAAGCCTCGAAACCCTCTCCTTGAAATACTTTAACTAAAAAACAGCCTTGTTTACTTAAATTTGTTATCGCAAAATCCAATGCCAACTCGACCAAATACATACTGCTAGGCTGATCGATTGAGTCCACCCCTGTAATATTGGGGGCCATATCTGATAATACAAGGTCTATTTGTTGACCATCTAATACATTGTTGAGTTCATCAAGTACTGAATCTTCTCGAAAATCACCTTTAATAAAGTGCACGCCAGTCAATGGTGTCATCTCTAGAATATCTAACGCGACAACAGTGCCCTTATCTCCGACCTTACGTAAAGCATAATCAGACCAACCACCTGGAGCTGAACCCAAGTCAACTACAGCCATGCCTGGCCGCATCAACTTATCTTTTTTATCAATTTCATCCAGCTTAAATGTTGCACGAGAGCGCAACCCCTCTTTTTGTGCTTTTTTCACATAGTGGTCGTCAAAATGTTCTTTTAGCCAATTGTGACTAGATTTACTTTTTGCCATAAATCACGACGCCTTTATCGATTGCAATTGCTTATCTGTTGATAAAACTAGTGCCAAGCCTAATAAACTTAATGCCAAGTATAGGTTTTGGCTAATGCTATGTAATAGGGAAAACAATTCAGTTAACTGTGTATCAGCTCGCCAGTCTAATTGTTTTATTTCTGCCATTTGTGGCTGCAAATAAAAGATAAATGCAGCACTCATAACAGCCATTGCTAGCAAAACCCAAAACCGCCACATCTGTTTCACCTTGGTTTTATATTGCACTACTTTACTGACGATCAGTACCGCACCACAACCTAGGCCCAACATATTAATTGCTGAAAATAGTTGACCAGCATAATTACCAGCGACAGTCACATCACTCAAATTAACAAAAGCCATCGGCACGGCCAGATAGCCGATAGCCCACAAGCCACCTACCCAGAGGGTAAGTAATAATTTCTCGCTGGCAATAGTAGCTAACATCCCGTTATTTACCCTTTATAGCTAATCGAGACAATCTCATACTCAATTGGACCACTTGGTGCATTTACGGTTGCAATATCATCAACTTCTTTACCAATTAAGGCTCGAGCAATAGGTGAAGATACTGAGATACGATTAAGCTTAATATTAGACTCGTAATCACCAACAATCTGATAAGTTACTTCATCTTCATTGTCGATATTAAGCAGCTCTACCGTCACACCAAAGACCACACGGCCATCTTGAGGCAAGGATGTAGGATCAATAATTTGGGCATTGGACAAAACACCTTCCAACTCCTGAATTCGCCCCTCAATAAAACTTTGCTGCTCTTTTGCAGCATGGTATTCAGCATTTTCTTTTAAATCGCCGTGAGCACGAGCTTCAGAAATAGCTGCAACCACTTCTGGACGTGCAGTAAATTTCAATCGCTTTAACTCATCATTTAACTCATCTGAGCCGTGTAAGGTAATTGGCACTGCCATTATTTTAATTCTCCATGTAATGCTTGCAGACGGTTAACTGTACCGCTATCTGCACTATTTAATGCTTGTACTGTGGCACGTGCTGCTGCCAAAGTAGTTGTGTAGTTCACTTGATGTTGCAATGCGGCACGGCGAATTTCACGTGAATCAGCAACTGATTGACGGCCTTCAGTGGTATTAACAATTAAATTGATTTCATCATTTTTAATCATATCAACAATATGAGGCTGACCTTCTGCCACCTTATTAACTCGATCACATGTCACGCCAGCATCTTGTAATATTTTTTGAGTACCGCGAGTAGCTAACAACTCAAAGCCTAAAGCCACTAAGTCTTTAGCAATATCACTGATCGCTGTTTTATCAACACCACGAACACTAATAAAGGCCTTACCACCGGTTGGTAATACCACAGATGCTGCTAATTGCGATTTAGCAAAGGCTTCGCCAAAGGTACGACCTACGCCCATGACTTCACCCGTTGATTTCATCTCAGGGCCGAGAATTGGATCCACACCTTGGAATTTAATAAACGGGAACACCGCTTCTTTGACTGAGTAATATTCAGGAATGACTTCTTCGGTGACACCTTGCTCGACTAAGCTTTTACCAGCCATACAACGTGCCGCCACTTTCGCTAAAGACACGCCAGTCGCTTTTGAAACATAAGGCACAGTACGTGATGCACGCGGGTTCACTTCTAAAATGAAGATTTTATCGCCTTGAATCGCAAACTGCGTATTCATCAAACCAACCACGCCAAGCTCAAGGGCCATTTGGCGTACTTGCTCACGCATACGATCTTTGATTTCATCACTCAAACTATAAGTCGGTAATGCACATGCAGAGTCACCAGAGTGAACACCTGCTTGTTCAATATGTTCCATGATGCCGCCAATAAGCACGTCTTTGCCATCACAAATAGCATCGACATCGACTTCAATCGCATCATCTAAGAAACGATCTAATAATACTGGCGAATCATTTGATACCTGAATAGCTGTTTTCATATAACGACTTAATTCTTCTTCGTTATAAACTATTTCCATGCCTCGGCCACCTAATACATAAGATGGGCGTACAACCAGCGGATAACCAATTTCAGACGCTAAAGAAACCGCAGTATCAATAGAGAAAGCTAAACGATTAGGTGGCTGTAATAAATTCAGCTTTTCAACCATTTGTTGGAAGCGTTCACGATCTTCTGCGTGATCAATCGCATCAGGTGAAGTACCGATGATTGGAACACCTGCAGCTTCTAAAGCGCGAGCTAGTTTCAATGGTGTTTGACCACCATATTGCACGATCACACCTTTAGGTTTTTCTAAGGCCACAACCTCTAAAACATCTTCAAGTGTTAACGACTCGAAATACAAGCGATCAGAGGTATCGTAATCAGTAGACACGGTTTCAGGATTACAGTTAACCATAATGGTTTCATAGCCATCTTCACGTAACGCTAAAGCAGCATGTACACAGCAGTAATCAAACTCAATACCTTGACCGATACGGTTAGGGCCACCACCCAAAATCATGATTTTTTCACGATCAGTCGGTTCAGATTCACACTCTTGGTCATAGGTTGAATACATATACGCTGTATCACTAGCAAACTCAGCAGCACACGTATCGACCCGTTTATAAACCGGACGTACTTCCAAGTTATGACGATGGCTACGTAGTTGTTTTTCAGTTTTTTGCAATAACTTAGCTAAACGTGAATCAGAGAAACCTTTCTGTTTTAAAGTAAACATTTCTTTGGCATTGATTTCACTTAACGATTTATCTTTTAAGCCATTTTCAATATTTACTAATTCTTCAACTTGCACTAAGAACCACGGGTCAATATGAGTGAGCTTTTGCACTTCGTCAAAACTAAAGCCATGACGTAAAGCATCAGCCACATACCAGAGACGATCTGAACCCGGTAACCGTAATTCACGGCGTAATGTTTCATCGACATCATCAGCAGCTAAATCAGTGATTTCAGTCAAACCATCACGATCAATTTCTAAACCACGTAATGCTTTTTGCAATGACTCTTGGAAACTACGGCCAATCGCCATTACTTCACCGACAGACTTCATTTGAGTACTTAAACGATTATCTGCTTGTGGGAATTTTTCAAATGTAAAACGAGGGATTTTCGTTACAACATAATCAATAGTTGGTTCAAATGATGCTGGCG
>MAAI01000018.1 GCA_002163115.1 Methylophaga sp. 41_12_T18 | reverse complement strand
TTAACTCTGTTGCAGATCAAACAGGTGTTTATGCAACTAATGACACAGCAACAACAATTACTTTAACCTCAACCCATGCGGTTACGATTGCGTTTGGCGCTACTGCTTCTACAGCAATTACTGGTTTAACTGCAGCAACAACAGCAACAGCAACAGCAACAGGTTTTGGCACTTTAGATATTTCTACTGTCGCTGGCGCGAATACCGCATTAGCTACGATGGACGCCGCATTAAATGATGTTAATACTGCTCGGGCTACATTGGGTGCGTTGCAATCACGCTTTGAAAGCGTGACCGCTAATTTGTCAATCAATGCCGAAAACTTAAGTGCTGCGCGTAGTCGTATTCGTGATACTGACTTTGCTGCTGAAACTGCAAACTTAACCCGAGCACAAATTTTACAACAAGCGGGTACAGCCATGTTGGCTCAAGCCAATGCCGTTCCACAAAATGTCTTAAGTTTATTACAAGGCTAATTGCTATGATTCCTGTTCCTTATCTTCCTCTGCAAGACCAGAGGAGGAAGATAAAGGTATAGGAAATTAAAGATATAGTTAAAAAAATTGTTAACAAAACTAAAGTATTTTTTACCACAGCCGCTAATGCTATTGAAAGCAGTAAATGCACCATCTTGGATGTATATCTGCTACAAATAGGAGAGCTATAATGGCTTCAGTAATTAATACTAATGTTTCTTCTCTCAATGCTCAACGGAACTTATCGACTTCACAGTCTTCATTAGCCACCTCATTACAACGTTTATCATCAGGTTTACGTATTAATAGTGCTCAAGATGATGCGGCGGGTTTAGCTATCTCGGAAAGAATGTCTACGCAAATTCGAGGCTTAAATGTCGCTATGCGTAATGCTAACGATGGTGTGTCATTAGCACAAACAGCTGAAGGTGCGCTAGGTAGTATCGGTGATGCATTACAACGTATTCGTGAACTAGCCGTTCAATCAGCCAATGCGACCAACAGTGCAACAGATCGTGCTGCACTTGACGTTGAAGCGCAGCAGTTAAAAGATGAGATTGATCGTGTTGCAACCCAAACCAACTTTAACGGTGTCAATCTGCTTGATGGTACATTTGCTAACCAACAGTTCCAAGTAGGCGCGAATGTTAATGAAACCATTACGGTAGCTGCCATTACCAATGCTCAAAGTACTGCATTAGGTACAACTACTTCTGCTACGGTTACAGGTATTGCAGCAACCGCTTTCACAGCCATTACTGCGGGTCACTTAACTATTGCAGATGCTGGTGCGACAGCTATTTCTGTGGGGGCTGTGGCGGTAGATACCTCAGCGACTGAACGTGCTGCCGGTTTACGTGATGCCATTAACTCTGTTGCAGATCAAACAGGTGTTTATGCAACTAATGACACAGCAACAACAATTACTTTAACCTCAACCCATGCGGTTACGATTGCGTTTGGTGCTACTGCTACTACAGCAATCACGGGTTTAACTGCAGCAACAACAGCAACAGCATCAGCAACAGGTTTTGGTACCTTAGATCTTTCTACTGTTGCAGGGGCTAATACTGCATTAAACACAATGGATGCCGCTTTAAATGCAGTTAATACTGCTCGAGCTTCATTGGGTGCGTTGCAATCACGTTTTGAAAGCGTGACCGCTAACTTGTCAATCAACTCAGAAAACTTAAGTGCTGCACGTAGTCGTATTCGTGATACTGACTTTGCTGCTGAAACTGCAAACTTAACCCGAGGACAAATTTTACAACAAGCGGGTACAGCAATGTTGGCACAAGCCAATGCTCTTCCGCAAAATGTATTAAGCTTGTTAGGTTAATAGAAAGCGTAATAATGGGCCTGAGACGTTGGGCCCATTATTCTTCTTTTGGACGTAAGGAGATTACGTGATGGAAATTACAACTAACCCAACACCAATTATAGAAGGTATCTCACCGACTAAGGTTTCTGTTGCTAAGGCTGATAGTGAAAGCGTTCAGTTAAATGTTAATGTTTCACAGCAAGAAGTAGAAAAAAAAGTTGAATCACCAGAACAGGCAGGGAATTTGCATGAAGCTGTGAGTCAGATAAATGACTATGTGCAGAATTTGCAGCGAAACCTACAATTTACTGTTGATGAAGAGTCAGGTAGAGATGTGGTCACAGTGATAGATAGTCAAAGTGAAGAGGTTATTCGTCAAATTCCAAGTGAAGAAGTATTGGAATTATCACGGCGTTTAGCTGCGAATAAAGAAGATGGTGTACAGTTGATTAGTACTCAGGTTTAAATAAATGTAGAGGTGATTAGGTGGCTATTACAGCGAGCGGCATTGGTTCTGGAATTGATATTGAATCGTTAGTGACACAATTAGTCGCTGCTGAGGCTGACCCTGTCAATTCGAGATTAAACCTGAAAGAAACAGGGCTAGATGCTGAATTGTCTGCCTATGGTACGCTAAAATCCGCCTTAACTGCTTTTCAAACAAGTGTAACTAAACTTGAAAGTGCTGAAGATTCGTTTCAAGTTTATACCGCTAGCTCGAGTGATGAGACCGTCTTTACCGCTGCAGCTGGCAGCTCTGCAGTTGCAGGTGATTACAGTATTGAGGTGGTGCAGTTGGCCCAAGCTGCAAAATTACGGTCAGGTGATTTTACAGACAGTAGCGAGGTTATCGGCACAGGCACACTTGATATTTCACTTGGTGCAGATAGTTTTCAACTCACCATTGATGGTACAAATAATACTTTGGCAGGGATTCGCGATGCGATTAATGCGGCATCCGATAACCCAGGGATAACAGCATCACTGATTAATGTGGATTCTGGAACTCAATTAGTATTAAGTTCCAACCAGGTGGGCGCAGCAAATACGGTGACCGTGGCTGCTGTTGATGACGATGCATTAGATGGCTTTGATTTAACGCGTCTTGATTCTGTTAATCTAGCCACACAGCAAGGTGCGCTAGATGCCATTATTAATGTTGATAGTCAACTCGTTACTCGTTCAAGCAACAGTTTTTCAGATGTAATTGCAGGTGTAACCTTTAATCTAGCCAATACCAATATTGGTGAAACTGAGATTCTTTCTGTCGTAACTGACATAACGACAGTCAAAGAAAATATTGAAAGCTTTGTAACTAACTACAATACTTTAGTAGGCGTTATGAAAGGCTTGTCCAATTATGACGAATCTACAGGTGTTTCGGGCGCATTGAATGGGGACTCTGTGGTTCGAGGTATTCAAGGGCAATTACGGGAAGCATTATTTGCTGGTGTGTCTGGCGGTACTTTTTCAACATTATCTGAATTAGGTATTACCCTAGATGATACGGGTAGCTTGGAAGTTGAAGATACGGTCTTAGATGAAGCGTTAAGTAGTAATTTATCGGCTGTTGCCAGCTTTTTCTCATCAACAAATGGCTTAGCTCAATCCTTCACTACCGCTCTGTCTGGCTATGTTGATAGCGATGGAATTATTGAAAACCGGCAAGATAGTATTCAAAACCGGCTTGATGATATAGATGATGACAGAGATACGCTTACTCGACGTATGGCATCACTCGAGGCTAGGCTGAGTGCCCAATTTATAGCAATGGATATACTGGTGGCCCAGTTACAATCTACAGGTGATTTTTTAACATCTCAATTAGCAAACTTACCTTCTCCTAATTCAATAGGTAATTAAGAAGTGCTTGATGTGAACGGTTTTCTTATAGCAATATGTTGAGAACATGTTTTTATGGCTAAAGATTATCACTGCTGTGACGCTATAAGGGGAGAAGGCGGCATCATTAACGATGTTGTAGAAATATGAAGAAGGATATAGATATGAATGCAAATGTTGCGATGAAGCAATATCATCAAAACCATGTTCAAGGCGGCGTTGATAGCGCTTCTCCCCATCGTTTAGTTCAAATGCTTATGGAGGGTGCTTTTGAAAAAATTCTAGCGGCTAAACGGTTTATGGCAACTCAGGATATTGCCAAAAAAGGTGAGCAAATTAGCTGGGCAATATCTATTATTGACGGGCTGCGTTCATGCTTGAATGTTGAGCTGGGTGGTGAGATGGCCAAGAATTTATCAGATTTATATGACTATATGGAGCAAAAGTTATTAGAAGCCAATATCAAGAATGATCCTAAAATTCTTGATGAAGTGGGCGTGTTATTACTGCAGGTAAAAACAGGTTGGGATAATATTCCACAAGAATTTCATAACAACACCTTAGAAAGTTAACCGTGCTGTTGTCTGCTGTTCAAAAATTAATTTTATTATCAATAAGCAGAAGTAATCATTTGCTTGAACTGGCTGAAGCGAGTGAATGGGACACCTTCATGGAATTAGATGCGCAGCGACAAGCTGCGCTTGAGGAAATGCAATTGCAAGCTCTTGAGCTGACCGAGCAACAACATGCCCAGGTTCAGAGTCAGATGCAAGTTCTGATAAAATTAAATGATCAGTTGGAACGGGTTTGTCGTCAACAACGCTCTGATTTGGCAGGCGAAATGACAACCTTAAGGCAGGGTAAGAAAGCAAAAAAAGCGTATTCCCAATAAGTAGAATAACTTCTCTTTAAAATGCATCCGTCATTTTTTTGACATATCAATAAAACCATGGTTAACTCCTATTTCTGAATAACTTACATTGATCTTTTCGATGTGACTTTAAGTTTAATGGTGGAGTTAAAATGAGTGCAAATAATGTATTGCTGGTTGATATTGATGAAAATCGACGCGAGACCTTAGCAACATTAATTGAGTTTATAAATTGCCGTCCGGTGGTGGTTAAAGAGCCTAGTTTATGGTTTGAAGATGCCGGCGATTTGTCAGATGTTGTGATGGCTCTGGTGGGTGATTGTGGTGATAAACATCAAACTAAACAACTATTACGTGAATTGGTTAATCACGAAGAGCGAGTCCCGGTATTTACCTTAGAAGTTCCCAATAGTGAAATCATTGACTTTCCTGGCACACTCGGCGGTTTACGTTTTCCGATTAAATATCCCCAATTGAGCAATGCTCTACAGCAGGCAACAATCTATCGAGGCCAATTTGATTCGCAAGGTCAGCAACCGAGCGCAGACTTCCGTCGCTTAGTCGGTAATAGTCCAGCGATGAAAGCGGTTCAACGGATGATTGACCAAGTGTCGGATTCAGAGGCTAACGTCTTAATTCTGGGTGAGTCAGGAACCGGTAAAGAAGTGGTTGCTCGTAATTTGCATCACCTTTCTGCCCGCCGTGAAAAACCGTTTGTGCCGGTCAATTGTGGCGCTATCCCTGCCGAGTTATTAGAAAGTGAATTGTTTGGCCATGAAAAAGGCTCTTTTACCGGTGCAATTACTGCACGTAAAGGCCGGTTTGAAATGGCTGAAGGCGGTACGCTATTTTTGGATGAAATCGGTGACATGCCCTTGCCGATGCAAGTTAAGTTATTACGAGTGCTGCAAGAGAGAACCTTTGAACGTGTTGGTAGCAGTAAATCCTTAACGGCCAATGTCAGAGTGATTGCAGCACCCCATCGTAATTTAGAGTCACATATTGAACAAGGTCGGTTTAGAGAAGATTTGTTTTATCGTTTAAACGTATTTCCTATTGAAATGCCAGCCTTACGCGAACGTCCAGAAGATATTCCATTATTGATCAATGAATTGATCATGCGTATTGAACATGAAAACCGCGGCACGGTGAGATTGACATCAGCCGCTATTTCTTCCCTTTGTCGCTATCCATGGTCAGGTAATGTGCGTGAATTAGCCAATGTGATAGAGCGGTTAGTTATTTTGTATCCCTATGGCACGGTAGACTTTGATGATTTACCTGAAAAATTCCAATTACAAGGCGCAGATTTACCAGAAGCAGTCACCACGGTAATTGAGTTAAACCCAGAACTAACACCAGTGCAGAAACCGGATGCTGAGGTTGCTGTACAGTCACAAGTGGTCGTAAGTGAGACTGAGAACGATTCGTCTGAGTCCTTGCCTGAAGATGGCTTAGATTTAAAAGAGCATTTAGCCAACCTTGAATACTTGTTAATCAAACAAGCTTTAGACGAGGCTTCTGGTGTGGTTGCACATGCTGCAAATAAATTGAAAATGCGTCGTACCACCTTGGTTGAAAAAATGCGTAAATATGGCATTCAAAGAGAGTCTGACTAACGCTTTTATCGTCAAGTTTAAACTCTGCGTGTCATGTCTTTGACTCGCTTTAAAAGTCACTGGTAAGTGACTGATAATAAAGGTTAATGTTGGATGGGCATATTTCTTGCTGAGCTAGATATAGAATATATATAGTTAAGGCGCAGCAATATGAGTTTAAATTTATCAGATTTACGGTCTGCCAGTCAGGAGGCGAAACTGTCAGCCCTCCATGGCGAAGGCCTATCTGCTCATGATTGGCAGCAATTCGACAGTAGCAAGCTGCAACTACATACCGTGTTACGTCAAAGCCAGCATGAGCAAGCCGCCCAAGCTGTAACCGCAACCAGTATTGCCAATAGAATGACCAGCCTGCTAGCTGTATTGCCGGCTGGCGTAGTTGTGCTTGATGGCACCGGACATGTTTTAGAGTGTAATGCGGCAGCCATTTCACTACTCGGCGAGCCATTAGAAGGTGAGAAGTGGACCGAAGTAATCGGTCGAGCCTTTCAGCCGAAATTGAATGACGGCCATGATGTATCATTAAAAGATGGCCGGTTAGTACATATTTTGACCAGTCCATTGGATGGTGAGCCAGGCCAAATAATCTTGTTAAACGATGTCACTGAAACCCGCCAACTACAAAATAAAGTCTCTCACCTACAACGTTTATCAGCAATGGGTGAAATGGCAGCTCGTTTGGCTCACCAAATGCGCACCCCACTATCTTCTGCTTTGCTTTATTTAGCACCACTCTTAAAGCCAGAGACTGATAAGGCCTTACAACACCGATTTGCAAAGCGTTTACACGCCAGTATTACTCATATGGAACGTTTAATTAAAGATATGCTGGCCTTTTCACGTGGTGATATGGCCGCAACATCCCCGGTTGAGATTGATACGTTATTAGCGGCAATTGAGCAGCAATTTTCTGCTCAAGTGGATGCTGAAAACTTTAATTTAGAAATTCACAATAGCACTGATAATGCCTATGTTTATGGTAGTAAGGAAGCTCTAGCGAGTGCGCTAAATAACTTGCTCGATAATGCTCGACTTGCTTGTGGTAGTAATGGTGAAATTACAGTCTATGCCGAATTAGTGCAGGATGAAGCAGGTAATGATTGTATTGAAATCAGTGTTGAAGATAATGGAGTGGGAATAAGTGAAGCTGATAAAGATCAGATCTTACAGCCGTTTTTTACCACGCGTTCGTCAGGCACTGGTTTAGGTTTGGCTGTGGTTCAATCTATTGTTAAAGCACATAAAGGTATGTTGTGGTTGGAAAGTGAGCAGGGTGATGGCAGTACTTTCAGTATACGGTTGCCAATGTATCAATCTGCAAGCCAATTCGAGTTAAAAGCACAACAGTCATAGGAGCAAGCAATGAATCAATCAACAATATTAGTAGTAGAAGATGATGCCAGTCTGCGTCATGCGGTATGCGATACGCTAGAGCTTGCCGGTTACAACGTAACTGCTACTGATCAAGGGCAAAGTGCTTTAGATAAGCTGGCAAATGAACAATTTGGCTTATTATTAAGTGACTTGCAAATGCAGCCGATGGATGGCCATACCTTATTGAAAAAAGCCAAAGCGATGATACCGGACTTGCCGGTGTTGATCATGACTGCTTATGGCACAGTACAAGGTGCGGTAGAAGCGATGCATGAAGGTGCGAGTGACTACTTAATCAAACCGTTTGAAGCAGATGACTTACTTGACCGTGTGCAGCGCTATGTACGTACTGTTGTGATCGAAGATGATGTGATTGCTGTTGATAAAAGTTCACGTGATTTATTAACTTTATCAAGAAGAGTCGCTGATACCGATGCGACGGTATTAATTAGTGGTGAAAGTGGTACAGGTAAAGAAATAATCGCACGATTTTTACATCAAAACTCGGTCCGCAAAGACGGCCCCTTTGTAGCGATTAACTGTGCTGCTATTCCTGAAAATATGTTGGAAGCGACCTTGTTTGGTTATGAGAAAGGCGCCTTTACCGGAGCAAGCCAAGCTTATGCCGGTAAATTTGAACAAGCACAACAAGGCTCGATTTTATTAGATGAAATTTCTGAAATGGATTTGGGTTTACAGGCAAAATTGTTACGAGTATTACAAGAGCGTGAAGTTGAACGCATTGGTGGCCGTAAAGTATTACCGCTTGATGTGCGAGTATTGGCAACCACGAATCGGTTATTACGCGATGAAGTGAAAGCCGGTCGATTCCGTGAAGATTTATTTTATCGCTTGAATGTTTTCCCATTGCATTTGATGCCGCTAAGGGAACGTTTGGATGATATTTTGCCTTTATCTAATCACTTATTAAGCCGTTATTGCAAGCGTGCCGGCAAAATGGTGCCCGAGTTCAGTACGGCTGCAAAAAATAGTCTGCTTGCACACCAATGGCAGGGTAATGTTCGTGAATTAGACAATGTGTTACAGCGTGCATTAATTTTACAAACGGGCAATACCATTACAGCCAAAGATTTGGCGTTTGAAAGTATGTCAGGTGTTAATCATGACAGCCAAAACAATGGCGCTGAAGTGATACCAGAGAATTTAGGTGACGATTTACGTAGTCACGAGCAACGTCATATTTTAGATGCGTTGGCTAAAAATAATTGCAGTAGAAGGTTGACTGCAAAAGAGTTAGGCATAAGTGAACGCACACTTCGGTATAAACTATCTCGCTTTAGGGAAGAAGGAATTGCGATTCCTGAAAAGATTGGCAAGAAGTCTGCATAGTCTTTAGTTAGATATAGCCTTACCGGAGAAAAATTATGATCAATGCCATCGATCCGAATCAATTACTGACTCAAATGCGTGCTGCACAATCTCAAGCAACACAACAGCCAACAGCGATTCAGCAAGATAATGCTGCTGATCGAGTCGACTTTTCTGGTTTGATGAAAAACGCAGTCGATCAAGTCAACGCAACTCAAAAAGCCTCAGGTGAATTAAAAACCGCATTCGAAATGGGTGATCCGAATGTGAATTTAGTTGATGTGATGATTGCCTCACAGAAAGCGGGCGTTGCATTTGAAGCGACCATGCAAGTGAGAAATAAACTGATTAATGCCTATGAAGAAGTGATGAGAATGTCAGTTTAAATATACATCTATTGTATTAACATAATTAGAAATTATAAGAGTTAGAACATGGAAAATGCCCCAGTCACCACGACTAACCCAGCAATGCCTTTGCAGACAACACCATTAGGTGTCATGCAGAGCAACGTTTCACGCCAACCGATTATGAAACAGCTTGGTTTTTTATTGGCGATTGCCGCCAGTATTGCCCTGGGTGGTTACATTTTTATGTGGTCGCAGTCACCCAACTATCAAGTCCTATTTTCTGGCATGCAACCAAAAGAAGCATCGGAAGTAGTGAGCATTTTGCAGCAATCAGGCATTAAATATAAATTAGACAGTGCTACCGGACAGTTGTTGGTGCCAGCATCAAAAGTTCAAAGTTTACGCTTAAGATTAGCGGCTGAAGGCTTGCCTCGTAGTGCCAGTCCCGGTATGGATATATTGAATGAAGACCAAGGATTTGGTACCAGTCAATTTGTTGAACGTGCCCGCTATCAACGTGCATTGGAACAAGAGCTAGCCCGATCTATTACTGAGATACAAAATATACGAAGTGCACGAGTCCATTTGGCAACGCCAAAGCAATCCGTATTCGTCCGTGATCGCAAACCCCCTACCGCATCAGTGGTGGTGAACTTATACGCAGGTAGAAGTTTGGCAACCGGTCAAGTGGCGGCAATCACTCACATGGTGGCATCAAGTGTGCCTCATATGGCCAGTGACAACGTAAATGTCGTGGATCAACGCGGTAACTTATTGACTCAACCAGAGGGTGATAAGAGCGTGGCGATGAGCAATAATCAGTTTCAATATACGCAAAAACTAGAAAAACTGTATATCAGCCGGATAGAAGATATCCTATCGCCAATCGTCGGCATGGGTGGAGTACGTGCTCAAGTGGTAGCAGAAGTTGATTTTACTATTACAGAGCAGACTCATGAGAGTTATAATCCTGATATGGCTGCATTACGCAGTGAGCAAACACAGGAAGAAAACCGTGTTGGTGCAGGAGGCCCGTTAGGCGTACCTGGCGCATTAACCAATCAACCACCAGGTGGAGGTGTCGCACCTGAGGTGGCAACAGCTGAAGATGGCACCGCTATTAGTTCGGGAACGCCGGGTAGTAATAGTAAACGTAGTACCCGTAATTTTGAATTAGATCGCACCATTAGCCATACTCGAATCGCACCGGGTTCTGTTAGAAAACTGAGTGTGGCGGTATTAGTGGATGAGCATCGAAGTGTGGATGGCGAAGGTAATGTTGTTTCAACACCATTAACAGAGTCTGAAATGACACGAATTAATGCCCTAGTGATGGAGGCCATTGGCTTTAGTACAGCGCGAGGCGATAGTTTAAATGTTGTTAATGCACCGTTTATGGTTCCAGCGGCAGTTGAAGCATTGCCGGAGCTGGCTATTTGGCAACAACCTTGGGTATGGGATATAGCAAAACAAGTATTGGGTGGCTTAGTGATTTTATTCTTACTGTTTGGTGTGATTCGGCCGGCATTTAAAGATTTAAATAAAATACCGGTACCACCGGAAGGCAGCGCCGCTGCCGGCATGAATCCTGAACAAGCCTTAGCAGCAGGTGGGGCGCCAGCCGCTGAGTTAGAAGCTTTAACTACCGGCGCTGAAAATTTAGAAGATCAATTAAATAATGTGCGTAGTTTAGTCCAGCAAGATCCGGCACTAGTCGCACAAGTAGTCAAAAATTGGACCGCGAGTGATACGTAATGGCTGAACAAACAGCAAGAACATTAACAGGTGTTGAAAAAGCCGCTGTATTTCTACGTTCATTAGGTGAAGCTGAGGCTTCAGAAGTCCTCAAACATATGAACCCGAAAGAAGTACAAAAAGTGGGTGAAGCCATGGCCGCACTGAGCAATGTTAACCGGGAAGAAGTACAAAGTGTATTAGATGTCTTTGTTGAAACGGTTGAAGAAGAAACAGGCTTGGGGATTGGCTCACGAGATTATGTGCGTAACATGTTGGTCGGTGCCTTAGGTGAAGATAAAGCGGGTAGTTTATTAGATCGTATTTTATCGGGTAGTGATACCACCGGTTTAGAGCAGCTTAAATGGATGGATGCTCGCGGTATTTATGAAATTATTCGTCTTGAACATCCCCAGATCGTTGCCATTGTCTGTTCATTTCTCGAGCCGGATCAGTCGGCACAAGTACTCCATCTGTTTCCTGAGCGTGACCAAGCCAATGTGTTGTTACGAATTGCCACCTTAGATGGGGTGCAGCCTTCGGCGTTAACCGAGCTTAATGATATTTTAGAAAAACAATTCAGTGGCAATCAAGGTGGTCAAACTACGATGGTCGGCGGGTTAAAAACCGCGGCGGATATTCTCAACTTTGTTGAAGGCAGTGTTGAAGCAGCGATTATGGAATCAATTAAAGAGTCTGAACCTGATCTCGGGCAGAGCATTGAAGACTTGATGTTTGTATTTGATAATTTAATTGACGTTGATGACCGTGGCTTCCAAACACTGATGCGTGAAATTCAAACTGATCAGCTACAACTGGCATTAAAAGGTGCTGATGATGCATTGAAAGAGAAATTCTTAAGTAATATGTCATCACGTGCTGCTGAAATGATGCGTGATGACTTAGAGGCCATGGGCCCGGTACGGGTGAGTGATGTTGAAGCGGCCCAAAAAACAATTCTGTCCGCTGCACGTAGCTTATCTGATAAAGGCGAACTGATGTTAGGTGGAGGTGGTGGAGATGACTTCGTCTGATGACTCGTTAGTGACCGAGCAAGCTGACGTGTTATCGACAGAGGAACTTGCATCAGCCTACCAGCGTTGGGAAGCGCCTCGTATGGTTTCAGTCAGTGATGTTGATGGCATCGACCCGACCATGCTGACAGTGCAAGCCATCGAGTCTTTGCAAAAAGAAGCGCAACAAGAAGGTTTTAAAGAAGGTTTTGAACTAGGCCGTGATGCCGGTTACAAAGCAGGATTAGAGTCTGGCCAGCAAGAAATAAACCAGCAGATTAATGCGCTCAATCAAATCATGGCGCGTTTAGATAGCCCGTTATTTGATTTAGACAAACAAGTAGAAGATGACTTGATTAAATTGGTTATCACTATGACCCGGCAATTGGTTCGACGTGAACTGAAATCGGAACCGGAACATGTGATTGGTGCGATGCGAGCTGCATTGGCCCAACTACCCATTAATGATCGCAAGTTAAAGATCTTTTTGCACCCACAAGATATCGAGTTGGTTAAAAAAGGCTTATCGGTTGAACACGGTGATGAAAATTGGCAATGGATCGAAGATCCGGTGTTAACACGCGGTGGAGTTCGCCTAGAAACTGCCGATACCACGATTAATGCCACCGTCGAAGCACGGCTTAGCAGTGTGATTAATAAATTGCTCGGTGAGGAACGTAGCGATGACAGCGCAGAGTGATGGCAACCCGATACCAGCGGATCGCACCAACATTTGGCGGTCACGCTTAACTGAATACCAACGACGTTTAGATAATAATCCCACTGAAATTTTGCCTATAGAAGGCCGGTTGACTCGGATGGTGGGATTAACCTTAGAAGCGGTGGGATTTCAAGCACCTGTCGGTAGTCGCTGTGAAGTGCAAGGCATTAGTGGTCCGCCTATTGAAGCTGAAGTGGTCGGTTTTTCCGGCGATATCTTATATTTAATGCCTATTGGTGATATTCGTGGCTTGGTGCCAAATGCCCGAGTTCGGCCAGTGCGTAGTGATTCACAAGTACCTGTGGGTGAAGCCTTGTTGGGCCGAGTCGTTGATGGCGCTTGTAAACCACTTGATGGCAAAGGGCCTCTTAATGTGAATGAGCGGGTGCCGTTGCATGGCGAACCGGTCAACCCATTAGCACGATCACCGGTGAGAGAGCACCTTGATGTCGGTGTACAAGCGATTAATGCCTTATTAAGCGTCGGTCGCGGCCAACGTATGGGCTTATTTGCCGGTAGTGGTGTCGGTAAAAGTGTATTGCTGGGCATGATGACGCGTTTCACCGAAGCAGATGTGATTGTTGTAGGCCTGATTGGTGAACGTGGCCGAGAAGTAAAAGAATTTATCGAAGATATTTTAGGTGAAGCAGGTTTAGCTCGTGCTGTGGTAGTCGCATCGCCGGCAGATCACTCACCATTAATGCGTCTGCATGGCGCGATGTTAGCGACCAGTATTGCCGAGTATTTTCGTGACCAGGGCAAACAGGTTTTATTGTTGATGGATTCATTAACGCGTTTTGCTCAAGCACAGCGTGAAATTGCCTTAGCGATTGGAGAACCGCCGGCGACTAAAGGTTATCCGCCGTCGGTCTTTTCATTATTGCCCCAGCTGGTGGAACGTGCCGGTAACGGTGCTGCTGGTGGTGGTGCGATTACCGCTATTTATACCGTATTAACAGAAGGCGATGATCAACAAGATCCGGTTGCTGATGCTGCCCGTGCAATATTAGATGGTCATATTGTATTATCTCGCCGCTTAGCGGAATCAGGTCAATACCCAGCGATTGATGTTGAAGCATCGATTAGTCGTGTTATGCCACAGATTATTGATGCTAAGCAGTTAGAGCATGCGCAACAATTTAAGAATATTTATTCTCTCTATCGTCAAAACCAAGATTTGATTAATGTGGGTGCTTATTCAATGGGTAGTGATCCAACTATCGATGAAGCTATTAGCTTATTTCCACAGTTACAAGGCATATTGAAGCAAGGTATGAATCAAGCCGTCAATTGGGCAACCAGTGTGGCTTCATTAGAGAAAGTGATGCAGAGACCGCCGCCTCCGCAACGTAATCCGATGCAGCCGCCGGCACCGATTACGATCAATAATTGAGCTACCATTTCATGACTGATTGAGCTACGAGCTTATTTGTTGTCTTGATCCTGAAACGAACAATAAAACTTGCTATTGTGAAGCTATGAAACGTTCTAAAAAATTAACTCCTGTTGTCGATATCGCCGTTAAAGCCGTGGAGCGGGCGTTGATTAAAGTGGGTCAGGCTAATTCAGCTTGGCAACAAGATAAACAACAACTAGATGATTTACATCGATATAAAGGTGAGTATTTAGCTAGGTTTCGCCAAGGTGATAGCATGATGATCAGCGCTCAAAAAATGCTGGACTTACGCGCCTTTTTAGTCCAATTAGATCAAGCAATCGCCGCACAGCAGCAGCAAGTTGAAAATAGCTATAAAAAGGTGCAATATCAACAACAAGAGTGGTTGCAAGCACATACCAAAGAGCAGGCAATGCAAACACTCGTTGGACGATATAAAGCTGAAGAGTCACAACAAGAACTAAGGCGAGAGCAGCTAGATAACGACGAACATAATACATCTCAATGGGTTCGCAAACCCCGACAAGACTGATCTTCATAATTTTTTATATCAGTTTACGTTGGCTGGCATGGTCTCTGCATTATTTGTCTTCGAAAGTTGGCAACACTGATGGTTAAACATTAGTTATACAACGGAGGGATAGGCATCATGGCACGTAAAGACACGATAGAGAGCCAGACATATCGGCAACAACCGCATTCAAAGTCGCAGACTGGCAATACTAAAGCGGCAAGAATGGCCCCCACCTCCATGACAAATCAACACAGTGGCAGTAGTGATCGTCTGCAAGATGCGATACAAACTTATTGCGATTATTTTATTCGCTATTAAAGATCAAACAGACGAAGAGGTGAATGATGGCTGATACCGAAATGACAGAGATTGATTGTGGTGATGCAATGGGCATTGCAGAAGTGGCTGATTTATATGCCAAATTACTTGCTAGCTTAGCTGAAGGGCATCCAGTAAAACTTGATGTCAGCAAAATTGAGCGAGTTGATGCGGCAGCAATACAAATGTTGTATGCCTTTTCAAAAGAGCATGCCGCACATGGCACTGCAATTAGTTGGGTATCACCTAGCGAAGCATTCATACGTAGTACTCGATTATTAGGGTTGGCAGAGCGGATGAATTTGGATGACAATAGTCATGAGTAACTATGACGCTCAATCAAACCTTAACTACGACACTGCGGCATCAACAATGATGTCAGCGATTAGGAGAACAACACCATGGCAAAAATTTTAGCAGTTGATGATTCAGCTTCTATGCGACAGATGGTTGCTTTTACATTAAAGGGTGCCGGTCACACAGTGACTGATGCTGCCGATGGTAAGCAAGCCTTAGACATTGCTAAGACCCAGTCATTTGATTTAGTGCTAACCGACGTCAATATGCCGGTGATGGATGGCATTACATTAACGAAAGAATTACGCGCGTTACCAGCATATCGGTTCACACCCGTATTAGTTTTAACGACTGAAGCAGGTGGCGATAAAAAGAGTCAAGGTCGAGCAGCAGGTGCAACAGGTTGGTTAGTAAAACCATTTAACCCGGAGCAACTGTTAGCAACCGTTAAAAAAGTACTTGGTTAAGCAAGCCGCTGAGCAACGAGCAGCTTGTGATTATTTATAGGGATAGTTTGCCCTGAATTTACTAGGAAAAACCTATGAGTATTGATATTTCACAGTTTCATGATGTATTTTTCGAAGAAAGTTTCGAAGGGCTTGATGCGATGGAAAGTGGCCTGCTCAATCTTGAGGATGGCGCTGCTGATGTAGAAGAGATCAATACTATATTTAGGGCTGCTCACTCTATAAAAGGTGGTGCTGGCACCTTTGGTTTTATGAACGTTTCTGAATTTACTCACAAGTTAGAAACCTTGTTAGATGAAATGAGAAATGGTGAACGTGACGTTACGAAGGAATCCACCAACCTACTCTTAGTAGCCGTTGATGTATTACGGGAAATGCTCACCGCAGTACAGCAGAAAACCGACACTGATGATGGCCGAATTAAAGATATCAGTGATCAACTGATTGCTATTTTAGGTGGCGATGACAGTGAAGGTGACGCTGAAGACTTGGAAACGGCATCTGTTGATGACAGTAATGCAAAACCAGTCGGGTGGCTGATTGGCTTTCGTCCACATTTACATATGCTGCAAACGGGTAATGATCCGGTACGCATGATTCGTGAATTGGATAGCCTCGGTGACTTAACGGTGCTGGTGGAGGATAGTCGTTTACCACCATTTTCAGATATAGAGCCGGAAGATAGTTATCTTGGTTGGCAGCTGGAATTACGTAGCGATGTACCGAAACAAGATGTTGTGGAAATTTTTGAATGGGTAGATGAAGATTGTGACTTAACCATTGAGCCATTGCTGGCATCTGCTGTAGTCGCTGAAGCACCTGCAGAAGAAGTTGAAGAACCTGTCATTGTCGAGGCTATCGTTGAACCGGAAGTTGATGAACCGAGCATCGATGACGAGTTTGTGGGCGAGGAAGCTGAGAAGGTTGCAACTAAAGCCGACGCAAAACAAAAAACGGCATCATCACCAGCCGCCGCATCAATTCGTGTTTCTACCGATAAGATTGATTCTTTAATTAATATGGTCGGTGAGCTAGTTATTACCCAATCTATGCTGAGTCAGGTAGGTGATAACTTCACTCCTGAAATGCTGCCCCAATTGATCGATGGCCTTGCTCAATTAGAACGTAATACCCGTGAAATGCAAGAAGGGGTGATGCGGATTCGCATGTTACCGATTAGCTTTGCATTTAACCGCTTCCCACGCTTAGTACATGACTTAACCAATAAAACCGGTAAAAAAGTCGATCTGAAAACTAATTGGTGAGCAAACTGAATTAGATAAAACAGTAATGGAGAAAATAGGTGATCCACTGGTTCACTTAGTTCGAAATTCGCTGGATCATGGTTTAGAAACACCAGAAGTACGTGTCGCGGCCGGCAAATCAGAAACAGGCACCTTAAACCTCAATGCCTACCATCAAGGTGGCAATATTATTATTGAGGTTGAAGATGATGGTGCCGGCCTGAATGAAGAAAAAATATTAAATAAAGCGATAGAAAAAGGCTTGGTGACTGAAGCAGAGAACTTAACCGCTGAACGAATCCATGAACTTATTTTCTTAGCGGGCTTCTCAACTGCAGATGTGGTCAGTGATATATCTGGCCGAGGTGTCGGCATGGATGTGGTGCGTAAAAACATCAATAGTCTTGGCGGCAGTGTCGAAGTTAAGTCTCAAAAAGGCATTGGCACTAAGTTTACTATTCGCCTACCGCTGACCTTGGCCATTATGGATGGACAAAGCATTCGCGTCGCTGGTGAAAATTACATCTTACCGCTGGTTTCAATTATTGAATCAATAGAAATAAGTGGTAGTGATATTAAACAGGTTTCAGGCAAAGGTGAGCTATACAAGCTGCGTGATGAATATGTATCAGTCATTAGGTTGTATGACGTCTTTAATCTAGAACCAACAATCACTGATTTGGAAGATGGCCTATTAGTGGTGGTCGAAGGTGAGGGCCAAAAAGTGGGCTTGTTCATTGATGACTTATTAGGTCAACAACAAGTCGTGATTAAGAGTTTAGAAACAAACTATAGAAAAGTACTTGGCCTATCTGGAGCGACTATTTTAGGTGACGGCACAGTGGCATTGATTTTAGATGTGCCCGGTCTGATTTCTCTCTACCGAGAACCATCGACAAAAAGCACGCTTAAATCAGTGCAAGCAGCCTAGGAGAATGCAATGAGCGAACAACAAGAACAAGTAACTGATTCTCTAGAAGTAATAGGCGAAGTGGAAGATGGTGCTGAGCAATATCTCACCTTTCTTCTCGGTGATGAAGAATATGGCGTAGAGATTCTACGAGTACAAGAAATTAAAGGTTGGGATACGGTGACTAGTATTCCAAATAGCCCAAGTTATTTATGTGGTGTATTGAACTTACGGGGCACCATTGTGCCGGTTGTTGATCTGCGGTTACGGTTTGACATCTCAGTAGCTGAATACACGCCAACCACTGTAATTGTGGTGTTAAAAATTGAAGGTGAGTCACAGCGTACTGTTGGTGTTGTGGTTGATGGCATGTCGGATACACATAATATTAAACCAGAAGATATTCAGCCCACGCCAGACTTTGGTGCAGGTATTAATACTGACTATATCAATGGTTTAGTCAGTATTGGTGACAATATGATGATGTTACTGGATATCGACCACCTGCTAAGTGTAGAAGCAATAGGTTGATGAACTAGATGAATTTGGATTAACACTTGTGAGTCGAGTAATAGCGATTATGAATCAAAAAGGTGGGGTGGGGAAAACAACAACAACCATTAACCTGGGTCATGCTCTCGCTCGCGCCGGAAAAAGTGTCACCTTATTGGATATGGATCCGCAAGGACAAATTGCTACCGGCTTGGGCTTGAGTAATGAGCAAGGCGGTATGGATCAAGTCTTACTCGCCGGTGACGCATTAGATGACATGGTGATTTCAGCTCGGGAGCAACTTAATATTGTGCCCGCCGGCAATATGCTTGCTGATTTTGAGCATGTGACTAATGGTGGTTCATCACGCGGTAAAAAGCTAAAAAATGCAATTGAAGCTTCTTCACTGGTTGAACAAGACTTTATATTAATTGATTGCCCGCCTTCTTCAGGCTTGCTGGGTGTCAATGCGATGTTTGCTGCCGATGAATTAATTGTGCCGGTATCGGGTGATTACCTGTCATTACAAGGCTTATCGCGGATGATGCAAATCTTGAAACGAGCGGAATCATTAATCGGTCATCAAATTAACCTGTGGTTGGTATCGACGCGAATGCAGATGCGTCGACGATTAACACAAGAAGTAAGAAAACGAGTTTTAAAGTATTTCCCTGGCAGAGTGTTTAGCACCGTCATACGTGAAAACGTATCTCTGGCAGAAAGCCCAAGTTTTGGCAAAACAATATTCGATTATAAAGAGTCTAGTGCTGGTGCAGAAGATTACCAATCACTGGCTCAAGACTTATTAAGCGGGAGAACCAGCTAATGGCAGACAAGAAAACCCCAATGGGCGATGACCCACTTGCATGGTTAGCAAATGGAGACGAGTCTCCAGCAGCTAAAAAACCTCCAGCCAAAAGAACACGAGTACGACGAAGTACTAAAGCGGCAAAGGCAAAAACGGAAACGGAATTGTTAGAAGACAGTTTTGCCGCTTTGGCACCGCAAGGCGAGCAACTAGCAACCCGCTTTTATGAGCGTTTATTTGATAAATACCCTGAAACAGTGCCGTTGTTTGAGGATATTCCTATCAAGGGCCAAGAGAAGAAGCTGTTGGCATCATTAGTTTTGCTGGTACAAAACCTGCATAAACCGGAAGTATTAGCAGAATACTTGCAAGGTTTAGGTGCTCGCCATGTCCATTATGGTGTGACGGCAGAAGATTACCCGAAAGTTGCAGAAAACTTATTAGCAGTGATGGCGGAATTTGCTGGTGATTTATGGACAGCAGAAGTTAAAACAGCATGGGAAAAAACCCTAAATACGGTAGCGATGATTATGCTCAAAGCATATCAGCCAACGGAGGAAGCAGACATGGCAATGACACAAAAACAAGCGGCAGAAATGCAGCAAGAATTGGCTAGAATGAGTTCAGCGGTCAATGGCTCTGCCACTGCCATGATGATGATTAATCGGGATTTTGAGATTACCTTTGTCAATCAGGCAACTATCACCATGTTGCGTCCCTATGTTGATACTTTGGCTGACGTTTTCCCTGGTTTTGATTTAGATAATCTGATCGGCCAAAATATTGATGATTTTCATAAAGATCCTGCCCATCAACGTAAATTATTAGCTGATCCAAATAACTTACCCTACAGCACGGATATTGTCGTTGGGCCGTTAACGTTTAGATTGAACGTAGCAGCGATGATGGATGGCAAAGACTACATCGGCTGCTCATTAGAATGGGAAAATGTGACCGAATTACGTGCTAAGGAACAACAAGTTGCCCGCTTATCGGGTACGGTTGATGGTGCGATGACCTCGATCATGATGATTAATCGTGATTTTGAAATCACCTATATCAATGAATCGACCCTGACCATGTTGCGTCCCTATGTCGATACCTTGGCTGAAGTGTTCCCTGGTTTTGATTTGGATAAA
>MAAI01000008.1 GCA_002163115.1 Methylophaga sp. 41_12_T18 | reverse complement strand
GAGCATAATAATGGCACGTTTTTTTAGACGTAGAAAATTTTGTCGCTTCACCTCTGAAGGTGTTAAGCAAATCGATTATAAAGATGTAAATTTATTGAAAAATTACATCACGGAAACAGGAAAAATTGTTCCTAGCCGTATCACTGGTACTAAAGCGCGTTACCAACGTCAGCTTTCTACTTGTGTAAAACGTGCGCGTTTCTTAGCGTTAATTCCTTATTGCGACATGCATAAGTAATTAAAGGTGATATTGTTCAAAACATTTAGTTAATTTAGAGAAAAAGTAACAGATATGTTGAGTGGAATTGCAACATTTGCAATGCAAGGAAGATGGCAAGCTGCTATCGTCACTGCATTGCTTTCATTCGCAGCATTGATGTTGCCGCCGCTCAGTTATTTAGCCAGCGGTATATTGGTGCTCACTACATTACGTATAGGGCCCAAAGAAGGAATAAAAGTTGTTGCAGCAGCTACAGTAATATTTACATTACTAGCGGGTTTTTTGCTGGGACAGTTTTATATTGCCGGCGCGTTTTTGTTATCAAGTTGGCTACCCGTATTGGTTGTCAGTTTGTTATTAGGTTATACCCGATCATTGGCTGTGAGTTTATTAGCAGCAAGTGGCTTAGGTATTTTGGTTGTACTTGGTACTCATATAGTTTTGTCTGATCCTACTATGTGGTGGCAGCAAATATTAATACCTTTTTTTGAGGTAATAGCCCAACAGCCCGGTTGGCAGTTTGACCAGCAGCAAACTCAAGATTTAATCGTGAGATTGTCTGGCATGATGACCGGTTTAATTGCTGCAGGATTAAGTGCAAATGTAATGTTTGGTTTATTGATAGGCCGAGCATGGCAAGCCAAATTGTTTAACCCTGGAGGTTTTGCGAGCGAGTTTTATCAATTAAAACTAGGCAAACAAGCCGCTATAGTAACAATAGTATTGATGGTGATATCTGTATTGCCAGTGCAAGGAAGTTTGAGTTTAGTGGTAGATTGTTTACCCATTGCTTTAACTGTATTTGCTTTACAAGGACTAGCTGTTATTCATGCCATTGTTAAGCAGCAACAAAAACAGAAATTTTGGTTAATAGCCGTCTATGTATTGTTAGTTATGATGATGCCGCAGATGGTGGTGATATTGGCAACACTAGGTGTTTTGGAACAGTGGATGAATTTTCGTAAATATTCAGCTGAATAAATACGAGTAACTTTAAGAGCAGTGTAATACTGCGAATGAGGGTAGAACGATGCAAGTAATTTTGCTAGAGAAAATGCAGAAGCTTGGTAACTTAGGCGATGAAGTTAGCGTTAAAGCTGGTTTCGGTCGTAATTTCTTAGTTCCAAATGGTAAAGCTTTACCTGCGAACAAAAGAAATAGAGAAGTATTTGAATCTCGTCGTGCTGAACTTGAAGCCGCGGCAGCTCAACTTCTGACTGCAGCAGAAAAGCGTAAAGAAAAACTTGTCGCTGCTGGTGATGTAAATATCTTAGCTAACGCGGGTATCGAAGGTAAATTGTTTGGTTCAATCGGCGCAGCAGATATTGCTGACCAATTGAATGCAGCTGGTGCAGAGATTGATCGTAGTGAAGTTCGCCTACCTACAGGCCCATTACGTCATACTGGTGAATATATGATTGATATTCAACTACACTCTGACGTTGTTGTTGCGGTTAAAGTAGACGTAACTTCAGAAGCTGAATTGCAAGCAAAAGCTGAAGCAGCTGATGCAGCAAAAGCAAAAGCAAAAGCTTTAGAAGAAGCTGAAAAAATTGCTAAAGAGCAAGAAGACGCTTAAAAAGTAAGACCAATAGAGCCGTGATATTGTCACGGCTCTATTATTTTTTATGTAGCTAATATTGCAATGATATTGGTTGATATTTTATGCAACAGATGACTTAGGTGGTTACTGTGGAAGATATGTCATATCCCGACTCTTATAAGGATGAGGCCACAGCACAACTTAAAGTTCCTCCACATTCTCTTGAAGCCGAGCAGTCCGTGCTGGGTGGTTTGATGTTGGAAAATGGTAGTTGGGACAAAGTCGCCGACCTTTTGGTGGAGCAAGACTTTTATCGTCGCGACCATCAACTTATTTTTCGTGCTATTGCACAACTCTTTGAGCAATCCCTACCTGTTGATGTTATTACATTAGCTGAATTCCATGATAAACGTGGTGAACTCGATCAAGTGGGTGAACTAGCTTATTTAGGCATGTTAGCTAGAAATACACCGAGTGCAGCTAATATTGGTGCTTATGCCGCTATCGTTCGTGAGCGATCGGTACTACGTCAGCTTATTCAAGTTGGATCTGAAATTTCCAATGTCGCATTTAACCCTGAAGGCCGCAGCAGTGAAGAAATGCTGGATATGGCTGAGAAGCAAGTGTTTGAAATCGCTGAAAAAGGTGCCAAACGTGGTGGTGGCTTTATTCAAGTGAAGGAAGTATTGAGTAAGGTTGTTGATCGTATTGATACCTTATTTGAAAATGATAGTCCGATCACCGGGCTTTCTACAGGCTTTAGTGATTTTGATGAGCAAACCTCAGGATTGCAACCTGCCGATCTGGTGATCGTTGCTGGTCGTCCATCGATGGGTAAAACGACATTTGCGATGAACCTTGCAGAAAATGCAGCTATTAAGAGTAAAGAGCCAGTTGCGGTATTTAGTATGGAAATGCCAGCGGATGCTTTGGCGATGAGGATGTTATCTTCTCTTGGCCAGATAGATCAGAGCCGCTTGCGTTCTGGTCGATTAAATGATGATGATTGGCCTCGATTAACTTCTGCAATTGCTTTATTGAATGAAGCTCCGTTGTTTATTGATGATACGCCAGCATTAACGTCAACAGAATTACGGGCAAGAGCGCGACGGTTAAAGCGTGAGCATGGCCTGAGCTTGATCGTGATTGACTATATTCAGTTAATGCAAGGCAGTGGTGGCAGCAATGAAAACCGTGCGTCAGAGGTATCCGAAATTTCGCGGTCATTAAAAGCGTTAGCAAAAGAATTAGAAGTACCGGTTATTGCATTGTCACAGCTAAACCGTAGTTTGGAGCAACGTCCGAATAAACGGCCGATCATGTCTGATTTACGTGAATCTGGTGCGATTGAGCAGGATGCGGATTTAATTGTCTTTATTTATCGAGATGAAGTCTATAACGCGGATTCACCTGAAAAAGGTAAAGCTGAAATTATCATCGGTAAACAACGTAATGGTCCGATTGGTACGGTTGCATTAACCTTCCAAGGAAAATATACCCGTTTTGAAAACTTCGCCTTCAATGAGTATGGCGATTATGAAAGTTATGGTGATGAGTAGCTGTGAACTCCTATCCAGTTGCGAGTATTGACCTTGCTGCATTGAAGCATAATTTTGATCGTATCAAACAATTAGCACCAACTAGTCGAATTATTTCGGTGATTAAAGCCAATGCATACGGCCATGGTTATGCTGAAGTAGCGAACGTCTTAACTGATAGTGATGCCTTTGCTGTAGCTCGTCTTGTTGAAGGCATACAGCTACGAAAGTCCGGCATTACCCACAAAATTATTTTGTTAGAAGGGGTTATGACCGCTGCTGAAATACAACTAGCAGCACAGTATGATTTATCTCCAGTCTTCCATCACCGATCTCAAATTCAATTACTTTCTACCCCTTTGACTAAACCGTTACAGTTTTGCTGGCTGATGATAGAAACAGGCATGCACCGATTAGGTTTTGCCAAAACAGATGTAGCCGAACTGATTACTACGATGGAAACTAGTGAAGCTATCTCAGGTGACGTGGGTCTGATGAGTCACTTTGCAAATGCTGATTTAGTTGGTGATGACCGCAACCAACAGCAGCTAGATATTACTTTGCATTGTGCCGATAAGCAGCGGTGTGAAGTCAGCCTCGCTAACTCAGCTGCAATATTGTCATTTCCTGCCAGTCATCAACAATGGTTGCGTCCCGGTCTAATGTTATACGGTGTTTCTCCATTTGATGATAAAACAGCAGTAGAGTTAGATTTAAAACCAGTTATGCAGTTAAAATCTGTTTTGACCGCTAAGCAAACATTACAAGCAGGTGACCAAGTTGGCTATGGTGGCGATTGGACTGCTACGAAGGTAACTGAAATCGGCATTGTCAGTATTGGTTATGGTGATGGTTATAGTCGATATTTATCTAATGCTGGTCAGGTGATGATTAATGGTCAACGCGTAGCCGTATTAGGTCGCGTATCTATGGATATGATCTGTATTGATCTGCACACTTGTTCAGATGCTGATGTTGGTGATGAAGTACTGTTATGGGGAGGTGAACAGTTACCTGTTGAATGGCTAGCAAAACAAGCAAACACGATTCCTTATGAATTACTGTGTCAGTTAAATCCTCGAGTGAGAAGGGAATATCATCATGGCCAAAGTTAAACGCCTTTATCGCTGCACCGACTGTGATAGCCAAACACCACAGTGGGCAGGACGCTGTGGAGAATGCGGGGCTTGGAATAGCTTAGAGGAAGAAGTTAAATTACCTGCAAATGCTGCCAACCAAGCAACCATTAGTCGTCATACCGGTTATGCTGGCGAGCAAAAGAATGACATTCAAACTTTAAGTGCTGTTACCTCAGAAAAAGCAGTACGCTGGACTACCGGCATGCCAGAACTAGATCGGGTGCTGGGCGGTGGTTTAGTTACTGGCTCAGTGGTATTAATCGGTGGTGATCCTGGCATAGGTAAGTCAACATTATTACTGCAAGCAATGGCAAAAATGGCTGAAACTAGTGGTGTCAGTCCTTTATATATCAGTGGTGAAGAGTCACTACAGCAGATTCGCTTGCGAGCTGAGCGCTTGCAACTAGAACAAGCTCCATTAGATTTGTTAGCTGAAACTCATGCTGAGAAAATGATTGCTATTGCTCAAAAGCAAAAACCACAAGTGATGGTAATAGATTCCATCCAAACTGTATTTACTGAATTATCACAATCAGCACCAGGTACAGTCGCTCAAGTTCGGGAAAGTGCAGCACAGTTAGTTCGTTATGCTAAATCAAGTGGCACAACGATGATCTTAGTGGGTCATGTAACCAAGCAAGGTGCACTAGCTGGCCCTCGAGTTCTAGAACATATGGTTGATACGGTGTTGTATTTTGAAGGCGATACTTCAACTCGTTTTCGAATTTTACGTGCTGTAAAAAATCGCTTCGGTGCCATCAATGAGCTCGGTGTCTTTGGTATGACTGAGTTAGGTCTTAAAGAAGTGAGTAATCCTTCAGCGATCTTCCTGTCTCGAGGTGATGCGGCAGTAGCAGGTAGTGTGGTGACAGTGATTCGAGAAGGCAGTCGTCCGATGCTGGTTGAAGTGCAAGCTTTAGTCGATGACAGCCCATTAGGTAATCCACGCCGTGTATCAGTGGGACTAGATCAAAATCGCTTATCGATGTTGTTAGCGATATTACATCGTCATGGTGGCATCACCTGTAGTGATCAAGATGTCTTTATCAACGTGGTGGGTGGCGTGAAGCTAAGCGAAACTGGCGCTGACTTAGCGGTATTAGCTGCAATATTATCAAGCTTACGAAATCGGCCGATACCACGAGATTGGGTTTTATTTGGTGAGGTGGGTTTGACCGGTGAGATTCGGCCAGTACAGGCTGGTGAAGAGCGAATTAGTGATGCGGCTAAACATGGTTTTACTCATGCCATAGTGCCAAAGGCAAATGCACCGAGAAAAGACATTAAAGGTATGAAGATTATTCCAGTATTGCACTTAGGTGAAGCGATTGAGGCATTAAAACAGGCGGATTAGTGGATTAAGGCTGAAAGTTCACGTTGTAATAAGTTTTCATCGCCGAGGTTAAGTTCAACCAATCGTTTGAGGTGACTGATACTGGTTAAATCAATGTGCTCACAAATAAAGCCAATGCTCGTCTCATCAATATGTGCCACTGCTGCTTGCATGTGGATGGTTGTTAGGCCATTTTCGAGCAATAAAGTAATACTATGTGAATCTGACTGTTGGCCTGTCCAATCAGCTGGTTTGGTGATCAGTAAACCATTGAGTGAAACATCAATCACCTCGCAGCCCGGATAGCTGATACTCGCATTGAAGGTAATGTTTGCTTCAATATGAAAAGGGATACGGCTAAAACGCCGCCGTTCATTTGAACTTTCCGTAGACATAACTACCTCCACAATGGTTTACACTGATAGTAACATTGATTAATTGATTAGGAGTAACTAAAGAATGTTATGGGTTAAGGCCTTTCATATCGTGTTTGTTATAACGTGGTTTTCAGCATTATTTTACTTGCCACGACTATTCGTTTATCACGCTATGTGTGAAGACGAAGCGGGCAATGAACGGTTTAAAGTGATGGAAAGAAAGCTATATCGCGGAATTATGGTGCCGAGTGCTTTGGCGACGCTGTTCTTTGGTGGCTGGTTAATCAGCTTTTATGGCATAGATGCGATCACCGCTATGCACTGGTTACATGCCAAGTTACTGCTGGTTGTCTTGTTATTGGCCTATCAACACTATTGTGGCCGTCTACTACGAGCCTTTAAAAATGATGCCAACCAACATTCGCATGTTTTCTATCGTTGGTTTAATGAATTACCGGTCGCGGTATTAATTGCCGTGGTTATCTTAGCGGTGGTTAGACCCTTCTAATTAAACAAGCCCGCCAAACTTAAGGTGAATAAGTTTGGCGGGCTTAGGTATCAACTTTAATCGGTGTATTCGAATATTTTAACAACGCGTTGTACGCCGGCAGATTGAGTCACAATTTCTACTGCTCGTTCCGCTTCAGCATGGCTGACTATACCCATTAAATAGACCACCCCATGTTCGGTGACGACTTTGACATAGAAAGGGTCAATACTATCGGCAGTGGTTAATTTAGCCTTAATTTTTGAGGTAATCCAGGCATCACTACTGCGAGAAGGTAGTGCACTTGGGGCACCGATAAGTAGCTCATTATGGATGCGACGGACTTTTGCGATAGCTGATACTTTATTAGATATCTGTTGCTTAAGTTGTTCAGTCAGAGTCTCACCGGTAACTAATACAATGCCATTATAGCTAGTGATATTGGTATGGCTTTGGTCATAAATTTCTTTATCATCAAATAAGGCATATGAGGCTTTAAATTCAATACCCTGATCATCAATGATTGAACCGGTTGTACGTCGGTCATGAGCAACTGAAGCACCAGCTGCACCGGTAATTATCGCTGTCGCACAGCCTTGTAACAGCAAAAATGGAATTAACAGTAATAAAGCAAATCTAAAGTTAGACATGGAGACATCCTGACAAAGTTGAAGCGGCTATTATCGCTAGCCTAAATCAGCTTGGCTACTATTTAATTAACTTGAAAGGCATCTTTTACCCAAGTGATATCACTTGAGCTCAAGCCTGAGCTAATGGCAACGACATCAAAACGACAGCCAGTGTGTGTTGGAGCCTGCTGTTGTAAGTAATGGTTGGCGGTATGAATGATTTTATTTTGCTTACGCTGATCGACACTTTCTAAAGCGCTACCGAAACGGGCTGACTTTCGATAACGAACCTCGATAAAAACGAGCACGGTTTGATCAAGCATAATCAGATCAATTTCACCACGACGACAGTGATAGTTACGTTCTACTAGGGATAACTTATTTAATTGTAGATGTTTTAGAGCTAGATCTTCAGCTTGGTTGCCGGTATCTAGCGATGCCATGGTTTTACTTATCAGCCAAGGCTTTAATTTTGCCTTGTTTAAATTTAGCCCAGCGAGTGGCACGGTTAACATGACCATTTTCATCAATGGATAAATCACCAGTTGCACCGATAATCGTCAGCTCTGACGAACGACTGAGGCTATTCAAACTTGGAATGAGACGGTAAGCATCAGTGCCCAGCGCATAGAGACGAATAAAGTTATTGAAATGTTTTGGCTGAGAATTTTTTAATGACAGATAAGCTGGATCTTCAATAGCTGTATCATCAAAAATCCAAGGGATATCATTAATGATAAGGCCATTCAAATCCACATCTTGTTGACGGTTTTCTTTACCACTATAGGCATGAGATGTGGCAATAACAGCTAAGTTCCCTGAGCGATGAAATTTCAATTGTGGTATTAATTGTCTTGCTTTCAATGGTTTAGCTACTAGGAATAAAAAGTCGATATCTTGACGGCGACGCGGTTCAAACTCGACTGAAACACCTAAGGTTCGTTTTAAACTCTGTTGACGTTCTTTACTTGCCTCAATTGACAGTAGAGGTTTAATGACTGCTGAAAAATCACTTTTACTGGCATCATAAGTCGAGTGATTTAATAAGGTGCCACCATTTTCTAACCATTGCTCATTAAATGCTGAGGCAATACGATTTCCCCAATCACCTGTCGGTGCGAGCACTACAGCACGATGATAATTTTGCGCTGTTGCATAATTGGCTACGGCCACAGCATCATCTTCAGGTGCTAAGCCAAACTGGAATAAGTTTGCTATCTGAATGGCAGGCGTTATTCGGTTCAAGGCAATAACGGGAATGGTTAATTCTTTAGCATCAGCCAGTATTTGCACCGATGTTTTATCTAAAGGTCCTATTACTAAGCTAGCATTAACATCAATCGCCTTTTGATATTGTTGCCAAACATTACTTTGTCCTGATTGACTGTCGGTCTCAGTAGCAAAGAAATGCAGTCTAGCTGACGATTTAGCATTGAAATGGGCGGCAATGATTCCTTGCTTGATAGCATTTGCTGCTACAGCATATGGCCCTGAATCAGGTAGTAAAATAGCAATATCAGTTAATTGCTGTGGCAAGCGAGTCCCTGTTTTTAATAGCTCTTTATATAAAGCCGTATCAGCAGGATGATTCGGATAATTACGTTGCCAGTCTTCTATAGCCACAATAAGCGTATCAGGATTAGTTTTATATGCTTTGACTGCATAAGCTAAGGCAAACCAACCACTATCAACAGCAGGTGCGATACCTGGGTTAAATAAGTCTAATGCTTGCGGTGTTAGCTGTAACAAAGCTTGCCATAATGCTTGTTGGTTTTCAGCAACTGTTTCTGGTGTATTTAATAGGTTGGCAAGTGCTATATGAGCGTTGGCTTTTTCTAACCAATTCTCAGTCAGTTGGTAGGCTTTAATTTTAAGTGGCAGTGCGGTTTGTTGCTGTTGTGTGGTGGCATCGCTGAGCTGAAACGGTGCTAATGCAGCTAAAGTCTGTTCCGGATTATTATCAGCTAGTGCGATATTAGCTTCTATAATCGCTAAGTCGAGTTGCTGTGAAGTGGTTAGCAAGCTGTTATCAAGTTGCATCAGTAGATCGCTGATTTGAGCAAATTGATTGATTTGATTATAGGACTGAATCGCCCGATATAAATAATAAGCTTGTTGCTGTCCCTTCGCATCATTAGCTAAGGCTATATAGCGTTCTGCAGCGAGTAAATAGTTGCCAGATTGCTCTGCTGCCATCGCCTCACTTTCTACTGCAGGATCGGGTCGCACAGTCGTCGTCTGTGTTGGCTGACAAGCATTTAAAAATAAAACCAGTAGTACAATTAGAATTCGATATGTCTGTGGGAGCATAGCTTTGTGATCTATGTGAAAACATTAAAGGCAACATCTTACCTGTTCGCGTATATTACGACCAGAACCGTGTGTTATTGAAAGGTAAAAACAAAGTGTCAAAACAACCAACAGCTAGCTTGTATATCGTTGCTACGCCAATAGGCAACTTATCGGATATGTCTGCACGAGCGATAGAAGTATTACAAGAGGTGGCCATAGTCGCCGCTGAAGATACTCGTCATAGCGGTCATTTGTTACAGCACCATTCAATTAATACGCCAATGATTTCCGTGCATGAACATAATGAACAGCAACGTTGTGAAACAATTTTAGCTCGATTGCAACAAGGTGAATCTGTTGCATTGATCAGTGATGCCGGTACGCCATTAATTAGTGACCCAGGTTATCGATTAGTCAGTTTTGTTCGTGAACATGACATTAAAGTAGTGCCGATTCCGGGCTGTTGTGCATTAATCACTGCCTTATCGGCATCAGGCCTACCTTCCGATAGTTTTAGCTTTGAAGGTTTTTTACCACCTAAATTAGGTGCTCGAAGACAGGCTTTAGAAGGTCTAGTGGGCGAGAGCAGAACCTTAATATTTTATGAGAGCCCTAGACGATTACAAGCCATGTTGACTGATCTCGCTGAGATATTTGGCGAGCAGCGCCGAGTGTGTTTAGCACGTGAACTGACTAAGCTGCACGAAACCATAGTCACTAAACCGGTAATTGAGCTGCTTGATTGGGTTGCCAGTGATCACAATCAGCAAAAAGGTGAGTGTGTTGTCTTAGTGGAAGGCATTAAGAACCAGATTGATGCCAGCGATACTGAAGTTAATCGCGTGCTTGGTTTATTGTTAAAAGAGCTGCCCGTTAAAAAAGCAGCAGCAATAACATCATCATTATTAGATGTAAGTAAAAATAAAGCCTATGACATGGCATTGAAACTTCAGCAGAAGTAATTATAGTCAGGTAAAATAGCGAGCTAGAGATGGCCAGGCAATCGCGCTTTGATTTTTTAATTACGGTGAGGAAAGTCCGGGCTCCATAGGGCAGGGTGCCAGGTAACTCCTGGGAGGCTAAAGCCTACGGCCAGTGCAACAGAAAGTATACCGCCTAATTCTTTTCGAAGAGTTAGGTAAGGGTGAAAGGGTGCGGTAAGAGCGCACCGCGCAATTGGCAACAATTGTGGCATGGTAAACCCCACTCGGAGCAAGACCAAATAGAGGAACCGTTCGTTTCGACGAGAATATGCTGCCCGCATTGTTCCTGGGTAGGTTGCTTGAGGCAAGTAGCGATGCTTGTCCCAGATGAATGATTGTCCACGACAGAACCCGGCTTATCGGCCATCTCTTTTTTCTCCTTTTGTCTTGATATATCAGTGCGTTAGTTTTCTTCTTTTATAGAGGCGCTAACCCAATGGTACACAAACTGGTACACAATCACCTTGTTCGCAGAGGTGATACTTTCTACTTTCGTTTCCGTATACCTGCACACATTAAGCGGCTGAACTTAAGTCTTCCTAGAGAAATTAAGCGTAGTTTACGGACTGATTCATACTCGACTGCATTAACCTTAGTGTGCGAAAAACTGCTGTTGATTAAGCAAATACGTGAATGTAATAGCCTATCGAATATTGAAGTACTAATTAGTCAAATATCAGACTTCTCTTCGGAGTTAAGATTAGACGCGTATTACCACCAGGGTGAGATTAATCAAGTATCTACCCTCACTTTATCAGAGGCATGGTATGAGTTTTCTCAGTGGAAGTCATGGACAATAAAGCAGGGTAAAGCCAACCAACGGATATTTGATAACTTAATCTTCTTCATTGGAGATATTCCTGTTGATGATGTGACTAAGTTAGATATTAGAACGGCTCTAAATAACATAGCAGGCTTACCTCAGCGTAATAAGAAGAGTTATAAGCAGCTGAGCCTAGAGCAGCTTGTTCGCATGGATATACCTGACAATGATGTTGTATCAGGTAAATACGTTAAAGAGCATCTGAAGCTATGTCAGAGCCTATTTAGCAGGTATTTGAAGTCAGAAGTTGACTTACTTACAGTGTCGCCAACAGAAGGTCTTAAGTATGAATATCAGGACAATCGTTATGCATCCCTAAGCGACGAGCAAGTTAGAACTGTACTGGAGAAATCACAACATAAACCTGATTGGTTTAGGTGGTTCATACTACTTGCTGTGTATTCTGGTGCTAGGCGTTCAGAATTACTAGGATTAGATAAGGCAGATTTTAAGTATTGTCCTGACACAAAGAGAGATTACTTCCATATACGGAAAGGTAAGACGAAAGCTGCGATTAGGCTAGTTCCTCTACACAAAGAGCTTGTTGAAAGAGGGCTTCTAAAGTGGATTGATACAAGAACAAAAGAAAGAATATTCAATATCCAACCGAATCGAGTGACAGACTTATTCACTTCGTTATTGGATGAGCGTGTTAACTATGTTGGTGAACGTATAGTCTTGCATTCCCTTCGACATACATTTATTACAAAGGTCAGAGCAGCAGGTGTTTCTAAGGTCCTAGTCCAGCAAGTTGTTGGTCATGAGAAATCAGGAGCAGGTCAAACAGACAGGTACACTCATGCGTTCCAACTTAAAGATTTGTTACCTGTAATTGATAATGCCACGTATGGGTGACTATGCTTTACCTTCACATAACCCGAATGTACGAACTAGAGCGGCTTCAGGTCCCCTCTAAGCGGCTTTAATCTTGAACTGATCTTACAGTAGCTTGAAACACTTTTATGATCTGTATGGATCACCCAGGATCTCTGAACTGTCTTTACTGACTCAGGAGTACTTTTACCTGAAATCATGATATGTGTTATTTCGAAGGCTGGGGGGTAGTTTAGAGCACCTCCTTATTTAGTTATATCCTCTATACACCTAGACCAAGGACATACACATAAAGACGAGTAATGTATCTGAAGGGAATGCAGGCAGGTATTACTTTACTAAACAGTAATATATTAAGCCTACGAGGGAGAGGGTGAGCAGAAATAGGAATAACATATAAGTCATGGCTAACACGATGTATACAGATAAATCTACTATATAAATTGATTGAATCTGGTTGAATGCTGAACCTCTCTAATCCCTTGTAGCATGGGCTTGTACTGGGGGTGTACATGCTAGTGTCTATAGGTCCCGTCCTCTCCCTCTCTATGTTCTTCTTATTACCTAATAGTAATATGTAACTATTTAGCTTTATTACGATCTATCACAAGTGGCACGGTGTAATCAGTTATTCCTAAAAAGTCCTCTACCTTGGCTTGATTGAGTACTCTATTCCAAGTGTCTTGCATTTGTGCATAGGTATCTGCTTCATCAAAGTACCTAACAGCAAAAGCGTCGTGAACGGCTAATAGCGGTATTTTATACTCAGCTGCCCACTCGCGCTATTTCACCTTCAAGGTACTGTAATCGAGTACCAACATCATGAAAGAATATGCCTTTAGTCCAAGGATAATTATGCTCAAATGATGCTAGAACGGCTCTAAAGTTATCAGCATCGACAGGCGTCTTGTCGAGGTGAGAAAACTGTATTAAGGAACCTTTCTGCTTAAGGCTGCTTGCTCCCATGCACTTGGTCACTACAGACTTAATCTCATCTCTAGTAAGGCCGGTTTCGTCACCAATAGCAGTATAAGGATCATCCGGTAACTCTTCTCCCACTAAAAACGATGCCATACGAAGATGATTAGCTGAGAAGTCAGGTTCAGCTACCTGATGACCATCAATCAAAGTGCTAGTTCTTATTGGCACTCGCCTTTGAGCAATATTTTGATAGTAGTTAGTGACACGACCACTTCTTCCATCAAAGTCTTTCACTGTTAGATGGCTGGGATTCTTCATTGCCCAGCTGTGGTCACGCATGATGTTGTTGTAGCGTCTTATGATGTCAACTTTGAACTGGTACGATTCATAAGGAGGAATGTGTTCCTGCTCAAACCGCTTAAACCTATAGAGGTCATCATCAGTATTGGCATCGAAGTCACCAAACTCCATGTACAAGCTTTTACACATATCGCGAATAAAAGGTGGTGTAGGGTAATATTGTGATGCTTTCGCTCTTGAGCCCCAGTCATTACCACCCTTAAACCCCTTACGTCCTAGAGTTATTACACTATTTTCAAGAAGAACATCAATGCATCGTTGCATAATTCGACGACTGAATCCTAACCGGTGCAGGTACTCGCCCCTTTTAAAATTAGAGGAGTTAACAGGAAGGGTGACCCACTCAAAGCGAAACATACATAGCACAAGGGTGTTTAAGATGTGATTAAGGCAGTGTTTATGATTGTCAATATCAGTCTGATTCTTTGATTTAGTCACTTTGGTTGAGAGTTCATCTAATAAGGCTCTGAACTGTGCCGAAGATGTACCAATACTCCTACCTGCAAGTGTGAGTACTCTTGTTGACGAGTTTTTATCTGGTTCTCCGTTAGCAATAATCATATCTGCTAACTTAGCTGCATTGTCGTTTTGAGTTTGTTCCATTTTTGTGACTAACAAACTTCTCTGGCTAAGGCTTTTGCAGAGCGACGTATATCAGAAGACAGGCCTCCTTTTTTTGCTCTCTGAGTTGCCCATGAGCAGGCTTCAGATCTTGGGACTACTTGCTCTCCATCTTGGAATGGCTTGCCAACGGTCGTTGCTAAGCCTTGATTCGTTATTACAAGTGCGTTAGAGCTGCCACACCCAGTTGTTGTGTAGTAGATTCCTCTGGAAGAAGTACATTTATAAGTAGTAACTTGATTGCTCTCAATTTGTTTCGGTAAAGCATGTGGTTCTTTAGCCGTTATTGAGTCACTGTTTAACTTTGTTGGCGTTTTTTGTTGGCGGGTTGTTGGAATGTTGAGGTGTAATGGGTCAGGAATATACGATTCCTTAAGCTGGTATTTCTTTGCATCTTTTTCACATGCGATATCAGAAAAAACGATAGAATCGTCATCTAATGTACATTTATATAATGTTTGCGAGTTTGAAATGCTAATGGTTAATGTCAGCACCATAAACACGAAGATGGTTATTGAAAACCCTATTCTGTTCATCGGTCTTACCCTAGGCCAGTTACCCTATCGTTCAAATGTACGCCTTTTATAATCACATCACAATATGTAAAGTATGGAGTTATATCAATCCTGACTACTAGTATTTTAAGATGATGTACTGTCTTTCTTAATTTGATTCTCTCCTCTCGTATTAGTTAATACTGATTCGCAGATGGTAAAGACATTAGTGGGAAGCTGACTCCATAAAGCACTGTAATACCTATAAAACTAGCTAAAAATTGTTGCGGTGGTGATCCTATGATATGTTCAATCCAAAATAGGTTCATTAAGGAGCGTTAATATGGAAATATGTAGTGGTGAACATCGTCATTGGCCTTTTTTCGAATCATTGCCAAAAGATCAGGGTGGGATTGGTAGGCATAAGTGCGCAGGCTGTGCTTATGAAAAGGGATACGAATTAGGCTTTATTAGGGAGGAAGAGTTAAGTATGAACTTAGATGACTTACCTGACTGCCAAGCGAGTGTAGTTAGACATAAAAGCCCTCATGCCGCTTTCGCTTTAGGGTATAACGATGGTGTTCATGCCTCATGTAACCAAGAAGGTTAAGCAATACTATTCTCTAGGTCTTAGATAAAATTAGGTAAATCTGTTTCTATTAAATGTAATATTTTAGGTGCTAATTGACCACTAACTTTTATCAATCCACCTGAGGAATAAGTCAGCTGGCCTTTTATTCCTTCAAAGAATACTTGGTATGTAGCGGATAGCAATTTGTAGTTCACACCTTGTAAAGGTTTGATGCTGCTAATATCTATACCATTTTTAGAAGCAAACTCCATACGAGCAACCAAATCTTTATCAATGACTGCACTTACAACTTTTAGTCCAATGAGTTTAGTTGAGTCCAGACTGTTAAATATCGTGGATGGAGAACTTTTTTCAAAGTTTAGAGGTTTAACCATAAAGCCAAAACCAACCAGAGATTCGAGAGCATTCAAAAGTTCACGAGAGCTCTTCCCTGGGTTTTCAATACGAAGGAAGGTAAGTTCCGGTTTTGTTCTTGTCACAATACTAAAGTTAGTAATGTTAACGCTGCTGATACTTTCAATTACCGTAGTCCCATCACCATTCAGGCTAGTTACTTGCACATTGGTACGATAAATAAAACGACATAAACATTCTTCAGCAGTTTCTTCTATTATGGAAAAGCCATCATTCTCGTTTTGAGAAAATAAGTGTTCGCCTATGGCAGAAATCAAACTGGCACATCCAATAGGGATTTTAATTAAGTACCAGCGGTATCTGGTAAGCATTATTCGGCCTCAGTTTGTCGTTGTTCATCAAGTTTTTTTACAAGATCACGTGATTTTGCTTCCACTGCTTGAGAAACCACTTTGATTTCTTCTTTTGTGGGTGTTCGCCGCTGGCTTGATACTTTCCCTTCTTCATACTGGTATACACCTTTTAGAATGTATGAGAAACCGGTGCAGTCTTGTGGATTAGAAAACGTCGCTTCGATATCGTAAACGTGACCACCTTTAAGGAGCTGCTTGGCTTCCCACCTGACTTTGATGATATAAAAGTCATCATTATCTAATAGCTGATTTAATAGCTCTGAACGAGATACGCCACTACCGCTTAATGATACTTTTTCTATATAAGTATCTTCATCAGATACTTCTCCTTCATCCGAGTCGTCATCTGGTTTTGCTCTATAGGTGAAAACAGAAGTTACATCTTCCATCCTATAAGATTGATCTGTCTTTATTAAGTCATAAAAAAACTTAGATCGCTCTTTAGGTGAGGTTATATCAAATAAAGAAATTGCAGATTTTGTTATTTCTGTGGTCGTAGACTTTTCAATTTTGCCAAGTAAGGACTCTCGCAGATCATTCATATGTTCATTGTCTGTATTACGAATGATGTAACCTTCAGGCGTTTTTTCAAATTCGATTGTACCGTCTTTTGCTTGAACTTGTGATAGTTCACTAAGTTTATAGTCAATCGTTGAATATTGAATATTGATGGTTACATTATCAGCATCTCCTGACACTTGAATAACATTACCGGTAGACTCTAGTTCGGCTTTGAGCTGATCTATAGGTGCCTGTATATCTGACTTATCATTAAGCCCCTTCAAATCAAGGGATGTTAGCCTTTCTCGTCTAGTTGTTATGCCTAACCGTTTAGCGATATCTTGATGGTCATAATAGTCATGAGTAAGCCTTGCAAAATACTTCGCAAGTTCTTCTCGTGGAGTCTTTTTACCAACAATAATATTCCGCCGTTCAAACAGCTTTAGAATGGTAGGGTTGTCTACTTTGTGTTGATTCAGAGCATCGAAGACATTTTTGTCAGTCGCATAAAATTGTGAGGGTCCATGAACTTGTTTTTTCATTCTTTCCATCCTACGTCGCCAGGATTATATGTACTGGTTACACTTGTGATGCGATCAATTTGAATACTATTGAGTAGTTTTTCACGGCTAGGGTCAAAGCCCCATGCTTTCGAATACTTATTTTTTGCAGTTTGAAAGATACTTTTTAAATCATTGCTTGCAGCTGGACTTGTAACTCTAATTCTTATTTTCTGATCGGAGTCCAACATCTGATATCGAGATAACGTATCTAAAAAGTAAACAAACTCATCAACATTATCACCAGGCCTATTGTAATAAATTAGGTAACCTTTACTAAGGTTGGAGTCCTTCAGACGTTTATGTCTAATGATGAAATAGGGGTCAGTGAGTGACTCTATGGTTGCTGACTGTCCCCAAATATCGCCATGACGGTGATACATCACCTTATCGGGATAGTAAAAGGTGTATTCTGAAGGTAGTTCATCATCTTGTTTAAGCCTTATGATGTCATTACCAATACTATACAGTCGTTGAATATCATCAGGTCCTAAAAAGTGGAGTGTCGAATTAGGTCCAACCGGTAAGTTATTTACGTCAACTTTATCGATTGCATCTGAAAATGCCATTTCATAGTTATTATCATGATTATATACAAAGAGCATACCTCGAACTTCATGTGCTTCCGACTCATCGACAGAGTATTTCATCCTCCAGTCAATAGACTCTTTGGCGCACTCAACGGCTAAGCATAGTGAGTGGAAAGCCTTTCGCAACTTATGTGGAGTGATGCTAGCTTTACCGTAACTTTTCAAGTCAGTATGTAGGTAAACCTTCTTACCTAGATATGGATCATCATAGGAAAAAACTACATCTCCTGGATGTGATTTTTTAGGTTTGTCACCGTCACCAAGATGCTTTTCATTATGACAGTGAAAGTTATCGTCGTGTTTGGGGTGAGTTTGCCAAAGAAAGTGCTTAAAAATGTCTTTCGAAATTTTCTCTGCCAGCTCGCTAGTATTAATTGTTTCTGCCACACTATTCCCTCAGTTTGTTTATTAATTACACTTACATCGCTGACTCTAAGTTGTTAAAAACAATAGCAAGCCTTGTCAGTGTCCCTTTAATACAATGCCGTAATGTAGAGCGATTGTAGCGTATTATTTATAAGGTTGTATGTAAGAGTGAAAAAAAGCTTCCATGCTTGCTAAGGCCTTGAAAAAGCCTTTTATTTATAGCTGTAGTATATTATAAGAGAGTATTGGGACTGGAATTGAAAGCGCATGATGGTGAACTGGGAGAGAAGTAAATTATTTCCATGTACAGCTATGGAATGAAGACGTTTCGCTAACAGCCACTTTGGGCCGTGGTACACAAACTGGTACACAGCAGCTATAATTATTCCTAACGCACTGACGAGAATATGCTGCCCGCATTGTTCCTGGGTAGGTTGCTTGAGGCAAGTAGCGATGCTTGTCCCAGATGAATGATTGTCCACGACAGAACCCGGCTTATCGGCCATCTCTTTTTTTCTATATATCCAGTTGAAGTTTCTTCTTTTTAACTCAAATCCGCATCAACTTTAATTTAGATCAATTCATGATCTAATTTTTCTATCGTGATCAGCAGTGGTTTGTTAAAAAAGATAAATCCGATAGCTAGAATTCACTTTAACTTCCGATGCCACTTTTTTGATAAAAAAGTAGTCTTTTCCTGCGCTGCCAGGAAAAACCTCCCACCTTTAAAAAAGTTAGCTAAGTCATTGAGCACAAAAGGAGATTTTGTTTATTCTGATGCTTGACAGGCTTATGGCTCAAACCTATAGTGTCGCTTAGTGGGGAAAAGTGGATCAAAGTGGATCACATTGATTTAGGAGCGATAAGTGTTTCGAGGCGTAGCAACTTTCAATCTGGATGCAAAAGGACGGATGGCAATCCCAGCCAAGTTCCGCAAGCATCTTGACGTCTGTTGTGAGGGCCGTTTAGTTGTCACTATCGACCATGTTGATCACTGTTTACAGCTTTACCCAATGCCTGAATGGGAATTAGTTGAACAAAAACTATCTGCATTGCCAAGTATGAATCCTAAAGTCCGTAGTTTGAAACGTATGTTACTAGGCTATGCGACGGAATGTGAAATGGATGGTAATGGCAGAATTTTGTTACCAGCTAAGTTACGTGAGTTTGCCGGTTTGGAAAAAAGCATGGTGATGATCGGTCAGGGTAATAAATTTGAATTATGGGATGAGCAGAGTTGGAACAGTTTGATGGATGAATGCCTGGAAGAAGATTTTGATGGCATTTTACCTACTGAACTCGAAAACCTGTCAATTTAGAGCGAGATTATGACTGATAAGCCTTCAGAACATCTACCAGTATTGCTAGATGAGACCGTTACTGCTTTGGCAGTAAAAGCAGATGGTATTTATGTGGATGGTACTTTTGGTCGAGGTGGGCATGCTCGTGCTGTACTAGCTAAACTATCTGACAAAGGTCGAATGCTCGGCTTAGATAAAGATCCTGATGCCATTAACTCTGCCAATGCTTTAGCCCAACAAGATAGTCGTTTTTTCATTGAACAATGTTCATTTGCAGATTTAGCTTCAGCAGTAAGCGGTCATCTATGGCAGGGACAAGTTGATGGTATCTTGCTTGATATCGGTGTTTCCTCGCCACAATTAGATGTTGCAGAACGCGGTTTTAGTTTTCAAAAAGATGGCCCTTTAGATATGCGTATGAACCCTGATGTGGGTATCAGTGCTGCGCAGTGGTTAGCTAAGGCTGATATGGATGAAATCGCCACGGTGATTAAAACATTGGGCGAAGAGCGTTACGGTAAACGTATTGCTAGAGCCATTGTTGAGGCACGTGACGAGACACCGATTACGACTACCCATCAATTAGCTAAGTTGGTAGATAAAGCCAGTCCATCACGCGAAAAAAATAAACATCCAGCAACACGGACTTTCCAAGCAATCCGTATTCATATTAATAATGAATTAGGCGATTTAAAGCTAGGACTAGAACAGGCGTTAGATATGTTGGCTGTGGGTGGACGTTTGGTGGTGATTAGTTTTCATTCATTAGAAGATCGTATTGTTAAACGTTATTTTCGTGATGAAGCTTTAGGTGATGACTTGCCTTCTGATTTCCCAATTACTGCTGATCAGCTTAACCCGCGTGTCAAAATTATCGGTAAAGCGATCAAAGCAGGCGAGCAAGAACTAGGAAAAAATCCACGGGCCCGTAGTGCTGTATTACGTGTTGTGGAGAAGCTAGCGTGAAACTAGCGGATCTCTTCGATCATATTCGAGTCGATCTGCCTATTTTGTTGATGGTTTTAGCCATCTTAATTTCTGCCATTGCTGTGATTTATATCAAACACATCAGTCGTAATGAATTTATTAGCTTACAAAAATTAGAAAATACACGAGACAAGTTAAACGAAGAGTGGGGCCGCTTATTATTAGAAGAAAGTACTTGGGCGGGGCCGGGCCGAGTTGAGCAGCAATCACGAGTGCGTTTGAAGATGATCGTACCCACTGCTGACATGACGGTGGTCGTGCGCCCATGAGCCGACGTAGTAAAACAGTGAATAATATCGGTGTTTGGCGACTTAACGTAGTCCGTCTAATGTTCATCGTATTAGTAGTTGGCTTAGGTTGGCGATTAGCTGACATTCAAGTATTGAATAATGATTTTTTGCGTTACCAGGGGGATGCCCGTCACCTGCGTAAGGTAGCTGTAGCAGCCCATCGCGGCATGATCTTAGATCGTCATGGAGAGCCGTTAGCAATAAGTACTCCTGTACATTCGGTTTGGTTAAACCCACAAGAAGTGGATGCAAGTGCACCGGAGTTAGCTCAACTGGCTAAAGTGTTAAATATTAGACTGAGCACGATCAAGAAAAAAATCACATCAAATCAAAATCGTGAATTTATTTATTTAAAACGCCGTGTTCAACCGGAACTGGCTGGTCAGGTGAAATCACTGGCTATTGCAGGTGTCGCTTTACAGCGCGAATATAAGCGTTATTACCCTACTGGTGAAGTGAGTTCACATGTCGTAGGTTTTACCAGTATTGATGATGCCGGACAAGAAGGCTTAGAGCTCGCCCATAACGATTTATTGACCGGTGTACCCGGCTTGAAGCGTATGGTTAGAGATAGTCGTGGTAATTTTGTTGGTGGTGGTGAGCAATTACGAGCAGCTAAAGCCGGTGAAAATATCAGCTTAAGCATCGATCTTCGCTTGCAGTATCTGACTTATCAAGCGCTTAAATCAACCGTGAATAAGTTTAACGCGCGTTCAGGCACGGCAGTGGTTCTGGATGTGAAAACGGGTGAAGTGCTGGCGATGGTTAATCAACCGTCTTTTAATCCCAATAATCGTCGTGGATTGAAAACCAGTGACTTTAGAAACCGCGCGGTTACTGATGTATTTGAACCCGGCTCAACTGTTAAGCCTTTTACTGTTGCTGGTGGTCTAAAGTCCGGTAAATTCACCGTAGATTCAATCATCGATACTAAACCGGGCTTATTTAAGGTCAGTGGTCATACCATTAGAGATTTTCGTGATTACGGACAAATTGATCTAACCACCTTGATTCAAAAATCAAGCAATGTCGCTGCGAGTAAAGTGGCATTAGCAATGAAGCCAGAAACCTTATGGCACAGTTTTTCTGCTTTTGGTTTAGCCGAGTCGACTGGGGCATACTTTCCTGGTGAAGCGATGGGCTCGATGCCTGATCCACAATCATGGCGTAAATTAGATAGAGCAACCTTAGCTTATGGATATGGTGTTGCAACCTCTGCGTTACAGTTAGCACGTGCTTACGCTGTGCTTGGTAATGGTGGCATATTGCGGCCAGTTAGCTTTATCAAAACAGATACAGTGCCATTAGGCCGACGGGTCTATTCCAATGATGTGATGAAGCAAGTGCTCGCTATGATGGAAACAGTCGTTAAGCCTGGAGGTACAGCTCAGCAAGCGGCGGTAACGAATTATACGGTGGCAGGCAAAACCGGCACGATTAAAAAAGCGACATCAGGTGGTTATGCTGAACATCGTTATTTGTCGTCATTTGCCGGTGTTATTCCAGCTAAAAATCCACGTCTCGCGATGGTAGTGATGGTTGATGACCCACAAGGTGATAAATATTACGGTGGCCTGGTAGCTGCACCGGTATTTTCTGAAGTAATGACGGGTGCGATGCGCTTATTGAATATTGCTCCAGATGATCTATCTTCCACTCAATTACGAGTGGCTCAAAAATGATGTCATTAACGCAATTACTGACTAATTTAGCCGCAGAGCCAACGATGTTGGTTGAAACAACTGTGAGCAACATTACATTAGACAGCCGTAAGGTTGAGAAAAATGGCTTGTTCTTGTCGTTGGCAGTGAATATTGAGCAACGACAAACCTATTTACAACAAGCTTTAACTCAAGGTGCAGTTGTTGTGCTGTTTGATAGCGAACAGCCTTTATCGACTGAAGAGTTAGCGCTGTGTCAGCAAGCTGGTTCAGCTTATTACGCAGTTGATGACTTAGCTAATAATGCAGCTGAAATTGCAGCAAGGTTTTATCGCTACCCAGCAGACAAGCAAACTATCATTGCTGTCACTGGCACTAATGGTAAAACATCAGTCAGTCAATTTATTGCTCAAGCACTAGAATCATTAGGTATTGCTTGTGGTGTGGTTGGTACTTTAGGTGTTGGTCGAATTACAGACTTAAAAACTACTGGAATGACAACACCTGATCCGGTAACGCTACAAGCAGAGCTGGCAGCGCTTGAACATCAAGGTGTGCACTACGTTGTCTTGGAAGCGTCGTCACATGCATTAGAGCAAGGTCGCTTAAATAGTGTGTCGATTGATATTGCGGTTTATACCAACTTAACTCGTGATCATTTGGATTATCACCAAACGATGGCAAATTATGCTGCTGCTAAGCAAAAGCTATTTAAGTTTGAATCACTTTCAACTGCAATCATTAATATTGCTGATGAGTTTGGACAAACACTTGCTCAGCAGTTCTCAAGTGATGAAGCGACATTACTAACTTATAGCAGTCATGTTGAAAACAGTCTTGCAAGTGAACAACACTTACAAGCCAGTGAAGTGACAACCGTTCCTGCTGGCATTGCTTTTAAATTAGAGCAAGCAAGTCAGAGTGTAGAAATTAAAAGTTCATTATTGGGTCGTTTTAATGTCGATAATTTACAAGCTGCGTTATTAGTACTGCAAGCCTGTGATATCGATTTTGAAGCAGCTATTGAAGCAATTACTCACTGTCAGGCAGTTGAAGGCAGAATGCAGGCTTACGGTAGCGATAACACAACTGCTGTGGTGATTGATTTTGCCCATACGCCTGATGCGCTGACACAAGCATTAACTTCTCTAAAAACACATTTAACTAGTAATGGCCAGCTATGGTGCGTATTTGGTTGTGGTGGCGATCGTGATAAGGGCAAACGCGCTTTGATGGGCAAAGCAGCCCAAGATAGTGCTGAAATGTTAGTGCTTACTTCAGATAACCCACGCAGTGAAAATAATGAAGATATTGTTAGCGATATTATCAGTGGCATTACCAGAACAGAAGGTGTTCATGTTGAACATGATCGTCAACAAGCAATTAGCTTTGCAGTGCAACATGCTGCTAGTAGCGACATCGTTTTAGTGGCTGGTAAAGGCCATGAGCAATATCAAGAAATAGCCGGTGTTAAGCATGCTTTTAGTGATGCTCAAGCCGTGATGACGGCACTTAATGCTGCAAATGACGCCAGTCATCGTTCAAGCGAGGTAGTGTTATGACTATAAATGTTACGTTGTCAGCCTTAGCTACATTATTAGCATGTGAAGTACCAGAGCAAGATGCAGTAGTACGTTCAGCTGTGATTGATAGCAGAAAAGTTCAACCTGGCAGTTTATTTGTTGCTCTCAGTGGCGAGCATGTAAATGGTCATGACTATATTGCCCAAGCACGTATTTCAGGTGCAAGTGCAGCATTAGTCACAGAACTACAAGATGATGAATTACCTCAACTTGTTGTCGACGATGTGGTAGTGGCATTTGGTGTTATTGCAGCTTATTGGCGTCAACAGTGTGATGTGAAAGTCGTTGCTATCACAGGCAGTAACGGTAAAACCACGGTTAAAGAAATGGTTGCGTCGATTCTAGGACAAAGTCATTTAGTGTTAGCAACACAAGGTAATTTAAATAACGAACTAGGTGTGCCTCTTACATTATGTCGCTTGGCTGAAAGTGATGATTTTGCTGTTATTGAAATGGGTGCTAATCATCCAGGTGAAATTGCCAAGTTAGTTGCAATGGCCCAACCTGATGTGGCGATCATTAACAATGTCGCGCCGGCTCATTTAGAAGGCTTTGGCAGTGTCGAGGGTGTTGCCAATGCCAAAACAGAGATTTTCTCAACGCTAGCAGCAAATGGAACCGGTATCTTTAATGCCGATATGCCCTATGTAGATAAATGGAAGCAAGTACTTGCTGACAACAATACGGTGATGTTTGGCTTTGATGACGTTGCTGATGTGACAGCTCAAGATATTCAGCTAGATACCGCAGCAAGTCATTTTATGGTTGAGCTTGCCGGTCAGTACAACTACATCAACTTACCACTTACCGGTAAACATAATATCGCTAACGCCTTAGCAGCAATTGCTATCTGTAATGCCTTCACTATTTCTATAGAAGACATGGTGAAAGGTTTAGCGACAATGAAAGCTGTACCGCATCGACTGCAAGTACGTGCTGCAGTCAATGGCTCACAGATTATCGATGATACCTACAATGCAAATCCAACTTCATATCAACAAGCCTTAGCCAGTATGCATAGTTTCTCTGGTGAGCATTGGTTGGTATTAGGCGACTTTGGTGAGCTTGGTGAAGAAAGTAAGTCTTTACACCAACAGATGGGTAAAGATGCCAAAGCTTCAGGAATTAAAAAGTTATTTTGTATTGGCGACAGCAGTCAATTTGCCATGCAAGCATTTGGTGATGGTGCAAACCATTTTGAGGATATGAACATCTTGCAACAACAGTTACAACAGGAATTAACACCTGAAATTACTTGCCTAATAAAAGGCTCTCGTTTTATGCAATTAGATAAGTTAGCAGATATGTTAGCTGAGCAGGGAGAAGCCTAATGTTACTTTACTTAAGTGAATATTTAACACAATTCCACAGTGGTTTTGCTGTTTTCCAATACTTAACCTTAAGAGCCATTTTGGGTGTTATAACAGCATTAGGTATTGCCTTAATTGTTGGCCCAAGCATGATTCGTCATTTGAGTTTCAAGCAAATTGGCCAAGTTATCCGCGATGATGGCCCTCAGTCGCACTTAAGTAAGTCTGGCACGCCGACAATGGGCGGCGCTCTAATATTGGTCGCTATAGCTGTGAGCACTTTATTGTGGGCTGATTTAAATAACCGTTATGTATGGACGGTGTTATTAGTCACACTGTCATTTGGTGTGATTGGTTTTGTTGATGATTACATCAAATTAGTACGTCAAGATCCAAAAGGCTTATTAAGTCGTTATAAGTATTTTTGGCAATCAGTCGTTGGTGTCGTTGCAGCAGTGTTTTTATATCAAACCGCACTTATTCCTGCAGAAACACAGTTAATTATTCCTTTCTTTAAAGACATTATTATTCCATTAGGTGGCTGGTATATGTTGCTTACTTACTTAGTGATCGTAGGTAGTAGTAATGCGGTAAACCTAACTGATGGTTTAGATGGTTTAGCTGTGATGCCAACAGTGATGGTGGCAGCAGCATTAGGCTTATTTAGTTATGTGACGGGCCATTTTGAATTTGCGACTTATCTAGCTATTCCTTTTATTCCTGGCGCTGGCGAATTGACTGTATTTTGTGCTGCCATGGTCGGTGCTGGTTTAGGATTTTTATGGTTTAACACCTATCCAGCCCAAGTCTTTATGGGCGATATTGGTGCCTTAGCATTAGGTGCAGCTTTAGGTACAGTGGCAGTGTTGGTTCGTCAAGAATTGGTATTGATGATTATGGGCGGTGTATTTGTTGTCGAAACTCTATCGGTGATTTTGCAAGTTGGCTCATATAAATTACGTGGCAAACGTGTATTTTTGATGGCACCGATTCATCATCATTATGAATTAAAAGGTTGGCCTGAGCCTCGTATCATTGTGCGCTTTTGGATCATCACCGTATTTTTAGTATTAGTTGGCTTAGCGAGTTTAAAAATACGATGACTGCCAACGCTAACCATCAACTACAGCCAACAAACTGTCTGATCCTAGGTTTAGGACAGACGGGATTGTCTTGTGCCAAATTTTTGGTGCAACATTATGTTGATGTAGCAGTGATGGATACGCGTGAAAGACCACCATCATTAGCTGAATTACAGCAAAATTATCCAGAAGTAGTCGTAAAAACAGGTGGTTTAGATCTAGCTTGGATGAAACAAGCAGACATGATCGTATTAAGTCCTGGCATCGATCCTCGTTTACCTGAAATTGTTGCTGCCCGTGAAGCTGGGGTAGAAATGGTCGGTGATATCGAGCTATTTTCACGTTATGCCAATGCACCTATCGTAGCTATTACCGGTTCAAATGGTAAAAGTACAGTTACAACCTTATTAGCTGAGATGGCTGAAGCAGCAGATAAAGTGATTCGAGTTGGCGGTAATTTGGGTACGCCAGCATTGGATTTAATCACTGAGCCAGCACCAGACTTTTATATCGTGGAGTTATCTAGTTTTCAACTAGAAACAGTGAAAACACTTAATGCATTTGCTGCGGCAATATTAAATGTCAGCCCCGATCACCTAGATCGTTACGACAGCATTGAAGATTATCAACAAGCAAAAGCACGTATCTTTAATGGTGACGGCGTCATGGTTATTAATCGTGAAGATGCTGTAGTTAACGAATTATCACAAATGGGCCGTAATCAAATTGGCTTTAGCTTGCATGCAACTGAAGGTGTTGATTTTGGCCTAATAGAGCAAGATGGACAGCAATGGTTAGCTGAAGGTGAACAAGCATTATTAGCTGTTACGGATATGAAAATTGTCGGCAAACATAATATTGCCAATGCTTTAGCTGCCTTAGCCTTAGGTTCTGCAATGGCACTACCGATGGCAGCAATGTTATCAGCGATACAAGCATATCGAGGCCTAGCCCATCGCTGTCGTTTGGTTGATAAAATTAATGACGTGCGTTGGTTTAATGATTCTAAAGCAACCAATGTTGGCGCTACGATTGCAGCAATTGAAGGTTTAGCTGGGCAGGGTGATTTAATTTTACTGGCAGGTGGAGTGGCTAAAGATCAAGATTTCTCAACATTAACTGCCGTATTAGCAAAACATATTAAAGCGGTCGTATTGTTTGGCCAAGATGCACAACAGATTGAGCAAGTAGTTCCTGATAGCGTTACTACACTGCAAGCTGATACTTTAGAGCTGGCGGTGACTATGGCTGCTGAACAAGCTGTAGCAGGTAGCAGTGTATTACTTTCTCCAGCTTGTGCTAGTTTTGACATGTTTGATGGCTATGTCCAACGTGGCGATGCTTTTGAGCAAGCAGTTCAGGAGTTGAAATAATGACTCAACCGACTGCTAATTTTGATCGTAGCCTATTATTTGTCACCTTATCACTGTTGGTGATTGGCCTAATTATGGTCGCTTCAGCATCTATTACCATTGCTGATAGCAAAATGTCACAGCCATTGTATTATTTTATTCGCCAAGCAATCTTTGCCGGCGTTGGCTTAGTAATCGCTGGCTTAGTTGTTTCAATTCGACTGTCTTTTTGGCAACGGTTTGCTCCTCAGTTATTAATGATCGGTGTCGGCTTGTTAGTTTTGGTATTGATACCCGGTATTGGCCGGGAAGTGAATGGTAGTTCACGTTGGTTGCCGTTAGGACCTATCAATGTACAAGTTGCTGAAATCATTAAATTGTTTGCAATATTTTATATTGCCGACTACTTACAACGACACCATGGCCAGCTGCATAGTTCATTCTTCAAAGTATTAGCACCACTAGTGTTATTAGGAGTTGCGGCAATTTTATTGTTAATGCAACCAGATATGGGCTCGATGGTCGTTATCTTATCGACAGTGTTAGCGATGTTATTTCTAGGTGGAGCACGCTTAGATGTCTTTGCTGCATTAATCAGTGTGATGGGTGCGCTATTCGCTTTATTGGTGTGGTTGGCCCCTTATCGCTTACAACGGCTACAAAGCTTTCTTGACCCTTGGGCTGATCCTTTTGGCAGTGGTTTCCAATTAACGCAGGCATTAATAGCCTTCGGTCGAGGTGACTGGTTAGGCGTTGGCTTGGGTAGCAGCATGCAAAAGTTATTTTATTTACCAGAAGCACATACGGACTTTTTATATTCCATCTTGGCTGAAGAGCTGGGTTTAGTCGGCGCAATGTCAATAATTGCATTGTTTTTTGTCTTTATCTGGCGTGCATTAGCTATCGGCAGAGCAGCAGAATTATCAGGTCAAGTATTTGGTGCTCAAGTCGCTTATGGCGTAGGTATTTGGTTAGGTCTTCAAGCCTGCGTCAATATGGGCGTGAATATGGGCGCGTTACCAACTAAAGGCTTAACACTGCCTTTAATGAGTTATGGCGGTAGTAGTTTAGTGATCGTCGGTGTTGCCATTGCCTTGTTATTTCGAGTTGATCAAGAAACTCGTTTCCCTGAAAAAGCAGCAGCGAGGGTGAAACGATGACTATACGTGTATTAATTATGGCGGGCGGTACTGGTGGACATGTTTTCCCAGCATTAGCCGTGGCTGAAGAATTACGTAAGCAAAATGTGGAAGTATTCTGGATGGGCACTGAACGTGGTATTGAAGCGAAGTTGGTACCTGCAGCTGATATCCCAATTAGTTATATCTCAGTGCAAGGTCTACGTGGCAATGGCGCTTTAGGTTGGTTGTTAGCTCCGTTTAAAGTTGCTAAGGCTGTTTTTGAAGCGATGTCTGCCATTAGAAATATTAAGCCTGACGTTGTGATGGGCTTAGGTGGTTTTGCTTCTGGCCCAGGTGGCGTGGCTGCTAAATTAATGGCTAAACCATTAGTTATTCATGAACAAAATGCGATTCCAGGATTAACCAATAAATGTTTAGCTCGATTAGCTAAAGTTGTGATGGAAGGTTTTCCAAATAGCTTTGCTAACAACATCGAATCGCAGTGGGTAGGCAACCCTGTACGTAGCGAGATAGAACAAATTGCAGCACCAGCACAGCGTTATAGTTCAAGAACAGGTGCAATACGTTTGCTAGTACTAGGTGGTAGTTTGGGTGCTAGAGCTTTAAATACATTAATTCCACAAGCACTGGCTTTGATTGATGAAGCACAGCGACCTGAAGTCAAACATCAATGTGGTCAACGTCATTACGATGATTGTATTGAGTCGTATCAACAGGCCGGAGTAGCAAGCAATGTTTCAGCCTTTATTGATGATATGGCCGCTGAATATGAGTGGGCTGACATGGTGATTTGCCGAGCAGGTGCGTTAACAGTTGCTGAATTATCAGCTGTAGGTTTACCGGCTATTTTAGTGCCTTACCCTTATGCGGTAGATGACCATCAGACACATAATGCTGCAGCATTAGTTAAGGTCGGCGGTGCAAAATTAATACAAGAAAACGCATTGACTGCACAATCGCTAGCCAATGAAATACAGACAATGACACAAGATCGTCAGCAGTTATTAACAATGGCATCAGCTGCGAGAACACAAGCAAAAAACGGCACCGCACAAGTAATAAGTTCTGTGTGTCAGGAGTTAGCACATGGATAAATTAACCTCAGCAATGCAAAGCAGAGTCAAACATATACACCTTATCGGTATCGGTGGTGTAGGTATGGGGGGCATTGCTGAAGTATTAATTAACCTGGGCTATCAAGTGTCAGGTTCAGATCTTGCTGAAAATGCGTTAGTACAACATCTGCGTAGCTTAGGTGCTGATATCAAACTAGGCCATGATCCTGCATATTTAGAAGGTGCTGATGTTGTTGTGGTGACAACTGCTGTAGCTGAAGATAACCCTGAATTGATGGCTGCCAGAGAACAACGTATTCCAGTGGTGCCACGAGCAGAAATGTTAGCGGAGTTAATGCGTTTTAGTTACGGTATTGCTGTTGCCGGTACTCACGGAAAAACAACGACAACAAGTCTAGTGGCAGCTTTATTAAGTGAAGGCGACTTAGACCCAACATTTGTTATTGGTGGTCGACTTAATAGTGCTGGGACTAATGCACGGTTAGGCAGCGGTCGCTATTTAGTCGCTGAAGCAGATGAAAGTGATGCGTCATTTTTATACCTGCAACCAATGATCTCGATTGTGACTAATATCGATGAAGATCATATGGCGACTTATGATAATGATTTTGAAAAATTAAAAGCCACCTTTATTGAGTTTTTACATCACTTACCTTTTTACGGCTTAGCGGTGATGTGTATTGATGATCCAGTTGTTCGTGAAGTATTAACTGATGTTACTCGACCATTGTTAACTTATGGCCAAAGTGACGATGCTGACTTTCAACTTGTTGAGTTAACTCAGGCTAATGGAAAGAGTCATTTCAGCATCATTGATAAACAAGCTGAAGCACGCTTTGATATCACCTTAAATATGCCAGGTATTCATAATGCACTTAATGCGACAGCCGGATTAGCAGTCGCACGTAATTTGGGTGTTTCTGTTGAAGCCTGTCAGCAAGCACTAGCTAAATTTGCAGGCATTGGTCGACGCTTTAATATTGCAGGAACAATTAATACTGCAAAAGGTGACGTGTTATTGGTGGATGATTATGGTCATCATCCAACTGAAATTGCTGCAACTGTGGCGGCTACAAAAGCGAGCTGGCCTGATAAACGAATTGTTGTTGTGTTCCAACCGCATCGTTATAGCCGAACGCGTGATTTGTTTGAAGACTTTGCCCAAGTCTTATCGACAGTCGATGTATTGGTAGTGTTAGAAGTTTATCCCGCTGGCGAAGCAAAAATTGCTGGCGCAGATGCACGTAGCTTATGCCGAGCTATCCGTTTACGTGGTCAAGTTGAACCCGTATTTGCAGAGAACAAGCAGGCTTTATTTGACTTGTTGCCAAGTCTTGTTGAAGACGGTGACCTGTTGTTGACCTTAGGTGCGGGTGATATCGGTCGGATGTCTAGTGAATTACCTGAGCAATTGGAAGCGTCATCATGATTGTTGAACGCTACCAAAATTTACAAGGTGAATTACGCACTAATGAGCCATTAGCTAAACATACATCATGGCGTGTTGGTGGTCTTGCTCAACAGTTTTACCGTCCTGAAAATGTACAAGATTTAGCGGTGTTTTTATCTCAGTTACCAGAATCTGAACCTTTAATGTGGTTAGGCTTAGGTAGTAACTTACTTGTCCGTGATGGTGGTTTTGCAGGTACCGTTATCTCAACGTCTGGAACATTAAAAACATTAGATATTGAATCTCAAACTGTCACGGCTGAAGTAGGTGTTTATTGTGCCAAGCTAGCGAGAAGAATAGCTAAGTCAGGTTTGACTGGCGCTGCATTCTTAGCGGGAATTCCGGGCACATTAGGTGGTGCATTAGCGATGAATGCCGGTGCCCACCAAGCTGAAATTTGGCAGTTTGTATCTGAAGTGACAACGGTAGATCGCGCTGGCACGATTCGAGTTCGAAAACCAGAAGACTTTAAAGTGAGTTATCGCCATGTTGAACTGCCAGAAGGTGAGTGGTTTGCCACGGCGACACTTAACTTTCCTATCGGTGATGCTGAACAAGAATTAGAACAAATTAAACAATTACTAAAACGTCGTAATGCTAGTCAGCCAGCCAATCAGGCTTGTGCAGGTTCGGTGTTTAGAAATCCAGAAGGCGATTTTGCAGGCCGTTTGATTGAGAGTGCCAATTTAAAAGGACTGAATATTGGCGGAGCACGTGTTTCTGAGAAACATGCCAATTTTATTGTTAATGATGGCACTGCAACAGCAAGTGATATTGAAGCTTTGATTACATTAGTTCAGCAAAAAATTGTTCAAATTCATGGTGTGAGCTTAGTACCAGAAGTGCATATAGTGGGGGAGATTGTATGATCGATAAACAATCACTTTCTGCCACTGATTTTGGTCGAGTTGCTGTGTTGATGGGCGGCCGCTCCGCTGAACGTGAGATTTCACTGATGAGTGGTGAAACTGTATTAACGGCATTACAAAATCAAGGTATTGATGCCCATAAAGTTGATGTTGATTTTGATATTACTGAACAGTTGAGTGCTGGCAACTTTGATCGTGCTTTGGTGATGCTGCATGGTCGTGGTGGTGAAGATGGTGCTATTCAAGGGCTATTACAGTCAATGAATATCCCCTTCACTGGCAGTGATGTAACGGGCGCTGTATTGTCAATGAACAAGATGATCAGCAAACAGTCATGGTTACAACAACAGTTACCGACAGCAATTTTTGAACGTGTTAGTGAGCAATCAGATCTTGATGCTGTTATTTCACGTATCGGTTTGCCACTGATTATCAAGCCAGTGAATGAAGGTTCTAGCATTGGTATGGCTAAAGTAAATTCAGCTGATGAATTATTAGCTGCAATCCAAGTGGCAACTAAATTTGATGCTGAAGTGATGGCTGAACGCTGGATCAATGGTCCTGAATATACAGTGGCTATCTTAGACCAAGTGGCACTGCCAATGATTCGCTTACAAACACCGCATGAGTTTTATGATTATGAAGCGAAATATAAAACCAATACCACAGAATATTTATGTCCTTGTGGCTTAACGGAGCAAGAAGAAAGTTTCTGCCAACAATTAGCATTAACAGCCTTTAATGGTTTAAGAATGACGGGCTGGGGACGTGTCGACATGATGCGTGATCAGGATGGTGAATTTTATTTGCTTGAAGCTAATAGTGTACCGGGTATGACAGACCATAGCTTAGTACCAATGGCAGCAAAACAAGCGGGTTTAAGTTTTGAAGCATTAGTCTGGAAAATCTTGGCAACCAGTGTTGAGGTGACTGCCTAATGGCTGCTGTGAAAAAACGCGGTGCAACACGTAAGCCAATTCGTAAGCAGCGCCAACCTGTGGCATGGCAACATTGGTTGCGCTATTCACTGATAGGGCTGCTATTGATTGTCGTTGTATCAAGCAGTGTCTATTTACAGCAAGACGATACCTTGCCTATTTTACATGTCAGCGTAGAAGGTGATTTTGTTCATGCTAATAAAGATGAGTTAGTTAAGGCCGTCAGTCCATTTGTGACCGGTAGCTTTATCAATGTTGCTGTAGCAAGTATTCGTGATGCCGGTGAAGCACTGCCATGGATACAACTAGTTCAAGTGAGACGTATTTGGCCTGATAGTTTGCACTTAATCGTTGAAGAGCAGACAGCAATGGCTCGTTGGGGTAGTGAATCATTAATTAATGCTAAAGGTGAGATATTTACCCCAGCTAAAAGCACCATTCCAACAGGATTAGCAAAGCTAGAGGGTGTTGAAGGTTCAAATGTAGTGATGAGTCAACGGTTGTTAACTATCCAGCAGCAAGTAAAAGCGCTGGGTTTAACCGTAACAGAAATTAAATTGGATCAACGCAGAGCTTGGTCCATACAGTTTGATAATGGGCTAGAAGTAGTACTTGGTCGAGCAAATAGTGAGCAACGTTTACAGCGGTTTATTACAGTTTTTAAAGCAAATTTAAATGAATATCGAGATGATATTGCAGTGGTAGATATGCGCTATACCAATGGAATGTCTGTGATTTGGAAGCAGGAACAAAAACCTGATTTTATCGGAACAGTATGATGTCAAAAAGAAGTGAAAGAGAACTTATTGTGGGTTTAGATATTGGTACTTCGAAAGTAGTAGCGATCGTGGCTGCTCCGAATGTTGATGCTGGTCCAAAAGATAAAGCACTGGATATTATTGGTATCGGTTCTCATCCTGCACGTGGGATGAAAAAGGGTGTGGTCATCAATATTGAATCGACCGTGCAATCTATCCAACGGGCTGTTGAAGAAGCAGAATTAATGGCTGGTTGCCAAATTCATTCTGTTTTTGCCGGTATTGCTGGTAGTCATATTCGCAGCTTGAATTCTCATGGCACGGTCGCGATACGAGATAAAGAAGTGACTGCAGGTGATATCGAGCGTGTATTAGATGCTGCAAAAGCAGTTCACTTTCCAGGCGATCAACAGTTATTACACGTGATGCCTCAGGAATACATCATTGATAACCAAGAAGGTATCCGTGAGCCGATTGGCATGTCGGGAGTTCGTTTGGAAGCAAAAGTACATTTGATTACTGGTGCGGTCAGTGCTGCCCAAAATATTAGTAAGTGTATTGAACGTTGTGGCTTGACAGTAGACGGTATCATTCTAGAACAAATGGCTTCTAGCTACTCGGTACTTGAACACGATGAAAAAGAGCTAGGTGTGTGTTTAGTTGATATTGGTGGTGGCACTACCGATATCGCTGTATTTATTGATGGTGCAATTCGCCATACCGCAGTGATACCTATTGCAGGCGATCAAGTAACCAATGACATAGCCGTTGCATTAAGAACGCCAACGCAATATGCCGATGAAATCAAAATTAAATATGCCTGTGCTTTACGCCAACTAGCGCGTGAAGACGAAACAATTGAAGTACCAAGTGTCGGTGAACGACCACCACGGCAATTAGCTAGACAAACATTGGCGGAAGTTGTTGAGCCTCGTTATGAAGAATTATTGATGTTGGTACAAGCAGAATTAAGAAAAAGTGGCTTTGAAGAACTGTTAGCAGCGGGTGTGGTGTTAACGGGTGGAAGTTCCAAGATGGAAGGGGTTATCGAATTGGCTGAAGAAGTATTTCATCTGCCAGTGAGATTAGGACTACCTCAGCATGTAGGTGGTTTGGCGGAAGTAGTACGTAACCCGATTCATGCAACAGGTGTGGGTTTATTGTTATTTGGCAATGAAGAGGTCACCAGTGGGCAAACGGAATTAAAAATGGGTGAAGGGTTTAAAGGGATGTTGGCACGTATGAAGAGCTGGTTCCAAGGTAATTTCTAAGCAAAAAATTAATAGTTATATAAAAAATAAAGTAATAAAAAACTGGGGAGAGAAGCATGACATTTGAACTGATTGATACATATGCACAGAACGCGGTAATTAAGGTTATTGGTGTCGGTGGCGGTGGCGGTAACGCACTTGAACATATGGTTGCCAATGAAATTGAAGGGGTTGATTTTATTTGTGCCAATACCGATGCTCAGGCGTTACGTAAAAGCTCAGCGACAACGCAATTGCAATTGGGTACCGACATCACTAAAGGTTTGGGTGCTGGTGCCAACCCAGATGTGGGCCGTCAAGCAGCGTTAGAAGATCGCGAACGTATTATGGAAGTGATTAGTGGTGCCGACATGATCTTTATCACCGCTGGTATGGGCGGTGGTACAGGTACAGGTGCTGCACCTGTAGTCGCTCAAGTAGCCAAAGAAATGGGCATCTTAACCGTTGCGGTGGTGACTAAACCTTTTCCGTTTGAAGGCGCCAAGCGTTTAAAAATAGCTCACGCTGGCTTAGAGGAGTTAAGTCAACATGTTGATTCTTTGATCACTATTCCTAATGAAAAGTTACTTGCCGTTCTAGGTAAGGATATGAGTTTGTTAAACGCCTTTAAAGCAGCTAACGATGTCTTGTTAGGCGCTGTACAAGGTATTGCTGAGTTAATCACCCGTGAAGGTATGATTAATGTCGATTTCGCGGACGTACGTACCGTAATGTCTGAAATGGGCATGGCGATGATGGGCACCGGACAAGCATCAGGTGATAATCGCGCAACAGAAGCAGCCAGAACTGCTGTCTCCAGTCCGCTATTAGAAGATGTTGATTTAGCTGGAGCACGTGGTGTTTTGGTCAACATTACTGCTGGTTTGGATATGACGATTGGTGAATTTGAAGAAGTAGGTAATACCGTTAAGGAATTTGCTTCTGAAGATGCAACGGTGGTGGTTGGTACCGTTATTGACCCTGAAATGACCGATGAATTACGGGTCACAGTGGTAGCAACTGGTTTAGGTGGCGTAAAACAAGCTGAAGTTGCTAAAGCTCCTGCAGTGGTCGCCCCACAAATCGAAATTGTGAAGAAGCCGGTAGATATTGATTACGATAAACCAACTGTAATGCGCCAAAGTGAGCAAGAAGTGCAAAAGCAAGTAGCAAACAGTGATATTAATATGGACTACTTAGATATTCCTGCATTTTTACGTAGACAAGCAGACTAGCGACATTAGCTGAAATCGTGTTGCTTATGTTATGATCTTTCGATCTGTATATTAAGTTTAGTAAGGGGGTTGTACACCGTGATAAAGCAACGAACATTAAAGAATGTGATTCGTGCAACCGGTGTTGGGTTGCATAGTGGCGATACTGTTTATCTCACTTTACGACCTGCTGCGCCTGATACTGGCATCATATTCCGGCGTGTTGATTTAGATCCTGTCGTCGAATTTGAAGCAAAGGCCGAAAATGTAGGTGAAACTGCATTATCTACTACATTGGTTCAAGATGGACATAAGGTATCAACGGTTGAGCATTTATTGTCTGCGTTTGCAGGGTTAGGCATTGATAATGCCTATATTGATTTGAATGCACCCGAAGTTCCAATTATGGATGGTAGTGCCGGTCCGTTTGTATTTTTAGTGCAATCTGCTGGTATCGAAGAGCAGGCTGCGGCGAAGAAATTCATTCGAATTAAAAAATCAATTATCGTGGAAGACGGTGATAAATGGGGTAAGTTTGAGCCATTTGAAGGCTTTAAAGTTAGTTTCACAATCGACTTTGACCATCCTGCGTTCACCGGCCGCCCGCAACAAGTTGAGGTTGACTTCTCCTCCACATCATTTGTTCGTGAAGTGAGCCGTGCCCGTACTTTTGGTTTTATGAAAGATATCGAAAAACTACGTGAAAACAACTTAGCTCTTGGCGCTAGTGTAGATAATGCTATCGCATTAGATGATTACCGAATCGTCAATGAAGATGGTTTACGCTACGAAGACGAGTTTGTTCGTCATAAAGTGTTGGATGCAATTGGTGATCTATATTTATTGGGTTATAGCTTGATCGGAACCTTTAGTGGTTATAAATCAGGCCATGAAGTAAATAATAAGCTATTACGTAAATTATTAGCTGATGAGGATGCATGGGAATTAGTAACATTTGAAGACGAGAAAGATGCGCCAATCTTATTTAGTCGCCCTGCAGCATCAGTCGTTAGTTAATAAATATTAGTTTGATTTAGAGCTGCGTTGTGCAAGTTTTGCCAGCGCAGTTTTAAGTGCACCATCTTCAAGTGAGTCGGCAGTTTGTTGTAATGACTCTGCCGCTTTACCTGGAAGTGTAATATTAGCGCTAGTAGGTTGTACAAGTGGTGCATTTTTAGGTCTGACTTTAACTTCGAGCTTATCGATAGCATGAGGTAAATATTCAGAAAGTGTTTTGCATAGCACTGGAGCCTGAAAACGCAATAAGCTGGCATAAGACGCATTGTCGGTATGAATGATAATGTGTGTAGCAGTAACGTTAGCTAGATGACAGTGACTAGCAAACTGGATGGGTAGTGCTTGTTGCATAACAATATTAAGTTGGTTTAATTTTTGAACTCGATGAGTTAATTTATTTAACCGCTTATTTTGTTCACAAACACTATTTATACGTTCAAGTTTTCTAGCCATAAATACCGACTCTGTTTGGTTTAAAAAGGATAATAATGCAAGTTATCATTATATCGCCTAATAACAAGACACATAAACATTGGCATCTAAGCCGAACTAAATTAATGCTGTTAATGAGCATCGTTGTCTCATTATTGCTAATGAGTAGTGTCGCTGTTATACAAGTGTTAAATCCTTCTGAATCATCAACTCTCCCCCCTTTTTCTCACGCGACATTAGCACCTGAGTTGATTACAATTCCAGTGCCCGATCTGACGTCCGATGCGGTGAGTAATGTTTATGTTAAGAAATTAGGTCAGCTGCAAGCTGAAGCTATTCGTTTAAAAGCGTTAACAGAAAAGTTGGCTAGTTTATCGGGCTTAGATGTATCGTCATTTTTACTTGATGATGATGCGGCCCAAGGTGGAATTGAAAAAACAGGTCATGTTTTGTCATTTGAAGATTTTAATGATGGTTTAAAAGTACTGTCATTAGGATTTGAGCAACAGCAGCAGCAGCTACTTACTCTGCAAGATCTGGTACTGACTCAAGACAATATTGAATCTGCTATTCCACAAGGCAAACCAATAGAAGGTGGTTGGGTTTCATCATATTATGGTAATCGAATCGATCCATTCACCGGTAAACAAGCCTTTCATCGCGGCATAGACATAGCAGGGAAATCAGGTACAGCTGTAAATACGGTTGCTGATGGGATTGTGACTTGGATCGGTCAGCGTAGTGGTTATGGAGGTTTGGTTGAAGTCGATCATGGCAATGGCTATGTAACGCGTTATGCCCATAACAAGACCATTAAAGTGACATGGGGCGACAAGGTTGTGAAAGGCCAATTATTAGCCTTGATGGGCTCTACTGGTCGCTCTACAGGTCCACACGTTCACTTTGAAATATTACGCGATGGCAAACATATAAACCCCTATACTTTTGTTAAGCGTTAGCTGTGATGGCTTGATTTATAAAAGCAATTTTCACCTATATCAAAATTAGTTTTAGACCTTGAACACTGCTCGCGTTATAATCGCGAGCTTTATCAAATTTACGATCACAACATACGTTTTGATCTCACACAGGTAGTGACAAGTAATGGTAAGCAAGTTTTTCAGCAAGATATTTGGCAGTCGTAATGAACGAGTGCTCAAAGGTATGCGTAAGATAGTTGGTCAGATTACTAGTTTAGAAGCTGAGATCGGACAATTAAGCGATGAAGCGCTCCAAGCCAAAACGATTGAGTTTCGTCAACGCTTGGCAGATGGCCAAACCTTAGATGATATTTTGCCCGAAGCATTTGCTGTGGTACGTGAGGCTGGTGTCCGTGTTTTAGATATGCGTCACTTTGATGTGCAAATGATTGGCGGCATGGTGTTAAACCAAGGTCGTATCGCTGAAATGCGTACTGGTGAAGGTAAAACCTTAGTTGCTACCTTAACTGTTTATCTAAATGCACTTGAAGGGCAAGGTGTTCATGTTATCACCGTAAACGATTACCTCGCTCAACGTGACTCTGCTTGGATGAGCAAACTGTATGAATTTTTAGGTTTATCTACAGGCGTGATTATTTCAGGCTTAGAATCTGAAGCACGTCGTGCAGCTTATGCCGCAGATATTACCTACGGTACTAACAATGAGTTTGGCTTTGATTATCTGCGCGATAATATGGCTTTTAGTATCGAAGAAAAAGTACAACGTACATTACATTTCGCGGTTATCGATGAAGTGGATTCAATCTTAATCGATGAAGCACGTACTCCGCTGATTATTTCTGGTCCTGCCGAAGATAGTTCAGCAATGTATCAGCAAGTGAATGCACTTATTCCTAGTCTGACAAAACAGATTGGCGAAGGTGAAGAAATTGAAGTGGCCGGTGATTACACGGTTGACGAAAAAAGCAAACAAGTTCATTTCACCGAAGCAGGTCATGAACAGATTGAGAACTTGTTAACACAAGCCGGCCTATTAGATGATAATGGCAGTTTATATGACGCGGCGAATATCAGCTTAATGCATCATGCAACCGCAGCATTACGTGCTCATGTTTTATTCCAGCGTGATGTTGATTATATTGTGCAAGATAACCAAGTTGTTATTGTTGATGAGTTTACTGGCCGTACTATGCCGGGCCGTCGTTGGTCAGAAGGCTTGCATCAAGCAGTAGAAGCAAAAGAAGGGGTGTCGATTCAGAATGAGAATCAAACCCTAGCGTCGATTACTTTCCAAAATTATTTCCGCCTTTATAACAAACTATCAGGTATGACTGGCACGGCTGATACTGAAGCGTTCGAATTGCAATCTATCTATGGTTTAGAAGTTGTTGTTATTCCTACCCATCGCCCTATGCAACGTAAAGATGAAGCCGATCAAATCTATCTCACGACCAAAGAAAAATATGATGCCATCGTGGTTGATATTAAAGATTGTATTGAGCGTAAACAGCCAGTATTAGTCGGTACATCATCGATAGAAAGCTCTGAATACGTACATGACTTATTGGAAAAAGCAAAAGTACCTCATGAAGTACTAAATGCTAAGTTTCACGAAAAAGAAGCACAAATCATTACCCATGCTGGTCGACCTGGTGCGGTAACTATCGCCACCAATATGGCAGGCCGTGGTACCGATATTGTATTGGGTGGTAGTTTAGACGCTGAATTAGAAGAATTAGCAGAAAATGCAACGGATGCTGAGAAAGAAAAGCTTACTCAAGCTTGGCAGTTACGCCATGATGCCGTTCTAGCTGCGGGTGGTTTACATATCATTGGTTCTGAGCGTCATGAGTCACGTCGTATTGATAATCAATTACGTGGTCGTTCAGGTCGTCAAGGCGATCAAGGTTCGAGTCGGTTCTATTTATCTTTAGAAGATAATTTAATGCGCATATTTGCCTCAGAACGCATGGCGGGATTGATGCAGAAATTAGGCATGGAAGAAGGTGAAGCGATTGAGCATCCATGGGTATCTCGTGCCATTGAAAATGCACAACGTAAAGTAGAAGGTCATAACTTTGATATTCGTAAACAATTATTAGAATTTGATGATGTTGCTAATGATCAACGTAAAGTAGTCTACGAGCAAAGAAATGAATTAATGGCTACTGAAGATGTAGCAGAGACGGTCGTTTCGATGCGTGACACTGTTATTAATGACGTTATTAATATTTATATCCCACCTAATAGCATTGATGAGCAGTGGAGTGTGCCTGGCTTAGAAGATGCTTTACGTGATGATTTTGCATTAGAGCTTAATATCGGCCAGTGGTTAGAGCTGGACGATGAGCTGCATGAAGAAACATTACGTCAGCGTATCGTTACCACCGCAGAAGAAGAGTGCCAAGTCAAAGAAGAAACGGTTGGTGCTGAACTGATGCGACATTTTGAAAAATCAATTATGTTGCAAACCTTAGATAGTCAATGGAAAGAGCACTTAGCGCAAATGGATTATCTACGTCAGGGTATTAACTTACGTGGTTATGCTCAAAAAGATCCAAAACAAGAGTTTAAGCGTGAAGCATTCCAGTTATTTACGAGCATGTTGGATAACATAAAACATGGCGTTATTTCACATATCTCACGTGTACAAGTTCGTGCGCCTGAAGATGTGGAAGCTGTAGAAGAGCAGCGTCGTCAAACGGCTGAAGTTGAATATCAACATGAGCAAGCAGAAGGCATTGCTGGTAGCGAAGAAGAAGCACATGTGCCTACAGATTCAGAACCTTACACTAGAGATGGCAAGAAAGTAGGTCGTAATGATCCTTGCCCTTGTGGTTCTGGTAAGAAGTTTAAACAGTGCCATGGAGCCATCTCTTAATGCCAGTTAATTTAACTGCACCGGTTAAAGGTAGTTTATTAGCGGTTGATGGCATAAAGCTTGGTATTACGAGTGCAGGCATTAAAAAAGTTGGCACACCTGATGTTGTGTTAATTGAGCTTGCTCAAGGAACTACAACTTCAGCGGTTTATACTCAAAATGCATTTTGTGCAGCACCTGTTACTTTAGCTAAGCAACATCAAGCAAAAGTATCACCGCAGTATTTATTGATTAATTCTGGCAATGCTAACGCTGGTACGGGTGACTTGGGTATGCAATCTGCTCAAGCATGTTGCCAGAAAGTCGCTGAATTAGCACAAACCACTGTAGAAACTGTGCTGCCATTTTCAACGGGTGTTATTGGTCAGCAATTACCGGTTGATAAGATTACTCAGGCGATGCCTGCTGCATTTGCAGACTTAGCTGAAGATAATTGGTTTGATGCCGCACATGGCATCATGACAACGGATATTGTTGCGAAAGCTTTATCTAAGAAAATTGAAATTGATGGTCAGTTAGTGACTATTACTGGTATAGCAAAAGGCTCGGGCATGATTTGTCCAAATATGGCGACAATGTTGTCATATATTGCCACTGATGCTGCCGTTAACCAGTCTGTTTTAGATGATATTTTGCTACGATCTGCCGAGCAATCCTTCAATCGAATTTCTGTTGATGGTGATACTTCGACTAATGACGCTTGTGTATTGATGGCAACAGCTAAAGCTGGCAATAGTGAAATCAACGACCTTGCATCAGATGCCGCTGAAACCCTTTATCAAGCTATCGCTGAAGTCAGTCAATATTTAGCTCATGCCATTGTGCGTGATGGTGAAGGCGCAACTAAATTCATCGAGGTTAATGTTCAACAGGGCCAAGATACGGAAGAATGTCGTCAAGTTGCTTACACGATTGCCCATTCGCCATTAGTTAAAACAGCTTTATTTGCATCTGATCCAAACTGGGGAAGAATTCTAGCGGCAGTAGGTCGTAGTGGCGTTACTGATTTTGACCTTAGTAAAGTTGCGATTTATCTAGGTGATGTTTGCATTGTTGAAAATGGTGAGCCTGCAGCAAGCTATACAGAGCAACAAGGCCAAACAGTAATGAACCAAGATGAAATTATCATTAAAGTTCAGCTTGGTCGAGGCCAAGCTCAAGATACGATTTGGACCTGCGATTTTTCATATGACTATGTCAAAATAAATGCAGAGTACCGCACTTAAACTGTAGTTTGGAGAGTTAGTATGGCTACAAATAAGATCACGACTTTAAGTGAGTTTCTTCATCAAACCGGTGCAAAGTATCGTGTATTTGATATTGGTCGCCGAGTTGTAAAATTAAGTCCTGATGAGTTTGTTAATTTTGAATGGGCTAAGAAACCGTATCCATACCCATTTCAACAGAGCGCTTTATTTGGGGTGATTTTCTGGAATCCTTCTTTGCCAGACAAGCATTATGTTTGGTTCTTGAAGTTTCCATTAGATGAGCAAGGTTTACTGATCCAAGCTGCTCGTGATGAGTTTCTTGTTATGTTGCTCGACCGTGTAGGTGAGTGCATGTTAGCTGCAGATGATGGCCAGAGAATTGAAGGAGCTTTGAAAGATAGTCCATATACCTTCACGCCTCGTGAAGATAAAATGGCTGCCTTTAATGCTAAAGCGACTAAGAGCTTAGCGGCAAAACCATCAAAGTACTATGAGCAAGCTTTGCAATATTTTACTGGCAAGGCTGATATAGATAGCTGGCAAAGTTTGGGCATGCAGGGTGTTGCAGATGTTGCGGTTCGTTTAGATGATAATGATGAAACCCTAGGCCTGATTGAAACGATTCCTTCTTTGCCTGACGAACCTTTTGCTGTATTGAGTACCTTTTTAGAGCATGCTGAGCCTGCTGCTGGCATCGTTGAAGTGCTGTCGCAACGAGTCAATATGGAACTTGAGAACGAACAGCCTGATATGGATCGTGTTTGTGCCTGTTTGCGTGCAGCTTCAAATAGCCCAGCTGCTGGCTTGGTTGATCAAATGGTCAAACGGGTTTTACAGCACCCAAGCAGTACCAATATTGAAGTCTTAGCAATTATTTCTGGGCGTCTTTGGCGTGTTCTAGAACAAAAACATACTTGTCACTTATTTTTAGAGCAGTTAGCTAAAACAGAATATGGTTATGCAGGCTTTAGTCAGCTACTAGCAGATGTAATGTTTATGCCGGGTATGCGAGCAAATATTCTGACTGCTTTACGCTCTCCTGAACGTTCAGATGAGCTAAGTCGATATGTAGGCCGTATGTTTGGCTAACTTACTGAGTTAATCGACTTCGTTATTATCAATAACGCGACGTTGCCACTCTTGTTCCATCATGATTTCATGAGTGCTATCAACTCGATCGAGAAAGACTGTGCCATTAAGGTGATCCAGTTCATGTTGGAATATTCGAGCTAAAAAATCAGTATATTCAGTTTCGATCTGTTCACCGCTTGCTGAAAGGTAGCTTACTTTTATCTTTTTATGGCGAGATACTAAACCGCGAATCCCCGGTAAGCTTAAACAGCCTTCCCAATCTTTTTCTATTTCTGGTGAAGTCCAAGTTATTTCAGGATTGATCACCACCGTAGCATCCATGATAGGAGCAGTGGGGTAACGAGAGTTGGGATGTGAACTCATAATAAACATACGTGATGCAACATTAACTTGTGGTGCAGCAATGCCCATACCGCCTTGTTGCCTGACAAACTCGACTAGACGAGCCGTAAAATCTTGAAACTCAACATCACTGGGATCAGGAATAACATGTGAAGTGCGCCGCAAATGTGGGTGGCCGAGTTGGAGGATTTCAAGGGCACTTTTTTTCATTATATTCCTAACGACTTTTTAAGCTAAGCAGTAAACTTAAATTATAAATGAGCAGCTATCTTACTATGTTTAGTTCAATTTATTGAGCATCTTTACATTTGCATTTACACGGCAATAACATCGGGGTGTTGTTGCGATACTGGATGTAGTCTTCACCCAGTAATTTAATTAAACTCTTTTCTTCAAAGTTTATACCGACAAATATGTAGATTGTCATGCCAACACTAAACATTAAGTGACTGATTGTCATGATGGGTGTAAACCAAAAAGCAATTAATAAACCTAACATCATCGGGTGCCTAAGCCATTGGTAAAACCAATGATTGCTGAATGGCAAATGGCTATAAGGCTTATCAATGGCATACAGATAAGCTTGGCGAAGGCCAAACAAGTCAAAATGATTGGTGAGGAAGGTTGAAATTAAGACAAGAAGCCAGCCACTAGCAAATAATATATAAAATAGATTAACTAAAATGGGATGGCTAAACTCCCATAACTTACCTTCTATCGGCTGCCAGTAGCAAAACAATAGAGCTAGAACAATACTAGTGGCAAGCATATAACTACTACGTTCCAAATGAGTGGGGATGTATTGAGTGAACCACTGTTTAAATGACTGTCGAGCCATGATGGTGTGTTGGATGGCAAATAGGCTGATCAGAAGTATATTGATAGACAAGGCTGTACTGAATTGTTGTGTCGTACCAGAGCTTACCGTCTTGGGAGCAATAAGATCGCCAACAAAGGCGATTAGATAAAGAAAAACAGTGAAGAATATTAGATAACTAATAACAGCATAGCTAACAGAGAGTGCTTTTTTCATAGCTAACTCCTTGTTTGATTAGTAATAATCTAACTATAGACCTGTTTTGTTCTCTCTCGCAACAAAAACTAGCAGCGCTTAACCAAAGAACCAATAACAGACGGCAATAGCAGCAATAATGCCAGCAAAATCTGCAGCAAGTCCACAAGCTGCGGCATGACGAATATTCTTAATGCCGACTGAACCAAAATAAACTGCAAGTACATAAAAGGTTGTTTCTGTACTGCCTTGCACAATTGATGATAATCGACCGGCAAAGGAGTCAGCACCATAAGCTTGCATGGTATCAACCATCATCGCACGGGCACCACTACCACTAAACGGTTTCATTAAAGCCGTAGGTAAGCCTTCAATAAAACGGTCATCAAAATTTAGACTTAACACGATGCTACGTAAGCCAGAAGATAAAATATCGAGGGCACCACTGGCTCGAAATACGCCAATGGCTACTAACATAGCGACTAAATAAGGAATGATTTTGATGGCTGTTGCAAAGCCTTCTTTAGCACCATCAATGAAAGCCTCATAAGCATTTACTTTTTTAACGACTGCGCCAGAAATAAATAGCATAACCAGAGAAAATAAAATGACATTGCTAATGAGGGCTGACTGCATCAACATTTCTGCTTGTGGCAAGCTTGAGAAGTAGCTGAGTAAACCTACTACGAGAAGGGTAAAAACCGCCAAATAACTCAATACTACTCGATCGAATAAATTTATTTTTTGTACCCAGGCGACAGTTAATAGACCGACCATCGTTGAAGCATAGGTGGCGATGAGAATTGGGATAAACACGTCGGTAGGGTTTTCTGCTCCTAACTGCGCGCGATAAGTAAAAATGGTGACTGGGAATAAAGTAACAGCAGAAGTATTGATGACCAAAAACAGAATTTGAGCATTGCTGGCGGTATCTTTAAAAGGGTTGAGCTTTTGCAGCTCATTCATAGCTTTAATGCCCAGCGGTGTTGCTGCATTATCGAGACCTAAAGCATTAGCAGCTATATTCATCACCATGGCACCTAATGCTGGGTGGCCTTTAGGGACTTCTGGCATCAGTTTGGCAAAGAGGGGGGCTAAGCCACGCGTTAATAAGTCAATAAAGCCACTACGTTCACCAATACGCATAATACCTAGCCATAAAGCTAAGATACCGGCTAGGCCCAGTGAAATTTCGAATGCTGTTTTAGATAAACTAAACATAGCGGTCATTAACTGGCCGAATATTTCTGTATTACCAAAAACAAATAGTTTGATGAGTGCCACTATAAAGGCAATGAAAAAAAAGCTGATCCAAATGAAATTTAACATGGGGTTATTTTACATGTTGAAGCTAAGAGTGGAAGCATTTGGATGGTAGCCAAAAAAAAGCCCTCATAAAGAGGGCTTTTTATTAATCACTGCTTGGTTTATTGCTACGTCGAGTACTAGGTCGACGAGATGCATCACGAGGTCGTGAGCGAGGCTTACCTGAACGTCTTGGTTTACGAGGAGACGAGTCATCAGAGCTAGCTTCACCTGCACCCATTAAGCTTAGTTCAAGCTGTTTGTTACAGACCCAAACTTTGCGTAATTGTTGGAATAAATCTTTTGGCATGCCTTCCGGTAAATCGATTGTGCTATGGCTATCTTGTAAGCTAATACGACCAATGTCTTTGCTATCAATACCGGCTTCATTTGCAATAGCACCGACTAAGTTTTTAACTTCGACGCCATGTGTACGACCGACTTCGACACGGTATGTTTGCATACCTTGTTCAGCTTTATGTTCAGAAGAACGATTGCTACGACGAGGTGAACGTTCACGATCGCCTCGTTCTGGTCGCTCATTACGGCTACCACGTTCACGCTCTGCACGAGCCGGACGCTCTTGCACATGTTTAACCGGTTTTAGCGGACGTGTTTTTTGCACTAAATAGGTTAAGGCTGCGGCAACTTCAAGTGGATCAGCATTGTGTTCTTGTTGGTAGTCACTGATCACTTTTTCAAAGAAACTTAAGTCTTGAGCTTCCATTGTTTCACTGAGTTGTTGGTTAAATTGCATGACTCGACGGTCAGCAATATCTTCAGTGCTTGGTAACTGCATTTTTGCAATAGTTTGACGTGTTGCTTTTTCAATCGCGAATAACATGCGTTTTTCACGAGGTGAAACAAACAAGATAGCCTCACCTTTACGACCGGCACGGCCTGTTCGACCAATACGGTGAACATAAGATTCAGTATCGTAAGGAATGTCATAGTTCACAACATGGCTCATTCGAGCAATATCGAGGCCACGAGCAGCGACATCGGTTGCGACTAAGATGTCTAACTTACCTTTTTTCATCCGCTCAATAGCTTTTTCACGTGCAGCTTGGTTCATATCACCGTTAAGTGGTGAACTGGAGTAACCGCGCGCTTCTAATTTTTCAGCAAGTTCAGCAGTAGAGTTTTTTGTGCGAACAAAAATGATCATGGCATCAAATTCTTCAACTTCAAGAATACGAGTTAAGGCATCAAGTTTATGCATGCCAGTCACTTGCCAGTAACGTTGATTGATTGTTTCCATGGTTGTAGTCTTCGATTTGATACGAATTTCTACCGGATCTTTTAAGTAACGAGTCGCGACACGATGAATAGCGCTAGGCATTGTTGCTGAGAACAATGCGACCTGACGGCTATCTGGTGTTTCTTTTAGGATGGTTTCTACATCATCAATAAAGCCCATACGTAACATTTCATCAGCTTCATCTAAAACCAATGATTTTAGCTCACCAAGTTTTAAGGTGCTACGACGAATATGATCAAGGATCCGCCCCGGTGTGCCGACGATGACCTGTGGGTTACGTTGCAATTGACGTAGTTGAATGCCCATGCTTTGGCCACCATAAATAGGCAACACATGTAAACCTTTCATATGTCGCGCGTAACTTTGAATGGCTTCAGCAACTTGAATGGCAAGTTCGCGAGTTGGTGCTAATACCAACATCTGCGGCATCTTAGATTTTACATCAATACGACTTAATAGCGGCAATGAGAAAGCAGCGGTTTTACCTGTACCCGTTTGTGCTTGGCCAAGCAGATCGCGACCTTCTAATAATGGTGCAATACTTTGTGCTTGTATCGGTGATGGCGTTTCATAGCCGGCTTCTTGCACAGCTTTTAAAATAGGAGCAGATAAGCCTAATTCAGAGAATAAAGGCGTAGATTGTTGTTCTTCAGTGGACATGTATTAACCTGTGAAAACCAGCTTGTTATCTATCGTAAGCTGAATAGAGGGAGAAACCAATCGAACAATTATACGCAAGTTTCATAATAAAAGCCAGTCAAATCAGTCTGTTAAATAATTGACTAAATTGATACAGAAATAGGAATTTATAGGCTTCTATTATAACGCCAAAAGCTTGTTTAGAAATCAATTTGAATGAAGTTAAGCTGTATTTGGGCTTACTGATATGAGGAATCGCATTATTATCAGGAATTGAATGGCTAAAAATAGAAATTTTACTTGGCTGATTATCCGTAGGCGTGTCATATTGTCTAAGTCAGAACTGATTGTGATATGAAGGCTCAGCCTAGGCAAAATAGTGTTGTAGGCTGACTCTATTTACGTAGATAAATATTTAAGGAGAGAAGAAATGACCGAGCATACATATAAACATATTGAACTCACTGGTAGCTCAGCAGACAGTTCAGATCAAGCGATTCAAAACGCCATTGCAAAAGCAAATGAAACGGTAAAAAACTTACACTGGTTTCAAGTGATTGATACGCGTGGTTATATCGAAGAGGGGGGAGTGAAATACTGGCAAGTAACGATTAAAGTTGGTTTTAGAATAGAAGATTAGACTTCAAAAGGACTGGAACGTTAAAGATTAACGTTCTTACTAAATAAAAATGGAAAAAGATTTTAGATGGCAAATATATTAATTGTTGATGACTCGTCATCAATGCGAAAAATGGTTGTATTTACATTAGGCGGAGAAGGCTCCCATACTTTAACCGACTGTGTAGATGGCGCCAATGCACTACAAACGGCACAAACACAAAAATTTGATTTGGTTATTACTGACTTGAATATGCCTAATATGAATGGTTTAGAGTTCGCGACGGCATTAAGAGCGAAAGCTGAATATAAGTTTACTCCGATCCTTGTTTTAACAACGGAGTCTAGCGCGGCAGTCAAACAGCAAGGTCGTGAAGCTGGGGTAACAGGTTGGCTGGTGAAACCATTTAACCCCACCCAATTGGTGAATGTGGTTAATAAGGTTTTAGCTTAGAAGTTATTAAAGACACTGCTAATAATGCACTAGCAGTGTCTTTAATGGTCGTTGTTTAGTTTTCTTTCTTGAATTCATGCACCCAGACAAGATGACTTTCATCCCATTGCATGCCGGCATGCATTCTTAATATAAGGGCTTTATAAGCCTCCATACTAGGGTAGCCTTCTGCTTGTGCATCAGCATCGGTCATATCGCCCAAGGTCTTATGTTCTAAACTGGTGACGATAAATTTAACACCTTCTAATTCAAATGTTTCACCTGGATATGCATAAACACCATCACGTCGTTGTTGCGTTTTTGTACCAGCCAAGGCTGATTCAACTAATTTAGGGTGGGTGACGAGACGATCTATTTCGCATGTTTTTTCTGGGTAATTTAAGTTTTTCATAATCCTACTTTTCGATTTTAGTAAATTTTGAGCCTTCCAGCGTTAAGTTGAACATCAATCCCTTATTGCTAAAGACAAAGCCAATAATGGGATCTTTTATATCAACAGTATTGATATCTTCGCCAACACCCCATTCAATAACTGCAACGGAGCCATCGACACCCGCCTTCCAACCCTTGCTAGATTGAAATGACTTAAGTGCGTCATTGGTCATAAAAACTAAGACGACTGATTTAGATTGGGCACCGAGTTGAAATCCGAGGGAAGCTGCAGCTGTACTGTAATAATCGATGGTTTTATCACCAATGAGTAGGGCACCTTCACCATATTCACCACCAACAATAAAGCCGGCTTTAATAATACTCGGGAATACCAGGACACCTTTGGCTTGTTTTAAGAATTCTTCACCACCGGAGACATCTTGTTTGAAGCGTTTTAAGGTCTCAGAAACACCAATGTTAATTTCGGTGGCAGAGGCTGCGATAGATGCAGGACTTAGTGAAATCATCATTAAACTAATGAACAAGAAAACGATACGATATTTAGCTGAGTAACTCATAAAATTATCCTTTTCATTTATAGAGTAAGTGGCTGTGTCATTTTATTCTACATGAATAAAAGTGCTATGATGACTTAAAGATTTAGAGTTCAATGCTTCACTAGTTAACGTTAGTTCAACGCTATTGTGAGTGATAACGATGAAATATCGCATTGATAGTATTTTGACCCAGCTCAAGCTAAGCCTTTATCTACTCTTCTTTATGTTGGTTGGAGTGGCTGTCTATGTCGTTTTTCTATCCAATCAGTCCTATCACAAACTTAACGACTATTCTGTTGAGTCTTCAACGCTTATCTTTCAAAGTGTATTTCAGTCCGAGCATAATAAACTGGGCAAGTTAGCTATCGATTATAGTGTTTGGAATGAAGCTGTTGCAGCCTTAACTGACGAAAAAATAGACTATGACTTCTTAGAAGAAAATTTTTTAGGGAGTTATATGAAGGACGCTTTTAATGTTGAGCGTATCGTTGTTTTTGATAGCGGAAACACGGCTCAATTGTCTATTGTCAAAGGCGAGGTAGAAACGTCTCCCCCCGATATATTTTCAACGCCTCCTAGTAAATTGTTGATTGAGCGAGCATTGGCTACTAACCTTAAAGCTCCAGACTTTGTTACCGGTGTGATGGTAATCGGTGGTGAGCTTCACTTAATTGCTGTCTCTGTAATTGCACCTAATGTGGATAACGATGAATTCAAGTTTGGCCATGCATACGGGGTATTGATGTTGACTGAAATTATCGATCAAAAGCTCTTAGCCAACTGGTCAAAGCAATTTCGCTTACATGATTTACAGATACAAGATCACACACAAAAAATAGAGTCAGGTTATGTCTTTGAGCCGATGCTATCTCCTACTGGCAAACATGAAAAAAATATAGTTTGGCGTCCAGACCGACCGGGTGAAGTCTTCATTGGTGAGATGTTACCGACGGTGACCGTGATTATTTTATTTTTAACGGTGGCATCTGTGATGTTTTCTACCTATGTTAATCGATATATTGCTCTGACTATTAATGAATCTAAGTTGTTACAACAAAACCGAGACAAGTTAAACCAACTTGCCCACTTTGATTCGGTGACCAATTTACCAAATAGAGTGTTGGGGATGGATCGGCTAGGGCAAGCACTAAAATCATCGCAACGAATGCAAACGATGACTGCGGTATTATTTATTGACTTAGATGGCTTTAAGCAAGTTAACGATACTTTTGGTCATGGTATTGGTGATGATTTGCTACATAAAGTAGGTAAACGCTTAGAAGACTGTGTTCGTATAGGTCTTGATACTGTTTCAAGGTTAGGAGGGGATGAGTTTATTATTATCCTCACTAATCTAAATGATAGAGAAGGGGCTGTTTTAGTAGCTGAAAAAATAACTGATTTAGTGAGTCAGGAATTTATTATTAAGGATAACAGGATATCGGTATCAGCTAGCACAGGCATTGCTATTACCTCATCCTCGACAATGGCACCGGAGTTTCTAGTGAAGCGAGCTGATGAAGCCATGTATGTGGCAAAAAGTGCTGGCAAGAATCAATATCGGTTCAGTGACGAGTATGGTGGCGAGCTAACAAAAAAAGCCTGACTAAAAAGTCAGGCTTTTTTATTGAAAATCTTAGCTAGTTTGGACTACTTAATACCTTGGCTCACGAGGTATTCTTCATAGGTTCCATCGAAGTCAATAATGCCATTTTCGGTAATATCAAAGATACGAGTAGCGAGTGATGATACAAACTCACGATCATGACTAACGAAGAATAAAGTACCTTCGTATTGAGTTAACGCCATATTTAATGACTCGATTGATTCCATATCCATATGGTTGGTTGGCTCATCCATCACTAGAATATTTGGTTTTTGCAGTAATAATTTACCAAACATCATCCGACCTTTTTCACCACCGGATAATACTTTGGCTTTTTTCTCGATGAGGTGGCCAGAGAATAACAAGCGACCTAAAGTACTGCGAATAACTTGTTCGTCATCATTGCTGCTGCCCCATTGTGACATCCAGTCAAACAAATCGAGATCATTTTCAAATAAGTATTCGTGGTCTTGCGCGTAATAACCAATATTGGCATTTTCAGACCATTTCACTTCACCGGATTTAGGCGCTAATTCATTGACCAATGTTTTAGCTAAAGTAGATTTACCAATACCGTTAGGACCGATAATCGCAATGCGTTCACCGACTTCAGCCATAAATTTGAAGTTTTCAAATAATGCGGCTTCGTTATCATAACCTTGGCTAATGCCGGTTACTTCAATGGCATTTCTGAACAACTTTTTCTCTTGATCAAAACGAATATAAGGATTGACACGGCTAGAAGGTTTGATGTCATCTAATTGGATTTTATCAATTTGTTTAGCACGAGATGTTGCCTGTTTCGCTTTAGAGGCATTTGCTGAGAAGCGACGAACGAAATCTTGCAGCTCGATAATTTGGGCTTTTTTCTTAGCATTGTCAGACAATTGTTGGGCACGAGCTTGGGTCGATGCCAGCATGTATTCATCATAGTTACCTGGATAAATACGTAACTCACCGAAATCCATATCAGCCATATGAGTACAAACACTGTTTAAAAAGTGACGATCATGCGAAATGATAACCATGGTGCCGTTACGTTGATTGATCATGTCTTCTAACCAGCGAATGGTATTGATATCCAAATGGTTAGTCGGCTCATCAAGTAACAAAATGTCAGGTTCAGCAAATAAAACCTGAGCAAGTAAAATACGTAATTTCCAACCGGGTGCAATTTCACTCATTGGCACGTAATGTTGCTCGGTAGGAATGCCGACACCTAATAATAATTCACCGGCACGTGACTCAGCGGTGTAACCATCCATTTCAGCATATTCACCTTCAAGGTGAGCAACTTTAATACCATCTTCTTCAGACATTTCAGGCAGGTTATAAATGCGATCACGTTCATGATGCACTTCCCATAAAGCCGCGTCACCCATGATGACTACATCGATAACGCGCAGTTCTTCATAAGCAAATTGATCTTGTTTTAATACGGAAAATGTTTCATTAACATCGAGGCTAACGTTACCCGAAGTCGGAGCAAGATCGCCAGATAAAATTTTCATGAATGTGGATTTACCACAGCCGTTGGCGCCGATTAAACCATAGCGATTACCGTTACCAAATTTAACAGAAACATTTTCAAAAAGTGGCTTTGCGCCAAATTGCATGGTGATATTTGCAGTTGTAAGCAATTTAGTTACCTATGTGGATTAAAGTAGAGTGTGAACTCAAAATTAGAATAACCAACCATTATACATGGTCTTATTGGTTTTCGATAAGTTCTATTTTGGCTTTACGACTTAGTTTTTTGATTGCGGCTTCACGTTTAGAGGCGCTGCTACGATCCGCTTGAGTTTCATGATAGACCATCTGTTTGGCTGCACTGGTATGAAAAAAGCGTGCGCCGCCCTGTTTCGACTGGTGTTCTGCAAGTCGTCGTTTTAAATCGGTGGTAATGCCTGTATATAAATGACCGTTTTCAGCTTCAACGATATAAACAAACCACTCGCTTGCTGCCATCGCTATTTTTTGTCAGAAAAGTTTAAAGCAACAGAGTTTATGCAATAACGTAGGCCGGTGGGAGCAGGACCATCATCAAAAATATGGCCTAAATGAGCATCACAATGTTTACAGCGAACTTCGGTGCGATCCATGCCGAGACTTTGATCGATATGATGACTGACCATGCCTTGTTCAATTTGATTGGAAAAGCTAGGCCAGCCACAGCCTGAGTCAAATTTGTCTGTTGAAGAAAATAAAACCTGATCACAACAAATGCAGTGATAATTACCACTATCGTTATGTTCAGCATAGATGCCTGAAAACGGTGGTTCTGTACCGGCTAAGCGTGTAATGCGATATTGCTCATCAGTAAGCTGTTGCTGCCATTGTTGCTCTGTTTTATCAATCTTATTAACCATATTGGGTCTTCAGGCTTTATCAATCTAAAGTAGTATTCTATAAAAAAACGATAAAAATATCAGGTTAACCGTGATATTAATCGTTTTATCACTATGGCAAATATTGCCGTTTTAAGCTTATTTAACCATCTAAAATAGAGCTGTATAAGCGATCAGCTAATGCTTGCAATACCGTCTTTACCGATACTAAAAATCATTAACAAATCTTTACTCCACTTTACATGTTAAGCACTGTTTTACATGGTGTTTTAGCAGGTATATTGCTCCACTGGTTATGCGTTTTCTGCTGCTAAAAATGTGACAGGAATCGCACTGCTTGATGATTAACCGTTGGCTTAATCATTGTGGGGTTAAATTACGAATGAGGAATAAATTATGAGCATTAGTGGAATAAGTTCGTCGATGATGTATAGCGGGATGCAAAACATGCAGCGGCCAGATGCATCTCAAGTGGCAGAGGATGTTTTTTCTAGTATTGATAGTGATGGCAAAGGCTATATTGAACAGAGTGACCTAGATTCAGCAATGAAAAATCTAGTCAATTCAGAGGGTACGTTATCATCTGACAAAATGTTCGAAATGATTGATACCGATGGTGATGGCAAAATTACCCAAGCGGAAATGACTTCATCCTTTGAAGATATGGCGGCTGAAATGAGTGTACGTATGCAGGGGAGTCAGCCAGGTGGAATGCCACCGCCTCCACCATCGGAAGAAGATGAAGAGTCAGCAAGTTACAGCTTAGATGAATTGCTAGAAATGGCAGATTCGACAGATGATGAAGCTTTGAGCGAACTCTTTTCTCAGTTAGCTGAAAATTTTGATGAGGCCGATACCAATGGTGATGGAGAAATGTCTCGAGAGGAAGCGATGAGCTTCCAGGGTAATATGCCACCACCGCCACCATCAGAAGAAGAGTCTCCTAGTTATAGCTTAGAAGAATTAACTGAAATGGCCGAAACTACGGGCAATTCGGAAATGACACAGCTATTTGCTCAACTTGCGGAAAATTTCGGTGAGGCTGATGCGAATGGTGATGGTGAAGTGTCACGTGAAGAGGCAATGAACTTCCAAGAACAAAATGGTAGTGCTTCATCTTCTGATGAGACTATTGCAGCGGCTGAAACAGATGCACAAATGATGCGGACAATTTCAGAGTTACTACGCACTTATGGTGTTGCTATGGATAACGAGATAGCAACAAGTACTTTTTCAACGAGTGCATAGTTTTAGTTAAATAGCCCCCCAAGCTTCAGCTTGGGGGATGATTAATAGTGCAGTTAAAGCGGTAGGTTAATCATTACAATCAATCCCTTACCGTCATCCTGATTAGTCGCCGCAATAACACCGTTATGTTTTTCTACGGCACGTAGAGCGATAGCTAAGCCTAAGCCAGAGCTTTCATCATCTTGATTTTTAGTACGGAAGAATGGCTGGAAGATATTTGATAAATCTTCACCGGCAACACCTGGACCTTGATCGGCTACGGTTAAAATAACGTGTTGGTCAAACTGTTTCACCGTGACAAAAATAGTACTGGCTGGTGGTGAAAACTTGATTGCATTACGAATTACATTTTCTATCGCTCGCCGGAGTAACTCTTCATAGCCCATGAGAGAAAAATCTGAACCAGTTGTATAATTGATGGTGATATTTTTTTCATCAGCTTCATAACGGGTATCTTCAATTATCTCAGCCATTAATTCAGCAAAGTCGATGGCTTGCTTGGTTTGCAAATTATCGGTGTTTTCGACCTGTGACAACATTAACAACTCACCAATAAGATCACTTATCCGTTGGGTCTCTCGCTCTAACCGACTAAATGTTTCCTGTCTTTTTTCTGGTTGTTGTTGAGCAATGCCTATAGCGGCTTGCATTCTAGCGAGCGGTGAACGAAGTTCATGAGATACGTCGTGTAATAGTTGCTGTTGGCCAGTTATCAGGTTTTGTAATTTACTGACCATATCATCAAAATTAATTCCTAATTCACTGAGCTCATCCTTACGGTGATACATAGTTGCACTAATGCGAGTATCTAAGTTTCCAGCTGATACAGCAGTAAAGGCGTTACGTAGATGGCGAATTGGTTTGGTGAAATACCAAGCAAGGATGCCACTGAAAAAGAGGCTGGCAATAATGCCAACAGTAATAAGCAAAAATAGATCTGCTGGTAGGCCAATTAAACCACCTGGGCCGCCAGGTTTACCGTTAAATGGGCCTGCTGAACCATGACTGGCTTTGGGAATTTGTTTATTTGATTTACAGCGAGCAGTAAAATGTTCTGGCACCACGGCAAACAAAAATAGATTTTGATTTAATGGGGTGGTGACCTGACGAATGGTATTTTGATGATGTCCTAATTCAAACTGTTTTTTTGCTTCTATTAAAATGGCTGGCTCTATATCTCGGCCAAGAATGTCTTGATCTTTAGCATCAACAGCGTACAAGGTTGGGCCTCGTGACTGATCTATATCATTAAGATAGCGTTTGAGGGTTGCAATATCACTTTGCTCAGCAATGCTGGCGGCAGGGGTAATGAAGATGCCAGCACGATGATCCAAACGGTAGTCTTCAATATGATTATGATGGGTGGAGTTATGGCGTAAACGTACGCCGGTGCCAACAATAATGGCCACCACGATCAGCGTTAGCCAAAAGGCGAGAAAGAACTTCCAGAATAACCTACCCATTATTTCATCATTAACCTTTGATCAATTGGTAGCCTTTCCCGCGTACCGTTTGTATATAGGAATGGCCATCTTTTTGTTGGCCTAACTTCTGGCGAATGCTGCTCATATGGACATCAATACTCCGATCATAACGTACTAGCTTTCGGCCTAAGGCATGTTCTGATAAGTCATTTTTGTTGACCACTTGTCCAGCTTGTTGGGCGAGAGCTTCTAATAAATTAAATTCAGTGCTGGTTAATTTTAAATCTTGCTCAAACCATGTCGCTTTACGGTTACTGCTAGATAATACTAACGGTCCAATATTTAATGTTTGCTGCGTTGTGCTAGCGGAGACGGCTTGTTGATTAATGCGGCGGAGAATAGCGCGAATTCTGGCGACTAATTCTCTTGGGGTACAAGGTTTGGCTACATAATCGTCGGCCCCTGATTCTAGGCCAATAATGCGATCGAGATCATCGCCTTTAGCGGTAAACATTAACACTGGCAGCGTGCTGTTCAGGCGAAGTTTCACCAGAATCTCGGTGCCGACCATATCGGGCAGCATCATATCTAAAATGACCAAGTCATATTTATTGGAAAGTGCCGCTTTCAAACCGCTGGTGCCGTCATAAGCGATATCAACAAAAAAGTGTTCTTTGACGAGATAGTCTTGAAATAAGCTAGTTAACTCAACATCGTCATCAATAATTAAAATCTTTTCCACTGTTCACCTCATTTATGGGAGTGACAATAATAAGGTTTCATGTTTCATCACACCAACAAGGTTAACCTAACTTTACACATATGTTGATGATTTATTTATAAGTTATCGATGTTTAGGAGATAAGTGTTGAATGCGGTTGATATTGATTCGCATTTGTATCGAGTGTATTATGATCTGTCACTGCCAGTTTAATGCCTCGAGCTTGTCATTAATACGGTGTGTTAAATAGATAGGGGACAAGATGAATTTAGCGTGGTTAGAGCAATTGATGTATCAATTGTCAGGTTGGTTTATGGCACCGATTTTAATTGCCATTGCGGTGTTATTTCTTTATTGCATTTACGCAGTAGGAAGCTTTAGTGCACAGAGTTGGCAGCGCAGTAAAAATTTCACTAACTATCAAAATGTATTAAAAAATAAAGATATTCCTGTGTCACAACTTGCAGGATATTCCTTGTTAATCCAAGAAAAAATACAACCACAGTTAACAATGGAGCAGTTGGATGTGATGGCCTTAAAGCAATTGGAGTTATTACGTATCACAACGAGAGTTGCACCTATGTTGGGTCTTATTGGCACCATGATTCCTATGGCTCCAGCATTAAAATCATTAAGTGATGGCAATGTGCAAGGCATCAGTGAAAACCTAATTATTGCTTTTTCTGTGGTTATCTTCGGCATGGTGATCGCTTCGATAAGTTTTTGGTTGGCGACCGTACACAAACGTTGGTTAGCAACTGAGCTGGTTGATATTGCACAGTTACGTAGTGTTGTCCCTCATCCACAGCAAGACAATAACGATTTAGTTGAGGAGTTAACCCGTGAAGCTGCTTAATGAAGATGATGATTTAAACCCAGCCAGTTCAATGATTAATTTAGTGGATGTGTTTCTAGTGCTGATTGCTGCTTTGTTAATATCCATTGCCCAAAACCCACTCAACCCCTATAGCGCTGACAATGTCACGGTGATAAAAAATGCTGGCCAAGACAATATGGAAGTGATTGTTAAAAAAGGCGAAACCATTGAACACTATGAATCATCAGGTGAGATTGGTGGCGGTCAGGGTACTAAAGCTGGAGTGGCTTACACGATGGCCGACGGATCGATGGTTTATGTGCCGGAATAAATGACGGTTAACAAGATACAAAGTGATTGTGAAAATGAATAATTTAGTTAGAGTAATGGTTAGTTTAATGGTGTTGTTATTAAGTTCTACATTATGGGCAGATGAACAACGCATCTTGTTCGTAAATGGCACTCATAGCAGTAAAGCTAAATTAACGCTGTTAACAGAGTTTGCCAAGCAACGAGGCATGTTAATTGATTTAAAAGCGCAGCGTGACTTGGGTGATTTAAAAATGGCTGCCGGTGTGTTTGCACCGTATGACTTAGTTATTATGGAAGCTATCTCTGTAAGAGAAAGTAAGAAAATATACGCGCAATATGCGTCGGTAATAGCACAATCAACAGCACGATTTATAGCGATTAATTGGCTGGAAGCAGCAGAGTTAACAAAAGGTATTTCTAGCCAACAAGCACAGAATTTGTCTGACTATTACAGTAATGGTGGTCGTGAAAATTTATCTCGAATGGCGGACTATTTACAACAGCGTGTTTTCAGCAATAACGCTCACCATGTTGCAGCGCCGATTATTTACCCACCGTTGGGGATATATCATCCCGATTATGAAGGTCTGATCTTTCCAACATTAGAACAGTATCTCCAATGGCGACAAGTTGAAGTTTCAGCTAAGCCTATGGTTGGCGTGATGTTACAACGCACATCAATAGAGTCGGTGGAAACACAGTTGATCGATGAGACGATTAGACAGTTAGAACAACAAGGCTTGATCGCTGTCCCTTTTTTCTTCGAACTCAGCCCCAACACTTCTAATTACAATGCCTTGATACAGCAGCAAGGTAAAACAATTGTTGATGCAGTTATTAACTTTAGATCGATTCATTGGGCAAGCAAACGTCAGTCCGAATTTAGTCATTTTGGCGTACCCGTATTACAAGCGCTGACTTACTTTGATGGCAATCAGCAACATTGGGAAAATAGTAGCCAAGGTATTTCACCCGGCATGACGCCGTTTGTTTTGGTGCTACCAGAAGCGGCGGGTGTTGTTGATCCGATGATCGTTGCAGCGCTGAATGATGAAACAGGCAAAACAGAGATCATTGATTACCAGCTCGAACACATGGTTAATAAAGTGGTTAACTTGGTTAAACTAAAAAACAAGCCAAATAAAGACAAGCAGCTGTCTATTATGGTGTGGGGCAGTCAGGATGTAGGTGCTTCTTTTTTAAATGTGCCTGAAAGCTTACGGGTCATTAGCTCAACACTCAATGAGCAAGGTTATGGCATTGATGTAGTAGATAGTGATTATTTCACTTCTCGTATCGATCGCATTCTTAGTCCTTTTTATATGGATTACGAGTTAGATAAGTTATTAGCAGATGACTTGGCTGAGTTGATGCCAATTAGTGAGTACCTAGCTTGGTTTAATACCTTACCTGACCATGTTCGTCAGCCGATCAATGATTATTGGGGCCATCCTAAAGACAATTTCATGGTGGTGAACCGTGATGGTCAAGATCAGTTTGTGCTGCCACGAATTCGTAATGGCAATATGTTGGTGATGCGTCAGCCACCACGTGCCGATGATAAAGATGAAGATAAGCGGATTTATCACAAGGGCACTGTGCCGATGAATCACTTTTATCTTGCAGCCTATTATTATGCTCGTGAATATTGGCATAGTGATGCCATTGTGCATTTAGGTACGCATGGTTCACAAGAATATCTATCAGGTAAAGAGCGTGGTTTATCAATTTATGACCAAGGTAATCTTGCAGTATGGGATACGCCTGTTCTATATCCATTCATCGTTGATGATGTCGGCGAAGCGATGCAAACCAAGCGTCGAGGCCGAGCGACTGTTCTAGCTCATATGACACCACCGTTTGCTGCTGCAGGTTTGCAAGGTGAAATGGCTAATATCCATGAGTTGATGCATCAATATAAGTCTTTGGATGATGGTGGTGTTAAACAAAAAACCGGTCAGCAAATCATTGATGACTGTATTGCCAATAATATTTGTGCCGACTTTGGCTGGCAGCAAACTCAGATTGATGCTGATTTTGATGGCTTTCTTGATGCTTTGCATGATTACTTAGTTGAGCTTTCTGCACAAAACCAACCTCTGGGCTTACATACTTATGGTGAGTTACCAAGAGAGGAGTTAGTCATATCGACATTGGTTCAAATGATGGGGCAGCACTTTGTTAGTCTGGCTGCAGATTTTGAACGAGAGCATTTCACTTCAGATCACGGCCACGAGAATGAACACCATAATCATGCTGAGCTTGATTCTAGATTAGGGTTTAGCAATAGCTTGATGCAAGAAAGTGGTGAGAACTTGGAAGACTTGATTGGATTTAGAACAGTCCGTGAATTTGTCGTTAATGAAGATACCAGTCACGATAATGAGCTGAGTAAAGAGCTATTAGCCGAGATTGAAAAAGGTCGAGACTTGCATCAACGTTTTATTGATATTCGTGAGATGCAACACCTTGTTGACGGTCTAGCAGGTAAGCATATTCCGGTTAAAAATGGTGGTGATCCGATACGTCATCCTGAAGCTGTGCCAACAGGATTCAACTTATATGGGTTTGATCCGTCACGAGTGCCGACTAAAGCTGCTTATGAACAAGGTAAAGAATTAACTGAAGGTGTGATTGCTGACTATTACGCCAAACATGGTGAATACCCAGATAAGTTAGCGTTCTCATTATGGTCAATTGAAACCATGCGTCACTATGGCGTATTAGAAAGCCAAGTGTTGTATGCAATGGGCATTAAACCGAAGTGGAGTGATGATGGTCGGGTTATCGGCACAGAGATTATTCCTGCTGCAGAATTAAAACGACCTCGAGTTGATGTGGTGTTATCAGCAACCGGTTTATATCGTGATGCCTTTCCTAATGTGATGCAGTTACTTGCTAAAGCGGTAGAAACTATTGCTACTCTCAAAGAGGAGTCGAACTTTGTATGGCGTAATAGTCAACGCATTAAAGATGAGTTGATAGCTGAAGGTGTTGAGGCTGAAGAAGCTGAGTACCTGTCTACGGTACGTGTTTTTTCTAATGCATCAGGTAACTATGGATCTGGTGTTGAAGACGCTGTGTTTGCCAGTGATACATGGGAGTCGGATGAAAAAATCGCTGACTTATACTTATCCAAAATGGGCCACTTTTACGGTTCTGACAATAGCCGCTGGGGACAAAAAGTAGACAATGTCGACTTATATGCCAAGCAATTGTCCGGTACGGATATCGCGATGTTTTCTAGATCATCTAATGTCTACGGTATGCTTAGCTCAGATGACCCTTTTGAGTATTTTGGTTCATTGGCTTTAGCGGTGCGAAACTTAGATGGTGCCAGTCCTGAGATGGTGATTAGTAACCTTCGTGATGCTAATAATCCTAAAGCACAAGCCGCCGCTGAATTTTTGGCAAAAGAACTTCGGTCACGCAACTTCCATAAACGCTGGGTCGAAGAAATGATGAAGGAAGGTTATAGCGGTGCAACCACTTTATCATCTCATTTAAGCAACTTTTGGGGATGGCAGGTAGTTGACCCGAACGTGGTACGTGATGACCAGTGGCAAGAGTTTTATGAAGTCTATGTGAATGACAAATTAGAACTGAATATTGATGAATGGTTTGAGCAAACGAACCCACGTTCTCAAGCTCAAATGTTAGAACGTATGTTGGAAGCAAACCGTAAAGAGTATTGGCAAGCTGACGCAGAAACATTGGAGCATATGATTGAACGTTATGTTGATCTAGTAGAAAAGTATGACGTGTTTGTTGATAACGAAAAACTCCGCGAATTTGTCGAGCAGCAAGCCAATGGTTTTGGCCTTAAAGCATTGCCATCAGCTGTAGAAACACCTGCGGCTAATACCGAAGCTGCTGCTGAAGCTGTTGAAGTCCAAGGACAGAAGCTGGAAAAAGTAGAACAGCAACAACCGGAAGATAAAGAGTGGGATCAACAACTGCTGTTAGCATTAGCATTATTTGTGGTGATGTTGATGTTAGGATTTGTTAGGCAATTACGTAGCAAACCTACATAAATAAATTTGAATCTAACAACAAAAACGCCGCTATTCTACAGCGGCGTTTTTATATGGGCAGCAATTGCAGAGGCTTAAATTTAGTCTGAAAGTTAAGGATGTTTTAATTAGATGTCTTCCGACCTAAAGTGGATAGTCGCAGAATTTTTTCAGAAAAAAGTGGAGTTTATTCTGGGTAGTTATTAATCATACTAAAACCAACTACGTTAGCTTCTCTCAAGTTTAGATTACTGATTAAGTTTCCATTCATGTTCTGCAACAAAATACTGTACCGCAGAAGCAAAATCAGAAACTTGAGACACTAGTTCACTAATATCGTCAGCAGTAATAAAACAATAATTACCAGTGTGATCTCGCCCATTACGATGAACTATATCGTGACGAATATATATTGCTGTATCAAGTTGAGTAAAATCTGGAAAACCATCTAAACGAAATCTTAAAGTAAAAATAGATTCATATAAAAATTTAACCTTGCTTAGGTTATGAAAAAGAATATTAGTTCTAACTTCTTTAACAGCTTTACAACGAATATCATTAATTCCTTCTAAATTGGATTTGTTCGGGTAGACCTTATCCTTCCATTTCCCATAATTATTTACAAATGATTCAAGGTAATCATTATTTGATTCTATTTTAGAAACTAAATAGTCTGATAAAAAAACTTCAAGAGCCGTAACTGTATTCGAATATAAAAGGTTATTAAAATAAGATTGATTATCAACATTCAAAGCCAAGCTGTTATTTGATAATAAACGAATATGATGCAGCGAGACCGCCAACTCTTGACGAGAAAATTCAACCATTCCTCGTGGACTATTATGAAATTTGGATTCTCTCGCCAGATATGCAGCCTTCCTATCGTTTACAAGTTCATCTCTGTTCAAATTATATTTATCAATTAAAGTTTGAGCGGCGTTTGTAACTCCAATGATCTCACCATTAATATTCATTCTGTAAGCTTTATCATTACTAGGAGTTATGACTAATGTTCCATCATCCTTGATAGATGGATAGCCTCGCATAATTTTATTATGGCCTTTGGCCGTACTTGTTGAATAGGATTTGGACATAGTAAGAACCTAAAAATAAATTAACAAGAGGTATGGTCTAATTCGGCTGGGTTAAGGATTAACTATGCTGCTGGTGCTAAAAAATGGCACAAAGTGGTTTGTAAGATAGTATCTAAACCTAACATCCCATCAGTAAGTTAATGGATGCTGTTCAATCTAAACGTGAAGCCCATAAGGCTAATTTGTGTTGCATCGACTTTTGGGAAACTTGGTCTTCGGGTAAGGCTTGAATGACTTCATCGTGGATGAGTAGTCGGTAGATATATTCGATTTTTTCATGCTGTGAATCGGTAGCTTCAAACTCAACCACGCCACGATTTTCGCCATATTTAACTCCTTCGGTAATCGCCTTTTTAACTAGTTCTTTTTCATTCTTAAGTTTTTTCATTCCATGGCTCTCCAGTCAGTATCTAGTGTTTGTCTTTTGCTATGTCGAATTCAACCCAAAATGTTAAACCGTGATCTGCATTATTAAATACGCCTATCTCTCCCCCCATTAAAGTCACCAGTTCTTTACAGATAGTTAAACCAATGCCGGTGCCTTGCACAGACGAGTTTGCCTTATCTAAGCGGTTAAAAGGCTCAAATAGACTTGCAATTAAACTTTCGTCGACACCATCGCCAGAGTCCGTCACTGATAATCGAATACGGTCATCGGCGGTTGATTCGCATGACAATATAATTAAGCCACCTTCATTATTATATTTGACGGCATTGGAGGCGAAGTTCAGTAGTACTTGTTTGAGTTTGCTGTAATCAGCGGTTAGATAGTATTTATCACTTATTTGGCTATCAATGGTAATTTGGCGCTTTGCAGCTTGAGTCTTGATCGAGGAGGCGACTTTTAACAGTAAATCATCAGTATCTACCGATTCTAATGTGATATTAATATGGCCGCTTTCAATGGTAGCGAGGTCAAGCACACTATCTATTAGCCCGAGTAGGTGTTGGCCACTATCTTGAATGTAGCCTAATGATTCCAGCTGATCGGCAGACAGTTTATTTTCAGTGTCGTGGGCCAATAGTTGTGAAAAACCGAGCACAGCGTTCAGCGGCGTTCTAAGTTCATGGCTCATTGAGGACAAGAATTCAGATTTTGCTTGGCTGGCTTTTTCAGCAAATTCTTTTGCTGTAACGAGGTCACTTTGAATTTGAGTCCGGTTATCTATTTCTTGTTGTAATTGTTGTAGGACTTTATTTTGAGCACGCTCGATACGACCAACATAATAATAATAGAAAAAAAACAGCAGCAGCGCTAACGCCGCACCAGATGAAAAAAGCACCTTAGTACTTTGCTGGTTGTGTTTGATTTCTGCAGATATATTGCTAAAAAATACATAGGCACCGACGGTTGTGCCTGCCACATCAACAATAGGAAAGTTACCGGTAAAAAAATAATCGTTTTGGTCTTTGCTTAGTTCACCTTTAAGCTGAGGATTAAGGCCTTTCTTGATAAGTTCGAACCTACCATGCTGATTACTAATAGAACTTTTGATACGTTCACTATCAACTAAAACATGATTGGGTAGGGCATTCCATAAATAATCTTGGTCTGGTTCTGCGGTTCGCAGTAGCCACTCATTTTTATTAAGTTTGTCCTTATTAATAAGCGTCACAATATTAGTCTCTAAGGTGGCACTAGATTTTTCTAATATATGCTCCGTTTCTTCGCCTAGCTCAATATAGCCTACCAGTTGCCCATCAATGAACCACGGGCTGACGATACGTAATACGAGATAACCAAATGTGCCAAGCTCGACACCAAAGCTGGTTTGTTGAGTTTGTGCGGCTTGGCGTAGGGTATGCCGGCCAATATCGTCACCAAATCGTTGCGGATTATGGACTCGCAAAAAGTTAGTTTTGTCTAGATGATGGAAATAAAAATGAGTAATCCGATGATTTTTATTGATGGCTTGATACCAGCTTTTGCTAGCATTGTATAAGTCGTCACGGGATTTGTTCTGCCAAGCCTGCTGAATATTAGCGTCATTTTTAACCACATTAATTAAGTCAATGAAACTGACAGCATCTTCATGAATTTCAGCTTCGATGAACGACTCTAAATGCTCGTGAACAAATGTTTGGCTTTGGATGATATGTTCATTTTGCAGGCGATTCAGTAAGACATAAGCGAGAATCAAAGTTAGACATAAGATGGATATGGCTGGCGCCACAATCTTATTTCTAATTCGCTCTATTTCCATAGACTTGACTCCAAGGGCGCTTAAAACTGATTGACTAGAACTGATTGTAACGCCGTTTAGGAAAAAATATAAAGCAAATTAATGCTTTAACGCTTTAGTTTCCCAAGAGTGTTGAATTTGATTACCATTGTTTTATGACATTAATAAATTGTGATTTAGGCGAGTGTTTAACTCCTGACCCAGACGAGGTGATAATGCCATTGATCGACATGGCGAATATTGCTTGTGGTGGCCATGCTGGAGATCAAATCAGCATGGAAAAAACAGTAAAGTTAGCCAAACAATACGGAGTTAAAGTCGGTGCGCATCCCAGTTATCAGGATAAAGACAATTTTGGCCGTATTAGTCATGATGTTGACGCTGACATATTGTTGGCAAGCTTAGTTAAACAAATAGCGAGCTTGCAGCAGCTGTGTCAGCAACACGATGTTGAAATGACTTATATCAAACCGCATGGTGCTTTGTATCATGACATGATGCATAAGCCTGAGGTATTAGAAGTGTTGTGCCAAGTGATAACCACAGTCGAGCCTACTGTTGAGTTAGTGGTGCAAGCAGGAGTTCATCAACAGGCAATGGTTGAAAAATCAGCCCAAACAGCTATTTCGTTTATCTACGAAGCATTTGCCGATCGTGGTTATCAAGGCAATCAAATGATTCCACGGAGTCAGGCAGGCGCAATGTTAGATGACGCTGAACAAATTGTGGCTCAATACCGGTTATTTTCTCAGCCTTATCATTTTCCTATTGATACCATTTGCTTTCATTCGGACCATCCGGCTTCGGTTTCTGCTTTGAAACTCATTCAAGGTCACTGATGTTTGAAATTAAACTAGCCAGTGAAAATGCCATTATTATTTATTTTGGTGAGCAAGCATCGCCTGAATTAGCCAAGAAAATTGCTTTTTATAGTGAATTTTTACATGAGCGTCTCGGTGAATTGATAATTGATATCGTACCGTCTTATACTTCGGCATTGATTAGTTATGACTTGAATAACTGTGATCACCAAAAATTTTGTAATCTAGTATCTACCAGCTTAGCTCAAGCTATTTTTGTTAACGAAGAGCAGTCGACTGAAGTTATCGACATTCCTGTTTATTACGCAGAGGAAGTAGGCCTTGATTTAGCCCGAATGTTAACGGAGAAGGAACTCAGTCTAGCTGAGTTTATTAACATCCACAGTCAACAGGTCTACTTGGTTTATGCGATTGGCTTTAGTCCAGCCTTTGCATTTTTAGCTGAAGTTGATGAACGCATTCAAATGCCAAGACTGACTACACCCCGAATACAAATTCCTGCTGGCAGTGTTGGCATCGCAGATAACCAAACGGCCGTGTATCCAATTGAGTCTGCTGGTGGCTGGAATATTGTGGGCCGTACGCCCATCGATTTATCATTAAATGATTACAGTAACCTGCAACGGTTTAGAGTTGGCCATCAGGTTAAGTTTAAGTCGATAGACAGGCAGGAATTTCTCGCATTAGGTGGCAGCTTGTGAGTTTTAAAGTAATAAAAGCGGGTTTCCACAGCATGATTCAAGATCGTGGCCGCTTTGGTTTGGCTCACCAAGGTTTAAGTCAGTGTGGTGTGGCTGATGAGCATGCTTATTATTGGGCTAATCACCTACTGGCAAATGACCGTAATGATGCGGTATTAGAAATTACCTTTGGTGGCTGTGAGTTATTAGTTTTAACCGACACAGCGATAGTGGTAACAGGCGCTGATTTGGCTTTTAAAGTGAATGGTAATAGCCAGCCTATTTGGCAAGTTTTAGCTGTAAAAAAAGGTGATAGATTAACTTGGTCAACTCCCATCACAGGGGTACGCGCCTACTTAGCTGTGCAAGGTGGCTTGCAAACGCAACACTATTTTAATTCTCGTTCTATCAATATTCGTGAGCAAGTAGGGGCGTTAATTCAAGTGGGTGATGAGCTATTAAGCTTAGCAACTAAAACCAAGAATGTAGGGAAAGCCATGCCGGTGTGGTTTAAACCGAATTACCGTGAGCCACTCTGTCTGCGAATATTGGCTAGCTATCAGTTTGAGCAGTTTAATGAGCAGCAACGGGATATTTTATTTGGTCAAACTTATAAAGTCGGCCAGGCATCAGATCGAACCGGCTGTCGCTTAGAAGGCCTGCCAATAAGTAATAGCCCAGCAACGATGGTTTCTGAAGGCATGGCTTATGGCAGTGTTGAGATCACCACGGCCGGATTGCCGATCATCCTATTAAAAGATGCACCGACCATTGGTGGTTATCCCAAAATTGGCACGGTGTTTTCTTTAGACTTAGCCAAGTTAGCTCAACGTCAACCAGGCTGTGAACTTCGTTTTGAGCTGATTGATATTGAAACTGCACAAACACTACGTCGCGAGTTTGAGCAGTTTTTTTAGTGCGGAAGGTGTAATTAATAATATATGGAGTAGGCGCCTGTAATTATAGAGGTCACTGTCGATAGCCAAACTAGCAAATAAAGTGGCCGAACATATGTAGGCTTATATTCAACTGTTTGAGGAATTTGAAGGGCAGCTTCTATTTTTTTCAAGTTCTCTACTGCTCTACGTTCACCATTCATAATGCCGTTCATATGAATAAGAACAAGAATTCCAAACAGGCCTACAGTTAAAAAAGTGAAGTGCAAAAGATCTGGAAATTTTGTAGCTATATTACCAATAAGTAAACCAACTAAACTGATAAAGGCAAATGGTATTTGCCATAGTTGCGAGCTATACCACCGACTCCGGTTGTTTAGTTCTGTGAGTTGAATGCGAAGTGATTCTTGCAAACCTGTTTGCAATGTATTGTCCATAATTTATCGCTCTCTAATTTTGAAATTGAAAAGGTATTATTAACTTTAGAACTAAAGTTTGAGCAGTTTTTCTAAGCCAATTCAACTCTGTTTCTGCCTAAACTTTTGGCACTGTATAAGGCTTTATCTGCTTGCTCAAATACGTCTGTTTGAGAGTCGCCTACAGCATATTTACAGACACCAAAACTGGCAGTAATAGCAATATTATTACCATCAATGAGGAAGGGTTGCTGTGCGATTTGTTGGCGCATTTTTTCAGCTAATAATTGGGCGTCAGTCAATTTGCACTTAGGCAGTAACATCATAAATTCTTCGCCACCCCAGCGACACAGTAAGTCTGATTCACGCAGGTTTTCTTTTAAAATTTGGGCCACCTTAATGATGGCTTGATCGCCAACCAGATGACCGTAACTATCATTGACCTTTTTAAAATAATCGATATCAACCAAGACAATACTCAAGTCGTCTTTATTACGCGATGCTGTTTTGATGATTTGTTGAAATGCCGGATCAAAGGCATGACGGTTATCAATGCCGGTCAGTTTATCCTTGGTTGCCATAATTTCCAGCCGTTTTTGATAGCGACTAATGGTGAGGTTGGCTAGTAACAAGATGATAAAAGTGATCACGATACTTAAGGTGATATTAAGCCATAGCGTATTTCGGATATGGGATTCAGGTTTGCCTACTTGCTCTACCAGTAAGTACCAATTGAGTTCAGGTACAAAACGCGTTTTTAAGAAAATTTCTTGGCCATCACGTTGATAGGTATATGAACCGCCCGGATTCGCTAACACTTGGGTAGCAATGTCAGCTAAGCCATCAGTTTGATGAATGTCTTCGGCTCCTTGGTATTGCTTACCATGCAATACAATTTTGCCACTAGGATCGATAAAGTAAACCTGGCGGTCATAGCGACGTTGATAGAATTCAATCAGCTCAGTGACCATGTCAGATGACAAGCCAACACCAATAGCACCAAGGTATTGTCCTTGATAGTCAGTAATTTTATGGTTCACAAAAAAGTTAGTCTGATTTTCAATAGCGGTGTCGTTATCGACATTAATTTCAAAGTCATCTTTTAACTTAGCAACATCAAAATACCAGCTGTCATTAACATCATCGGCTGAAATCTTCTTCAATAACCCCGAAGAGTGGTAATAGTTGAGCGTGCTGTTGGAGACAAAAAAAGCGGTAGCCGTTTTATAACGATCTTGTATTGAAGCTAGGTAACGTACGATGAGAGCAGGTTCTTTCTCGCCTGCAATAATCCAATCACGGACAAAGGTATCTTGGGCCATCAGTGATGAGATTACGATGGTCGGCAGTACATCACGTTGAATTTCAGAATAGATATTGTCACTGGTCAATGGCAGTGTATTGGTACGGATATATTGATCGAGAGCATTATTGGCAACAAAATAGCTGACCAGGCTAGTCGAAGAGAATCCAAGAATCAGTAATAAGGTGATGATGCTTACAAAGCGGGTTTTTCGTTGCAGCCCGGTGGAGTTATCTTGCACAATAAGTTGCCTAGATGAATGATGTGAATATTGCTAATAGGCTGACAATATTAACAAAATTCAGCTAAGGATTGTTTAGCTTATTTGGTAGGGTGACTGAGTTTCGCATATGCACAAATTGCATGATGCCGATCAGCCAACTCGCTATGGCAATCGACCACCACACACCATAAATACCTGTCTCGAACAGTGTCAAGGCAACAAAGATAAAACCAATAGGCAGTAATAAGGTGCGAATGACATTGAAATACATAGGTATTAACGGTTTCTTTAAGCCCTGTAAGGTTGCAGCTGATACAAATACCAATACATAGGCGGGCAGGATGATGGCTTCAACCCGTAAATAACTAACACCGATTTCAATAATGGCTGGGTTATCGACAAATAATGAAATAAGGGGACGGGCAAAGACAAAAATTAGAATGCCGCCGACCACCATTAATGAGGTGCCAATTTTGATTGCTTCAATGGTGACATGATCCATGCGTTGATAGTGTTGGCCACCAAAGTTAACGCTGACAAGTGACAATACGGCGATATTAAGGCCAATGGTTGGCAGCAATACCAGTTGTTCGATACGCAAGGCGATGCCATGACCGGCTACCGCTTCTTCACCAAATTGGGCTACGGCCGCAGTGATAATTAACGAGCCTAAAGCGACGAGAAATAAGTTGCCACTGGCCGGTAATGATTGATTAATAAGTGCTTTGTAATGTGACCAATAAGGATTGAGATTAGCAAAGGTTAGACAGTTACCTAGCTTACTTCGTTTAACTTTGATGGTGAGGTAAATGGCACTACCTAGTTGTGTGATCACGGTGGCGGCCGCTAACCCATATACGCCCCAGCCAAAGGTAAAGACAAACAGTGGATCGAGTGCAATATTGGCAAAAAAGGCCACGATCAAACCATTACGCATGCTGGTGGTATCACCCATGGCATTGAGGATGCCATTGGCTGCCATGCCAAAAGAAGACACCGCCAGTAGTGGTAAGACGATAGACAGGTATTTAAAGGTTTCTTGCGTGTAATCACCTTCAGCACCGATCAATTTGAATAGTAAGGGCGCAGCAAGAAGAATAAGTAAGCCCATGCTCAGTGAGATCACCCAAGAAAATGACAAGGCATGACCGGCTAATTTTTCAGCTTCGGCCTGATTTTTTGAACCTAAGGCATGGCCAACGAGGGCATTAGTACCTTGGCCGATACCAATTGCGATTGCTTGGCCCATAAAAAAGATCGGCGCAGCCAATGAAATGCCAGCTAAGGCTGTAGACGACAACATGCCAGCATAAAAGTTATCGACCAAGTAATACATGGTGCTGAAAAACATGCCAATACTAGCAGGTGTGGCTATTTGTCTGATTAAAAGTGAGATCGGATCTTTGGTTAAGTCCAAGGGGCTACCTAGTCGAGCTGAATTGAGTCAGCTCAGAATAAAGAAAGCGCTACTACTTGTATATAGCGCAATAACAACAAGCAGGACAGGGCGAGAAAAATTTAGCTTAACCATAGCCAGCAGCAGCGTATTTATTTATACTAAAGCTAAATGCAAATCATTATCATTAAAAATAAGCTAACCTTGTGGATATGGACATAAGACTATGTGGGAATGGGAAAACACCTTAAAACAAGCAAAGAGAGCTTATTACGATAAAGCTTTTATAACGGCAATCACTTTGAATCAGCAAGCTTTAGCAATCGCAAAATCATCGATGACGGAAACCGTTAACCTAACTTCACCGAAAGTGATCTCGTCGATCATGGTGAGTTATTTAAGCTTGGCTGATTCATATATAAAAATCATGGATTTTGCTAATGCTTATCAAGTTTATCAACGCAGTCTTTATTTTCTCCAGAAAATAAACAAGCAACCAGATAAAACGGTTGAGCAGACAACAGCCATTTTTAATGGCGCTATCAAGCTGCAAATGGACGGAACTTTATTCTGTAAACGTCATCGTCATGATATTTCATCAAACCAACAGAAATTACAGGATGAGTTCCAACTTGGCCTTGCAAATCTGATTGCTCCAAGAGCAAGTGTTCATTAAACATAGGTAATACAAGGATATTTAATGTTACGTAATTTATTTGTGGTGTTTATCACCTTATTTTCAAATGCAGTGTTTGCCCATGCTGGCCATGACCACGGTCATTGGATTAGTGGATGGACGCACGCATTTCTATTATTATCTTTCATCGGTGTAATCGCTGTAGGAATACAAGTTACGCGTCATAAACAACTAAATCAGGAGAATAAATAATATGCTTCACTCAATGGTAACGGCCTTAGACAAGGTTTTTTCTGTACCAACGGCATCGGCACATTGCGACATCCCATGTAAAATTTACGATCCAAGTTCAGCGCAAATTGCTGTGTTAACTATGGTTCGCATGATCGATTTGATTGAAGAAATCAGTCAAAAAGCTGAATTAACGATTGCTGATCAAGCACAACTTATTCGTTTAACTAACGAAAAAGAAGCGCACGGCGTGAAATTAAAAGAAGAAATCCGTGTTATTTGGGGTGATTACTTCAAACAACCACAGTTTGATCAATTCCCTGAGATTCACAGCTTAGTGCACAACATCATGTTGCAAGCATCTAAAACAAAGCAACACGTTGCTCGTGAACACGGTTTAAAACTGTTGGAACTTGTTAATGAATTTGCAGCAGCATTCTGGACAACAAAAGGTGTAGAAACTTACACAGCAACATGTCCTTACCCACCAAGCTTAGCAGTGGTATACCCAAAACTAACAGCTATCTAAGTTATGTTGAGCCTGATAAAGGTTCAGGGTGATAGTATGTTACCAAAACTGGCTAACGATGACTTTGTCGTCGTTAGCCGTTTTTTTTGGTCGTTACGCCCCGGCGACCTAGTAGTGGCAGATCATGATCGCTACAACAAAATCATCAAACGCATCGAGCAAGTTTCAGAAGAAAAAGGTTACTTACTGACCGGTGAAAATGAAGCCAGTGTATCGTCTGAAGATATGGGCTGGATTTCAAAACAACAGATCTTTGGCAAAGTCATTCTGCAAATCAAACGCTAAATTTGCTACCATTATTCAGTCTTTAAGGAGTGAACGATGACAATGACATTAGATGCAGCATCCAGTTGGCAGCCACAACTTAACGGTGAGTTTGACTTACCTTATATGCAAAAACTCTCAGCATATTTAGATGCCGAACTCGCACAAAACAAAACCATCTATCCTCCAAAGTCACACTGGTTCCATGCCTTAGAAACCACCCCGCTAGATGAAGTCAAAGTCGTTATTCTCGGCCAAGATCCCTATCACCAACCCAATCAAGCGCATGGCTTGTGTTTTTCCGTACTGCCCGGCATTAAAACACCACCGTCATTGGTGAATATCTATAAAGAACTAAAAACCGATTTAGACATAGAGCCTGCTCAACATGGCTATTTAGAAAGTTGGGCACAGCAAGGCGTATTGTTACTTAATGCCGTATTAACCGTAGAAGACTCCAACGCTAATGCTCATCAAGGCAAAGGTTGGGAACAGTTCACAGATAAAGTAATAAGTACGGTTAATGAACAATGTGACAATGTCGTATTTATGTTGTGGGGAAGCTATGCCCAGAAAAAAGGCGCGATGATTGATACTGACAAACATCTGGTATTAACAGCGCCACATCCATCACCATTGTCAGCCTATCGTGGCTTTTTTGGCTGTCGGCACTTTAGTTTGGCTAATGCTTATTTACTGGAGAGAGGGAAAGAGGTTGTTGATTGGCAGTTGTCAGAAGCAAAGTAGAATTTCGCCTTAATGGCGAGTTCATTTATTTTGCATGCCCAAAATAAACGAACCAAACAAAAGGGCAGCCCATGCTTGTCGCTGCGCGATTCCCTGTGCTTCTCAATCAGTTTGGGCTCGACGAGAAAACTCGCTACGCTCAGACACTCGTCGCGCTTGATCCAAACTGCTTTGCGATGCTCGGCTACGCATTGAGGGCATAGGGAATTAATCTTAGTTTTGAAACAAGCCTTTAAGGCAAAATAAACACCTCTAATCAGTTACAATACGCGCCATGATTAAACTGAATAAACTCTCTATCCGTCGCGGTGTGCGTCTCTTATTTGAAGATGCTAATTTGACGGTGCATCCCGGACAAAATGTAGGTCTAACGGGTGCTAACGGTACTGGTAAATCTAGTCTTTTTGCATTATTCCGAGATCAATTGCATGCCGATACCGGTTCGGTATCGATTCCAGACTCGTGGGTGATTGCGCATGTGGCGCAAGAAACACCAGCTGTTGAACAGTCAGCAATTGATTATGTGTTGGAAGGCGATGCAGAATTGACTCGCTTGCAAGCTGAACTTGTTAAAGCTGAGCAAGAACATGATGGCCATCATCAAAGTGAATTGCATGATAAGTTAGCTGCGATTAATGGTTATACCGCTCGTAGTCGTGCTGGCCGGTTAATGCACGGTTTAGGTTTCAAAGCCGAGCAAGAAACCTTACCTGTTACTTCCTTTTCTGGTGGCTGGCGGATGCGTTTGAATTTGGCACAGGCTTTAATGTGTCGCTCTGACTTATTGCTACTTGATGAGCCAACCAACCATTTGGATTTGGAAGCGGTTTATTGGCTGGAAGAGTGGCTGCGTAATTACCCGGGAACGTTGATACTAATTTCACATGATCGAGATTTCTTAGATCGGGTGGTGACACAGATTGTTCATATCGAACACCAACGGATGAAAGTGTATAGCGGTAATTATTCTGCCTTTGAATTAGCACGTGCAGAACATTTAGCGCACCAACAAGCAGCTCATCAAAAGCAGCAACGTGAAATTGCCCATATTCGTAGTTTTGTGACTCGCTTTAAAGCTAAGGCTACCAAAGCTAAACAAGCACAAAGTCGGGTTAAAGCATTGGAGCGTATGGAGCTGATTGCTCCGGCGCATGTCGATTCGCCTTTTCACTTTAGTTTTTTTCCACCATCACGATTAACTACACCGTTAATTAGCTTGGAGAAAGTGGCGGTGGGGTACAATGATGTAGCATTAATTGAAAATGTTAAGTTGTCGTTAGCACCGGGTGACCGTATTGGTTTGTTAGGCCCGAATGGTGCAGGTAAGTCGACACTGATCAAGTTGATTGCCGGTGTTTTGCCACAGTTAAAAGGTAAACGTAAAGAAGCCAAAGATATACGCATCGCTTATTTTGCTCAGCATCAATTAGAGCAGTTGTATGTTGAAGATAGTCCGTTGCAACATTTGCAGCGTTTAGATCGGCAAGCGAGCGAATCAGATTTACGAAACTTTGTAGGTGGTTTTGGTTTTCAAGGTGATGATGCTTTAGCGCCGGTTGGGCCATTCTCAGGTGGTGAAAAAGCACGTTTAGTTTTAGCGTTATTGGTTTATCAAAAGCCAGCCGTACTGCTATTAGATGAACCAACTAACCATTTAGATTTAGAGATGCGTTTGGCATTGACCTTAGCCTTGCAGGATTTTGAAGGCGCATTGGTCGTGGTCTCACATGATCGTCATTTGTTACGTACCGTAGCCGATGAATTGTGGTTAGTATCAGATGGCCAAGCTAAAACGTTTGATGGTGATTTGGATGATTACCGTCAATGGTTAATCACCAAAGATAAACCAGTTAAAACAGAAACATCAATAAGCAGTGGTAATAATAAGAAAAAGAATGACCGTCAAGCAGCGGCAGCTCAGCGGCAAAAACTACAACCATTACGTAATGTAGTGAAAAAAGCCGAACAGCAGATGGATAAACTACAAACTAAGCTAACAGCAGTGGAAGAACAGCTGGCTGATGGCAGTCTTTATGAAGACAGTAATAAAGACAAATTAAAAGCGTTATTGCGCGACCAAGCAGCAATAAAATCAGAATTAGAACAGACAGAGTCAGATTGGTTTGAAGCCAGTGATGCTCTAGAAACAGCACAAGCTGAAGAGGAATAACCGTGGCGTTATTGTCATTAAAACAAATTACCGTTAGTTTTGGCGGTCCTAACTTATTAGATAAAGTTGATTTTCAACTCGACCGTGGCGAACGTGTGTGTTTGGTTGGCCGTAATGGTGCGGGTAAATCAACCTTAATGAAGGTGATTGCCGGTGAAATCAAAGAAGACGGCGGTGAGATTATAAGCCAAGGTGTAAAAATAGCACGGTTAGAACAAGAAGTACCTGCAGGTACGGAAGGCTCTGTATTTGATGTAGTCGCGAAAGGTTTAGGCGATATCGCACCGTTATTGATTGATTATCACCATATTATTCATCAGTTAGAAACTGATAGCTCTGAAGCAATGTTGTCTAAATTAGAAAAAGCCCAATACAAGTTAGAAGCTGTTGATGGCTGGTCGGTGGAGCAGCGTGTTGAAGCGGTTATTTCGCGATTATCATTAGACCCTGATGCAGAATTTTCTGCTTTATCTGGTGGGATGAAACGTCGGGTATTATTAGCTCAAGCTTTGGTTGAAGAACCTGATATTTTATTACTCGATGAGCCAACTAACCATTTGGATATTGCTTCGATCACTTGGTTAGAAGAATTCTTGAAAAGTTATGGCGGCACGGTGCTGTTTATCACTCATGATCGGATGTTTTTACAATCATTGGCAACACGGATTGTGCAGCTAGATCGCGGTAATATCACTAGCTTCCCAGGTGATTACGCTAACTTCCTAATTCGCCGAGAACAAATGTTGTCAGATGAAGCACAGCAAAATGCCTTGTTTGATAAAAAACTGGCCCAGGAAGAAGTATGGATCCGCCAAGGTATCAAAGCACGACGTACACGTAATGAAGGCCGAGTTCGTGCATTAGAACAATTGCGCCGTGAGCGTAGCCAACGTCGTGAGAAAGTTGGCAACGTCAATATGCAACTGCAAGATGCTGAACGTAGTGGCAAGTTGGTACTTGAAGCCGAGGGTGTAGGCCAAAGTTATGATGGTCGCGTGTTATTTAATGACTTCACTACCGTTATTCAACGTGGTGATCGCATCGGTATTATTGGTAAAAATGGTTGTGGTAAATCAACCTTATTATCGATTTTATTGGGTCATTCTCAAGCAGAGTCTGGCGAAGTAAAGTTAGGAACGAACTTAGAAGTGGCCTACTTTGATCAACTACGTAGTCAGCTAGATGAAGAAGTCAGTGTTGTCGATAATGTTGGCCAAGGTGCTGACTTTGTTGATATTAATGGTGCTCGTAAACATATCATCGGTTATCTACAAGACTTCTTATTTACACCTGAGCGTGCTCGTACACCGGTTAAAGCATTATCGGGTGGTGAACGTAATCGCTTGTTACTCGCTAAATTATTTACCCAACCAGCTAACTTACTAGTACTGGATGAGCCGACCAATGATCTTGATGCTGAAACCTTAGATCTATTAGAAGATTTATTGATGAACTATCAAGGCACTTTATTATTAGTGAGTCATGATCGAACATTTTTGAATAATGTTTCAACTAGCACTATTGTATTTGATGACGATGGTCAAGTACGCGAATATGTCGGTGGTTACGATGATTGGTTACGCCAGCGTGCTTTTGATAAAGCCGCCGATTTTCAAAAAAAATCGACTACATCAAAAGCAACTAAAGCTACTACAAGCTCAGCGAAGAAGAAATCCAACTTAACCTATCAGGAACAGCTGGATTTAGAAGCCTGGCCTAAAAAGATAGAGCAACTGGAACAAAAACAAGATGAGTTGCATACTATCATCGGTGATCCAGAATTCTATCAGCAAGAGGCAGATAAGGTCACGGCAACTCAAGATGAGTTGGCTGCTTTGACCAAGGAGCTTGAAAAAGCCTATGAACGTTGGGAAATGTTGGAAGAAAAACAAGAAGGTTAAATACAATGGCTGAACAACAACTGTTGTTCAGCCAACAAGATGACGACTTAACTGTTCGTGTTTGGCAGCAGGGCGATCGCCGCTGGCTAGACTTTGACGACGTTGTGGTTCAATCTGAAATACTCTTAGAGCGTCCTGATCATTTACTACTCGCTAACCGCCATATGCTGGCGGGCTGCTTATTTTCCCCACCGCCTAAAAATATATTATTGGCTGGTGCGGGCGGCGGTGCAATCGCTCGATATTTTTCTAATCGTTTCCCTGATGTATCTGTTGATGCTGTTGAGCTATCACCATTAATCTGTGAACTTGCTCGCGACTTTTTTGATTTTCCTGATGGAGAACAGTGTCAGTTACATAGCCAAGATATTAATCATTATGTTGCAGACTGCCAGCGGCGTTACGATGCAATAGTGATAGATATAGCAGAAGATAAATTGACGCCAGAATGGATCATCGATGATAATTTTTTGCATCATTGTCGTAGTCTATTAACCCCGCAGGGCCATGTAGCATTTAATTTATTGGTTAATGATGGCGAAGGCTTAATGCACTTTCTATCTGCGATTCGGGAAAGGTTTAATCGACAGACAGTCTGTTTATCAGTTGCAGAGCATAGAAATATTATTGTTTTAGCCTTTAATAATCAGCCTCGCGAGCAAGTTGCTGCTGAACACCTGATAGAGATAGAACAAGAGTGGGGAATAGAATTTACTGATTTTTATCAGCAGATGTTAAAAGAAAATCCTAAAGGAAGCGGAGTTATATAAGCGCAGACTCTCGTGATATTTCTCACCGTTTAGTAAGCTAGGCTATAGTTGGACAAAGGAGGAATAATGTTCATGTTATGGTCTAGAAGGAACAATGTCAGAGAAAGTTGAATATCGGTGTATTCAAACTCTTAAATCCAATTGCTGAATAAAGCCTGTGCCACCGTCTTCTTTTAAGTACACACTTGAACTGACAATATCACCTAAGGTTTGTTGGTTTTGTTTCAATTCAAATGGGGTATTGAGATGACCAAGGTAAATAGCCCCCACGTCTTTTTCTCCTAAGCCAATTAACTGCTCATGACCATTGGCATCGACGGTCCATAACCGTAAATGCTCGTAGATACTGTCGGCTTCATCAATAAAGTTATTACCATCTTCATCATATTGGGCTAGTTCGTTAAAACCATTGCCGGTGCTGGGGCCAAATAGTTCTGAACCATCGTTGATAGTACCGTCACTATTTTTATCTAAGGCTAAATAAGCATTACCAGGCTTGAGTAGGGCTATTTGTTCGGTTTGGCCATTGGCATCGAGATCAAACTCAAAATGAGATTGTTGTAACTGGGCGGCTGTGCCATTGAAGTTTAAAACTAATGGATCTATTTTGACGGCATCACCGGCCCTAAAGCTAATAGATTGTTCTTCGAAATACTCACGTTCGATATTAAGTTGAGATGAGAAGTTGATGGTTTGGCCATCTGTAGTTTTAATACTGCCTTCGGCTGAGAAGGATAGTGATTCATATTCATAGTGCGAGGCGTAGTAGTCATATTCAATACCAAATCCGGCTGTTTGTGGTGGAGGTTGCTCATTGTTGGCCGAAGCTTGTTGTGCCGAGTCTAAGTGTATCTCAGCAGTCTTTCTGTTGAGGCTGGCAGGATCAAAAAGTTGAAACTTCCTACCGGTGAGTTGTTCGACCATTTTGCTAATGATCTGCACCATAAGTTCATGTCTGGCATCTAGCATCATTTCATCTAGTGCATGTTGTTCACGATGAGGAGCATGGCTAGCTTGGCTGGATATATCAATAGTGTTAGCCAGTGACCTCCCTGTTATCACTCTGGGTTGATTCGTTGACTGGGGGCGATCGCCAAGCCAGAAAGTTAACGATTCTCGCTCTTCAGAACGAGTGACTTTTTCATGCGATTGTTGCAGGGAAATATTAGCGTTGCTGATGATCATGATCGCCTCCACTTGGAGTTAAAGGCTATATTTGGCTAACGGCTGGATTGCTAATTACTTTAATAGCAATATTCCACTAGCTGATAAATGTGGGCCAGTGTTAGCATAGAGCGAAATTATTTGGAGATGATTACGTGGAAATACTGACTTGGCTAACAGATTTAATAACTCAACTTAATGGCATAGTTTGGGGGCCATTGATGTTGGTATTAATACTGGGTACTGGTTTTGTTCTGATGGTTGGTCTCCGTTTTATGCCGATTTTAAAGCTAGGTTATGGCTTTAAAATGTTATGGCGGGGTCGAGATCGTAGCCAAAAAGGCGAGGGTGATATTTCAGCTTTTAATGCCTTGATGACCTCATTATCAGCAACCATTGGTACTGGTAATATCGCCGGTGTTGCTACAGCAATATTCCTAGGTGGTCCGGGCGCTTTATTTTGGATGTGGATGACTGCCTTAGTAGGCATGGCGACTAAATATGCCGAAGCGGTATTAGCTGTCCATTTTCGGGAAACGAGTGCTGATGGTCATAAAGTGGGTGGTCCGATGTATTACATCAAAAATGGCTTGAGTAGTCGGTTTGCATGGTTGGGTACAGCCTTTGCTATCTTTGGTGCTTTAGCAGGATTTGGTATCGGTAATACCATTCAAGCCAACTCGGTCGCCGATGTTTTATTTAGCAAGTTTGAAGTACCGCATTTAGTAACTGGCTTGATCATAGCTAGTTTAGTGGGCTTGGTATTAATTGGCGGCATAAAGTGGATTGCACAGGTGGCAGGCAAGTTAGTACCTGTGATGGCGATAGCCTATGTATTCGCCGGGCTGGCTATATTAGGTGTGCATGCCGATAAATTACCAGCCGCATTTAACCTTATCTTTACTTATGCTTTCACACCTATTGCAGCAACGGGTGGTTTTGCTGGTGCAGCAGTGTGGGCAGCAATACGCTTTGGTGTGGCTAGGGGGATATTTTCTAATGAAGCTGGTTTAGGTAGCGCTCCGATTGCACATGCTTCAGCAGTAACTAATAGTCCTGTTAAGCAAGGGACTGTAGCGATGGTGGGGACATTTATTGATACCATTATTATTTGTTCAATTACTGGTCTAGTAATTATCGTGTCAGGAGCTTGGACCAGTGGCGAAACAGGAGCAACTTTGTCTTCGATAGCCTTTGAGTCGGCTTTACCGGGCATAGGTGGTTATGTAGTAACAATTGGCCTATCTGTGTTTGCCTTTACTACGATACTGGGTTGGAGTTTGTATGGTGAGCGTTGTGTAGAGTATTTGTTTGGGAGCCGTTCTATTCTACCTTTCAGATTATTATGGGTGGTGGCTGTTCCTATCGGTGCAACGGCCAACTTATCTTTTATTTGGTTAGTAGCTGATACGCTGAATGCTTTAATGGCATTGCCTAACTTAATTGCCTTACTGTTGCTAAGCCCGGTGGTATTCAAATTAACCAAAGAATACTTTGCTGAAAATAAGCTTTAAATGTTTAATCAAAAAAATCCCCGGTTATAGTCAATAACCGGGGATTTTTTTGTTCGTGTGAAGGCTTATTTAATGTTATTCATCTAATAAGGCATCACGGCTATCATCTCTACGACGACGTGGTGTGATCCACATTTCATACATAGATACTGTCCACATAAAGGCGAAAGATATAGCCATCGCGCCACCACCGATAATAACAAACCAGGCAAAGTGAGGATTTAACTTGGTTAACCACCATGATGCAATATCGACGAGTAAGAATGCATAAGGCATGACAATCACGGTGACTTTTAAAGCTTTAGGTACACCAGCAGCTAAACTGAAAATCAGGCCAACAAACATAAAGATAAAGGCGATACCAAATAAATGAATATGTGAAAGACGAGCTAGAGAAGAAAAAGACGCACCGGTATCAGTTTCAGCACGTTGGGCTACATTTTCATATTTAGTGAAATCTGGAATTGTCATTCCGGATTCTGCACTGTGGCACATGATGCAACGGTTATCCATGATTTCACGAATACCATTGTCATAAAAGGCTTGCTCATCAGCACCTTTACGTACCCATGTTAATATTTTGGCACGATCTTCATCTGGTGCCATAACTTGCATCGAGCCATTTAATTTTGCATCTAATACTGAGCCTGAGCGTTTTCCGTAGTAACTGTATACGATGTCATCAATAGATAAGCCAAACTCACCATCCGCCATACCATGAGTGAATTGAATTTGAACTAACGCCATCATATAACCGACAGCAACAACGATAAGATACCCAGTGAAAAGTGCTTTAAGAGCTGTGCCTTGGCTACAAAGGTTTAAATTGTGACTAGCGGCCATCAGATTTCCTTATAAAAATTATTGTGATTGTAGAGTTATTATACTCGTATAGAGCTAGGTAATAGGGAGTATTTCCTAGTTACTAAACACTTTTTGTAGTAACTCAGTTGTTCTTGCTGCAGGGTTGTCGCGAATTTTCTTTTCTTCTAAAGCAATCATTGTGAACAGGCCATCAAGTGCTTGCTCAGTGACATAACTCGGTAAGTCTAAGTTTATGTTTTCACCTACCAGTGGGATAGCTGCAACTTGAGCAGTAAGATCATTGTAGTATTTAGTGCTTCCAACTTCGTTTAACGAGTCGGTTACTGTGGGTGTGAACAGTTCTGTTAATTGCGTGCTGGTATTCTCTTTAAAGTATTGAGTTGCAGCATCATCAGCGCCGTTGAGGATCTTGTTAGCATCTTCAATGCTCATGTTTTTAATCGCATTAACAATGATGTTAGTTGCTTGCGGTGCGGCTTTTTCAGCTGCTTTATTTAAGCTGTTTTCAAACTGATCTGCTTGGGCGCCTAAACCAAATTGACGCATCAAGTCGCCAGCTTGTTGTAATTCAGCTGGCATAGCAATATGAATGAGTTCATTACTAAGGTAACCATCGGTTTGACTAACGTTGTCTACTGCTGCTCGTGAACCAACAGCTAATGCTTCTTTTAGTCCTGAAATAATCGTATCTATATCTAATGATGAGACTGCTGATGTAGTTGACTCATCAGCTAATAATGCTTTGCCTTTGGTGCTCCAGTCATCAATCAAACTGCCCCAGTCGGCATGAGCATTACCTACAGAGCAGCACGACAATACCAATATTATTGTCATTAATTTAGAGCGTTTCATAACGTGTTCCTTATTTTTTATTTACTTGGTTGGCTGCAATACTAATTAAGAATTAGGTTCAACTAAACTAGGCCTAGCCTGGTTACTTTCATGGATAGAATAGGGAATATAGTGTGTAGTGTCACCTATACATTAACTTTATTTATTTTCATGTAAACGTTTCTCTAGTGCTTCTTGCATCAGTTCCAGCGAGTGAGCCCGGACTTTCGATGCTGCATAGTGATAGTAATTCAGTTTACATTTAACCGGAAGATGAAGGGCATCTCGACCTTGGTCTTCAAACTCTACCCAAGCTAGTATCGGCAGATCATTCTGCCGTTCATCCACACAGACCCATTCGTGCTCTTCAAGCAGCATGACTAAGTGTGAATAATCTACCAGTGGTAACCGCATTGGCATGGTGAAGTGCAATCGTGCTCTACGCCATAAGTTATAGAGTTTTGCATCTATTTGGTCATTTCGTTGTGCGTAATAGGGGATCTCTCCTATTCTACTCACGGGGGCAACTTAGCTGGTTAAGCTGGCAAACAGTGTTGGCAGTTTTTCTGGCAAACGATCTACGTTATCGATAATGGTGTAATTGTTTTGACCAAAAATACGTTTTACATAATCGTCAGCATTCGGGTCCAATGTCAGGCAATAGGTTAATACACCTTGACTGTACAATTCTTCCACTGCTTTTTTAGTGTCATGGCGTAAATGCTGTGGATCACGTTCATCGATATCTGCCGGTTCACCATCGGTTACCAGAATAATAAGTTTGCGTCTTTCTTGTTGTTTTATCAGATGATGTCCGGCATGACGTAATGCTGTACCCATGCGGGTTGATAAGCCACCTTTCATACCTGCGAGGCGTGATTTTGCTTCATCATCAAAATGCTGATTAAAATCTTTGAAGCGATAATATTGAACATCGTGACGGCCATCGGAGGCAAAGCCATGCAATGCAAATGGATCGCCAATGCCGTCGATGGCAGTAGAAACAAGTGTTGCCGCTTCACGTGTTAACTGTAATACCGTTTTATCTGAACCGGCCATGACTTCATTGGTGGACTCTGATAAATCCATCAACACTACAACAGCGAGGTCGCGATTTTTTAATACATTACGCATGGTAATGCGTGGGTTGGGTTGTTCGCCCATGCGAATGGCTATCATCGCATCAACTGCAGCATTGATATCAATTTCATCGCCATCTTCTAGGCCACGCATACGCTGTACACCGGCTGGTGTTAACAAATCAATAATTTGTTTAATTCGGTGTGCAACCGGCCGATATTCATCCAAGATAAGCTTAATATCTTCTGGATCGCCTCGGCGTTGCAGACGTTCATAAACTGTTGTCCAGTCAGGACGGTGTAACTGAATTTGATAGTCCCACTCTTGATAGTGGAAGGGATCTGAAATAGGTTCTTTGCCCCACATATCATTGAAACTTGCTTGTTCATCGGTCAGGTCGTCTTCATAGGGACGCATGTTGGTTGAACAAGTCCATATTTCTTGAGCATCGTCGCCAGCTAATTCACAATCTACTTCATTAGCCATTTCAATGACGCTAACCTGACGACGAACCTGCCTTTGACTCGCGGGCACGTATTCGAATTCAGCATTCATGTCGAACTCTTCGAACTCCCAAACGTAGCGATTATCATCACGGTACGGAATTCGAATACGTTCAAGTATTCGTAAACTTGGTACTTCTTTGCGAGCACTAAAGATGTTGTAAAGTTCTAGTCCTAAATGCCATGACAGCTGATTGTCATCTTGACGTATTTCAATTTCGTTATGAAATTTTTCGACTAGCCCATTTATTTGTTGATCATCGGAGCTAGCAGAGCTATCAATTAACATGAGAGCAATATGCTCTAGTTGTGCCATGGTTGGGTGTTCGACTTCTTCATCTTGTTGTGCTGTTTTAAGTAAAGAGGTCCAGAGTTTTTTTAGGCCAGGAAAGTCATTAATGGCTTTATATTCAACGCGGGCATCTTCAACAAAGCCAATAAAGAATATTTGGGCGGGACTTAATTGTTCGGCAGAAATAGGCTGAGTTGAATAACACATATGTGCAGCCATATGAGCAGCTGTAGCACGATAAAGTTCTAAACCGGCAATTTTGTTATCGTCTGTTCCGATATCATCAACCGCATCAGGCATATGTAAAATACGATGTTCAATATAAGGTCTGAAATCGGTATAGTCAGCACCTGTTGGCCGTAGGAAGAAGTCACGGCCCCATAATGCACGTAGGTAAAAATTAAGTTTGCGTTGTACTTTTATAAAGAGCACACCACTACGTTCTTTTTGTAGCATCGCTTTAGAATCTGCAGATTCTAAATTGAAGTAAGAGGTTAAGTTGGTAAAGTCACGGCGATATGCCTGAGCGCCAAAGGTTGCCCAACGACGTAAGCCACTTAAAGTCAGCTTGCTGAGTAGTTCATCAATATGGTTCAGCATTGGTCGCAAACCACGCGATGCAGTTGAAGCGAGTTGATGAATAAATGTTAAATAACCCCGAAGTAGTTCTGCGTCACCAAGACTACGAGCGGCAGTCGGTAAACTGGTTAACAGTAACGAGATGACTGAGCCAGAGGTAACGGAAGACAGTTTCATCGCAGCCGTGATGCAGTCGGGAATAACATCTTCACCGCATTCTTTTACCACCAGTGGCATTTCTTGTAAGTAAGTGATCACCAGATCATTGCCTCGGCCAAGACTGGACAATGATTTTGCACCACCCATGTAGGTCTCGAGACCGGTGGGTGACATAAGATGTGAGGCTTCCTTGAATGTACCCTCTAATACTTCACGTATTGATGGTTTGTCTTCTAGGAATTCTTCGTAGTCTTCGAGTTTGATACTCATTATAAAAGCCTCAGCTCAGATCGCACAGAGTAAGTGGTAATGTTCATTTCTTACTGAAACGCTTAAAACGGAATTCTATGATCTAAAATCATGGAACCTCTCTCTGCCAGAAGACCTAGCAGAAAAAGCAATGTTTATAGTGAACAGGCTTATCTCTGTACGCTATGCGATTCTGTGGCAAATTAATTATTAACCAAAGAATGTTTGTACTGCTGCATCCAATGTATCGCGCATATCCGGATCGTCAGTTAATGGTGTGACCATCGTCATCATACAAGCAGCTTGAGGCTCAACACCTTTACTGATTAATTGGCCTGCATATACTAATAAACGTGTTGAAATTCCTTCGTCTAGGCCGTGACCTTTAAGGTTACGTGCACGATGAGCAATCTGAACTAATTTTTCAGCTGTTTTTTTATCGACACCTGATTCTTTTGAAACAATCTCGACTTCTATATTTTCAGTCGGGTAGTCAAAGTCAAGCGCACCAAAACGTTGTTTTGTTGATTGCTTTAAGTCTTTCATTAAGCTTTGATAACCAGGGTTGTAAGAAATAACCAATTGGAAATCAGGATGAGCTTTAATTAGCTCGCCTTTTTTATCGATAGGTAAAGTACGGCGATGATCGGTTAAGGGATGAATGACAACCGTAGTATCTTGACGTGCTTCAACCACTTCATCGAGGTAACAAATCGCACCAATACGGGCAGCGGTTGCTAAAGGACCATCTTGCCATTTGGTGCCATCTTTATCTAATAAGAAACGACCTACTAAATCAGATGCTGTCATATCTTCATTACAAGCAACAGTGATAAGTGGACGGTTAAGTTTCCATGCCATGTATTCAACAAATCGAGATTTACCACAGCCTGTTGGTCCTTTAAGCATCATAGGCATACGTGCAGT
>MAAI01000077.1 GCA_002163115.1 Methylophaga sp. 41_12_T18 | reverse complement strand
TATCAGGCTACACCTCGATCCGTACTGATATTACCAAGTCTAAAGCACAAGAGCAGAACATCATCGCAGCGCAAGCCGATCTGTCCGCCCAAAAAGACGCGATGGATCAACATTCACTGGTTTCTATTACCGATATCAAAGGCACGATCAGTTATGCTAATGATAAGTTCTGTGAAATCAGTGGTTATGAGCAAGAAGAGCTCATCGGTCAAAATCACAGTTTACTCAATTCAGGCAATGAGCCGAAAAACTATTGGCGTGATATGTATTTGACCGTGTCGAAAGGCAAGGTTTGGCACGATGAAGTCAAAAACAAAGCCAAAGATGGTCATTTTTATTGGGTCGATACCACCATCGTGCCGCTGTATGAAAATAATAAGTTATCCGGTTACACCTCGATCCGTACCGATATTACCAAGGCCAAAAAGCTAGCGCTGAACCTTATCGAGGCTAAAGAGCAAGCTGAAGTTGCTAATGAATCAAAAACTGACTTTTTAGCTAATATGAGTCATGAGATTCGAACACCGATGAATGGTGTGATTGGCATGACCAACTTGCTATTGGATAGCAAGCTTAATCAAGACCAATTCAAATTAGCAAAAACAGTCAAAACATCGGCCGACTCATTGTTATACATCATCAATGACATTCTCGACTTTTCTAAAGTTGAAGCCGGCATGATCCAGTTAGAGGATATCAATTTTAACCTTGGGGGCATGCTCGAAGATTTAGGCAGAGCCATGCATTATCTGGCTGAAGAGAAAGGTTTGGAATTTATTTGCCCAGCCAACCCTATTATCAACCAGTGGGTACATGCTGATCCAGGTCGGCTCCGTCAGGTGTTGACCAATCTTATTGGCAATGCCATTAAATTTACTGAGCAAGGCGAAGTGGCTGTTTTCTGCACTATTGAACACAAAGATACTCGACGACTCATACGGTTTGAAATTAAAGATACCGGGATTGGTATTAGCGAAGCACAGCAGGCCAAACTGTTTAGTAAATTTACCCAAGCCGATAGCTCTACCACCCGTAAATATGGTGGCACCGGCTTAGGCTTATCGATTAGTAAGAAGTTGATAGAATTAATGGGCGGTGAGATTGGCATTAACAGCGAGTTAGGTAAAGGAACGACATTTTGGATCAGCTTAGCTCTACAAGGAGTCGAATTTGAAAAAGAAACGCCGCTGCAGCTGGCTGATGTACAAGAGCAAAAAATATTAGCCGTTGATGATAACGCCACCAACCGAGACTTATTGGAGCAATTATTAACGCTATGGGAAATTGATCATCAACTTGTGGCCAGTGGCACGCAAGCACTACAAGCACTTACAGAATGTGATAAAGACTCACCTTTCACCGTCGGTTTATTAGATATGAATATGCCAGAAATGGATGGCGCTGAACTTTGTAAACTAATAAAAAGTGATTCGGCCATCAGTGATATCAAACTGGTGATGCTCAGTTCACAAGCCCAGCGTGGCGAGGCCAAGAAAATGCAGGCTATCGGCTTTGATGGCTATTTGCCTAAACCAGTTCAGCAATCAGAACTCTACAATGTCATCCAACAAGTGGCTGGCCTTACTGACGAAGATGATACGCTTATTACCCGTTATACCGAGAAAGAACGGACGCAATTTAAAGCCCATATCTTGGTAGTAGAAGATAATATTACTAACCAATTAGTCATTAAAGGTATCTTAGAAAAATTTGGCATCACCATTGATTTGGCCGGTAATGGTCAAGAAGCGCTGGTGGCATTACAACAAGGTACTGATTACGATTTAGTGTTTATGGACTGTCAAATGCCGGTGATGGATGGCTATACCGCGACCCAAACGATTCGCGATCCTGAAACTAAAGGTATTAATCACACTATTCCTATTATTGCGATGACAGCCAACGTGATGCGTGGTGATAAAGAAAAATGCCTTGCTGTCGGCATGAATGATTATGTTGCTAAGCCTATTGATCCGGCTAAATTACGCCGTATGTTAAATCAGTGGCTATCAAATACAGAAGTATCAACTTCTGTTTCAGCAGATGTAGAAACTATAGTCGATATCGCTGAGTCTGATGCTGCTGAAGTAAATAAAGAACAGACCGACTTATTAGTTTTTGATTATGAAGTGATGAATGCAATGCTGATGGGCGATAAAGAACTGATGGCAACAATTGCAGAGACCTTTCTGATAGATATGGCAGCACAAATTGAACAACTCAAGTCTATTTTAGATACTGACGATTCCCAACAAGCAGCCGCTCTTGCGCACAAAATTAAAGGCGCTTCAGGCAATGTCGGCGGGAAAGCATTAAGTGCTTCAGCACTTGAGATTGAAAGCGCTAGTAAGGCGGGTGATATGAAAGCTGTCCAGCTAGGGATAGATAAATTAGAAAATGATTTCACCGCACTAAAAGGTGAAATGGAAACAAAACTAGCATGAAACTATTAATTGCAGATGATGATGCAACGTCTCGAATGCTACTCGAGGCAATGACGACAAAGTGGGGATATGAATGTATCGTTGCTGAAGATGGGCAAGTTGGCTGGGAGCTGATGCAAGTTGATGAGCCGCCTTGTTTTTTGTTTATTGATTGGGAAATGCCAAAGATGAATGGTATTGAGTTGATCAAACGTATTCGACAACAGCCAACTAATAATCCCCCCTATATTATTTTATTAACAGCCCGTAATGAAACAGCTGACATAGTTGAAGGTCTTAATAGTGGTGCCAATGACTATGTGGTCAAGCCCTTTAACAATGCCGAATTACAAGCTCGAATAAATGTTGGCTTTCGCTTTCTAAACTTGCAAGCGGATTTAAGCCATGTCCAATCTCGTCTCGCAAGAGAGCGTGTTGTCGTAGAAAAAATCATCGCGAAAATGCAAGCGACCACCAAATTTGACTCGACCAATGTACGTTATTTAAATCGGCCGGTTGAATCGACTTCCGGCGACGTACTATTTTCTGCACGCGGTCCCGATAATACGCAATATACGATGTTAGGTGACTTTACCGGCCATGGCCTGGTTGCAGCCCTCGGCGGGCCGATGGCATCCGCTACCTTTTATGCCATGGCGCTAAAAGGCTTACCGATCTCGGAAATTGCTGTAGAGATAAATCGTAAAATGTTCCATCGGCTGCCAACTGGCTTATTTTTGGCAGCGATTTTTTTCGAAGTCAATGCAGATCGGAGTAAAATACAAGTGTGGAACTGTGGCATGGAGGATGTATTGGCTTTTCGAGAGAAACGACTGCTAAAAAAACACTCTTCTACAAGTTTAGCACTCGGTATACTAGACAGCCTTGCCTTTGAAGCAGAGCTTATTGATATACAAGCTAATGACCGCTTCTATGCTTACTCCGATGGTATTACCGAGACAGAAAACGCTCAGGGTGAGCACTTTGGGCAACAAAGATTAATACAGGCAATCAGTGAGATGTTGACTGTCGATGCTGATATCCACAATTTAGAAGACGCTGCACTGACTTTTCGAGGTACCGGTGATCAGTCCGATGACATAACCGTACTTGAATTGACATGCTAAAGGCACAAACCATATGAAACTATTAATTGCAGAAGATGATAAAGCATCACGAATGATGCTGACAGCCGTCACTTCACAATGGAACTACGATAGCATTGCAGTTGAAGATGGTGAAGCTGCATGGCAAGTCATGCAGCAAGATGAGCCGCCTTGCTTACTACTGTTAGATTGGGAAATGCCCGGCATGACCGGCATTGAAGTTTGTCAAAAGGTTCGCGAGCACAACAGTGATAATCCTCCTTATATCTTATTACTAACCGCACGAACAGAAACGGCTGATATTGTTAAGGGCCTGCAAGCCGGCGCCAATGATTATATTCCTAAGCCTTTTAATGCTGCTGAACTTCAAGTGCGCTTAGAAGTTGGTACTCGTATGTTAAGTTTGCAGTCAAAGTTAAACCTGGCTTTGAAAGACCTACAGTTTCATGCCACTTATGATGCGTTGACAGAAATATTGAATCGCCGTGCAATACTAGAAGCACTGAACAAAGAAATTGCTCGAGTTCAACGCCAAAAGAGTTCACTTTATATCGGCATGTGCGATATCGATCATTTCAAAAAAATTAATGATACCTATGGCCACCTAGTCGGTGATGAAGTGTTAAAAGAAGTCGTTAAACGCATGAAGACGGCACTCAGATCGTTTGATTTAATCGGTCGTTATGGTGGTGAAGAGTTTTTAGTAATTTGTAATGCAACCGATAACAAACCTTCAACTGCATTTGAGCGTATCTGTAAATTTGTTACCGCCTCTCCTATTAAGGCTAATGGCCATTCAATTCCTGTTTCTATTAGCTGTGGCGTGACCAAGCTTGACGTCGACCTTGAGCACACAGTTGATGAGATTTCCCTACAACTGCTAGGCACTGCAGACGATGCTTTATATGAAGCCAAAGAAGCTGGCCGTAATCGAGTTGTTTTTAAACCATAAAATTAAATCGTATCTATAAAAAAAGCCCCGACCAAACTGGCCGGGGCTTTTTTATGTGCTTAATGAACTAGCTGTACTAGAAATTAAGTATTTTATGCAAGAGCAAGGCGGGTTCACACGGAACACCGCCGAGATTGCGTAAAAGACTAATCTCTTACATCATGCCGCCCATTCCGCCCATGCCACCGCCCATATCAGGCATAGCAGCTGCACCAGCAGCTTGTGGTGCATCAGCAACCATTGCTTCAGTTGTTAGCATCAAGCCTGCAACTGAACCTGCATTTTGTAATGCAGTACGCGTTACTTTAGTTGGGTCAAGAATACCCATTGCAATCATGTCACCGTATTCGCCAGTTGCAGCGTTGTAACCAAAGTTACCTTCACCAGCAGCAACGTTGTTTAAGATAACAGACGCTTCATCACCCGCATTGGTAGCGATTTGACGTAATGGCTCTTCCATTGCACGACGAAGTAATGTGATACCCGTATTTTGGTCAGCATTGTCACCAGTAAGATCACCTAGTGAGCTTTCAGCACGAACCAAGGCAACACCACCACCAGCAACCACACCTTCTTCAACCGCAGCGCGAGTTGCATGTAATGCATCTTCAACACGTGCTTTTTTCTCTTTCATTTCCATTTCAGTTGCAGCGCCAACTTTGATGACAGCAACACCGCCAGCCAATTTAGCAACACGTTCTTGCAACTTCTCTTTATCGTAGTCAGAGCTAGATTCAGCGATTTGTGTATTAATTTGATCAACACGTGCTTTAATCTCAGCAACTTGGCCAGTACCATCAACAATCGTTGTGTTTTCTTTGCTTACGGTAATTTTCTTAGCTTGACCTAAGTCTTCTAACGTTACTTTTTCTAAGCTTAAGCCTACTTCTTCAGAAATCACTGTACCGCCAGTTAATACTGCAATATCAGCTAGCATTGATTTACGACGATCACCAAAACCAGGTGCTTTAACTGCACATACTTTAACGATACCGCGCATGCTGTTAACAACTAATGTTGCTAATGCTTCGCCATCGATATCTTCAGCAATCAATAACAATGGACGGCTTGCTTTTGCTACCGCTTCCAATGTTGGTAATAACTCACGAATGTTAGAGATTTTCTTATCAAATAACAAAACAAATGGATTTTCTAAATCTGCTGTCATTGTTTGTTGATCGTTAACGAAGTAAGGAGAAAGGTAACCGCGATCAAACTGCATACCTTCTACTACGTCTAACTCGTTTTCAAAACCACTACCATCTTCAACAGTGATAACGCCTGCTTTACCTACTTTTTGCATTGCTTCAGCAATGATGCCACCAACAGAATCATCTGAGTTTGCAGAGATAGTACCGACTTGAGCAATCGCTTTATCGTCATTACAAGGTGAAGACATACCTTCTAATTCAGCAACCGCAGCAATAACTGCTTTATCGATACCACGTTTAAGATCCATTGGGTTCATGCCCGCAGCAACGGCTTTAACACCTTCACGCAAGATAGCTTGAGCCAATACTGTCGCTGTAGTTGTACCATCGCCAGCCGCATCAGAAGTGTGAGAAGCCACTTCTTTAATCATTTGTGCGCCCATGTTTTCAAATTTATTATCTAATTCGATTTCTTTCGCAACAGATACACCATCTTTAGTAATCGTTGGAGCACCAAAGCTTTTGTCCAAGATAACGTTACGACCTTTAGGGCCTAATGTTACTTTTACCGCATCAGCCAAGATGTTTACACCGTTGACCATTAAACCGCGCGCATCTGCGCCGAATTTGACTTCTTTAGCAGCCATGTTAATTCCTCTTTATATATTCTAGTTATGTGAACGAACTGGTGTAGGGCTATTAGCCTTCAACTACAGCAACAATATCGTCTTCACGCATTACTAACAGCTCTTCACCATCAACTTTAATTTCTGTACCGGCATATTTACCGAACAGAATTTGATCGCCAACGCTGACAGCTAAAGGACGAACATCACCTGAGTCTGTGATTTTGCCACCACCGATTGCAACAACCTCACCATGAGCTGGTTTTTCAGCTGCATTATCAGGAATTACGATACCACCCGGGCTCGTTGTTTCTTCTTCAGTACGACGGACAATCACACGATCATGAAGGGGACGAATATTCATCAAATGTATCCTCTAAAAAAAATAGCTAACAAAAAAATGTACTCCCCTTAAATGGGGATGCAAAAATAAACTTCAAGGGAACAACTAAAATTTATCGTAAACGCTGCTCGTCGTTATCGACCACTTCACCTTCTATTACTGATGAATCGCGATGGCCATGTTGAGAGTGCGAATGCATGGTTCGGCTTTGATAACGAAATTGGCCAGTGGCGATTAAGCGCTTAATTAAGCCCTGTCTAATAAGTGGCATTAATAAGATAAAACCGATGGCATCAGTGAAAAAGCCAGGCATTAACAACATGGCGCCACTTAATAATAAAGCAACACCTTCTAACATCTCGGTGGCAGGCAATTGTCCCTGAGCGAGAGATAGTTGCGCGCGCTGCATTGTCGTCATGCCTTGTTGCTTGATTAAGCCAGCACCGATAACAGCCGTTGCGACCACCAGAAAGACAGTCCACAAACCGCCAATCACACTGCCCACTTGGATTAAAAAATAAATTTCTATCAATGGCACTACTAGAAATAAAACAAATAAAGAACGGAACATATTCCTTCCTATATTAATAAGTCGTGACTGTTATATCGGGACGATGTGATGACTTTTCAAGTGTTTTATTTTGTTGTTTATAAACAACAGAAACCTAGTTTTGTATCACTGTAATAAAACTGTAATAAAACATTCATGATAGTGAAATGTTCACTGGTTATTGTATGCGAACTCGTAGCAGATACGACCCGAATACTTTTAATTAACCAAGAGGATAAACCCTTGAAACTTAAAACATCTACACTCTTAATTGCTGGTGCTTTGTTAGGCTCAGCTGTTATGCCAGCCCACGCGAACAACGAAGCAATGTTAGATTTGCTTAAAGTTCTTCGTGACCAAGGCACTATCACCGCTTCTAACTATGACCTTTTAGCAAACGCTGCCGCTGCTGATAAAGAAGCCAATGAAGCTGCAAAAGCAGAAGTTAAAGCTGAAGTTAAAGCAGCAACTAAAGATATGCCTAAAATCACGACTAAGGGCAAAATCAAAGTGACTAGCGCTGATGGCAACTGGTCTTTCCAACCTGTCGGTCGTGTAATGTGGGATTTCGTTGACACTGACGAAGATGGTTCAAGTGCTGATGATTACCAAGGTACAGAATTACGTCGTGCACGTTTAGGTTTCGCAGGTACTGTCTACGATTGGGGTTACAAATTCGAAGCTGACTTCGCAGGTAGCGATGTAGATCTGAAAGATGCTTACATCAAATACGGGACTAAACTAGCGGGTAACAAACTTGGCTTAAAATTAGGTCAATCTCACATCCCATTTGGTTTAAATACAAAAATCAGCTCTAAATACATGACGTTCATGGATCGTCCATTTTTTGCTGACAGTTCAATCTCACCAGCTCGCCAATCAGGTGCGGTTGTATCTTTAGCAGATCCTAGCTACAAATGGGCATTGTCTGCAGGTTACACATACGCAGGTAAAGATGGCTATAAAGGTTTCAGCGACGGTGAAGCAGAAGAAACTTCTGGTACAACTTTCGCAGTACGTGGTTCTTTCGTACCATACATGAAAGATAAAAAGCACATGGTTCAAATCGGTGCAGGTTACTTAAACCTTAACGAACAAGACTTAACCAGCTTCAGCTTCAAACAACGCCTAGTAAGCCATGTTGATAATGCAAAACACTTAAGTGCGACAGCAGATGATTTTGCTGGCGCTGATGCATTCACAGTTGATGCAATGGCTATCTTCGGTTCTTTCCACGCCATGGCTGACTTCAACAGCTATGACATGGACAGTTCATCTGGTGATGATGTTGAAATCGACAGTTACGCTGTCGAAGCAGGTTACTTCTTAACGGGTGAATCTTTGAAATGGAAAAAAGGTTACACATCAGGTATCAAGCCAAAATCTAAATCAGGTGCATGGCAGATTGCTGCACGTTTCGAATCAACAGAAATCGAAGAAAACTCGGGTAATGATGAAGCTGATAAGTTCACAATCGGTGTTAACTACTACCCAACACAAAACACTCGTTTAATGTTGAACTACGACAAAGTGACAGATTTAACAGTAAACGGTTCTGGTGTTGACTATGAACCATCTTCACTTAAATTCAGAGCGCAAGCTTACTGGTAAGTGCAATTGCTAGAGTTAACCCTCTCGTAACTCTAGGGAAAGGGCCCTGCTAGTTTAACTAGTAGGGCTTTTTTTTATGTTTATAGTTGTAATAAATTTGTCACCTATTTGTCATATTTCAGCAAACTGATTATGGCACCATTAATAGCCTGTCATTTAAGACACCGTCGCGTTCAGCCTATAAACCGCTTACAACAAAAGACATCCCTAATATGACCAAAGAAGAACTGCTGCAATATCAAGCGCTCGATAAAATTTTAGAAACGGCAGCGTTAACGCCTTTATTTCAACCTATTGTCTCGTTGAAAAAGAACAAAATTTATGGCTTCGAAGCGTTAATTCGTGGCCCATCTGACAGCGCTCTACACTCACCTGTTAATTTATTTGATGCTGCGAGCCGTCATGGCCGGTTGGCTGAATTAGATTTAATGTGTCGTGAGGTGGCGATCAAGCAGTTTAGTCAGTTAAACCTTCAGCAAAAGCTGTTTATCAATACCATTCCGGCGGCATTATTCCAGGAAGATTATCAACATGGTTTGACCCTTAGTTTTTTAGAAAAGGCAGGGATACCGGCTGAACAAGTGGTGATTGAATTAACCGAGCAATACCCTATCGATGATTATAATTTGATGCGTGATGCCACCGATCATTATCGTGATATGGGATTTTCTATTGCTCTAGATGATTTAGGTGCAGGTTATTCAGGCTTACGTACTTGGTCGGAACTCAAGCCTGACTTTGTCAAAGTCGATCGCCACTTTATGCAAAACATTCATGACGACGCTCAAAAACGCCAGTTTGTGCAATCAATGCTCGATATCGCTGATGGTATTGATTGCCAAGTGATCGGTGAAGGTGTCGAGATCCGTGAAGAGTATATTGCTAGCCAAGAAATGAACATTGATTTTGTTCAGGGTTATTACTTTGCTAGACCCACTCAATATCCAAAATCCACCATTTCACCTGACTTACTCTCTAAGCGTCAAACAAAGTCTGTATTTCGCCAACTGCAACCTCGCTCCAACACCATTGTAAGCAGTCTACTGACGACTGTTGTACCGATCAAAAGCCAAGATAGTGTTAATACGGTTGGCGATCGCTTCCAACATTCAACTGATCTGATTGCCTTGCCTGTCGTTAATAATGATAATCACGCCGTAGGTATGATTTGGCGTGATGAATTTATGACCTTATATGCAAGTCGCTATGGCCGTGATTTACATGGCCGTAAGCCCATTCAAATGTTTATGGACGACAGTCCTGTTATTGCTGATGTGCAATTACCGCTTAAAAGCTTAAGTCAATTGATCACCAGCCAAGATGAACACCAGCAGCACAGCATGTTTATCATCACTGATAAAGGCCATTATCGTGGCATCGGTAGCTTGATGGATCTACTACGACAAATTACTGATTTACAACTCACTAATGCCCGTCATGCCAATCCTTTAACTGGTTTACCTGGCAATGTACCGATTACTGAACAGATCAAGGAAGCAATCAAGCACAACCTAGATATCGTGGTTTGTTATTTTGATCTCGATAACTTTAAACCTTACAACGATATCTATGGCTTTGGTAAGGGCGATAAAGTGATCAACGAAACAGCACAAATTCTATGCAAACATGCCAATACCGAAATTGATTTTGTCGGCCATGTCGGTGGTGATGACTTTATTGCACTGTTTGCTAGCTCTGATTGGCAGTCACGTTGCAGCAAAATCCTGCAAGACTTCACCGCCTTACACCCTAGTTTATATAGTGAACAACATATTGATGCGAGAGGAATAACCGCCACAGATCGGCATGGCAACGCTATGTTTTATCAATTGCTCAGCTTGTCTATTGGTGCAGTTAAATTACATGACTTCGACAATATTAACGATGAAGTGGACTTGGCTGAAGTGGCGACTAAAGCAAAGTCGGCCGCCAAGAAAAAAGCAGGCAACTACTTATTTCAGTTAAGCCCATAATCGGGCTAACTGATTCGCGGATTAGTTACTAAGCAACTTGATGCAGTTGTTGAATCACGTAGTCCACTCGCTGCCTGATCAGTTCACGAGTTTGAGCAAACTCGTCGGCTAACTCTTGCTCATTACCTTTCAACTTGGCTGGGTCAGGCAAAGGCAGGTGTAACTTAGCAGTTTGTTGGCCCATTATTGGACATTGCTCTTCGGCGTTATCACACAGGGTGATCAATAAATCCGCCCACTCCAACATTTCGCCATTTACTCTGATCGATTGTTGCTGTGAAATATCAATGCCTACTTCAGCCATCGAGCTTATCGCCCGTTCATTCTGGCCGTGAGCTTCAATGCCGGCTGATTTCACCTCAATATGATCGGCAGCAAGTGCTCGCATCCAGCCTTCCGCCATTTGTGACCGACAAGAATTACCGGTACACAAAAACATCACTCTTAATCTTTCCATCTTAATTTCTTCCATTCATTAATCTGACGAAACCATAACAAATCAATATTACAAATTGATGAAAACTAACTAGTTTTATAGTTATCACCATCTCTGGCCAGACATTTTAAAACATGAAAAACTATGATTTCTATTACTAAAAAATAGCCTTCATCTGCTAGAATGCGTGCTTACCAATTTAATTATAGAAGCATTATCGTGAAAAAAATTGTTATCAATGGCTTACTTTTTTTATCTTTGCTAAGCCCTCTTGCCACTCTGGCTGAGACTACTCGCTATGTATCAGATGAGTTAGAAATCACAATGCGTAATGGCCAAGGCGTAAAGTTTGGCATTCGTAAAATGTTATCAAGTGGAACTAAACTTGATGTGATTGAAACCGATCCTGCTGGCTATTCTAAAGTACGCACCAGTAGCGGCGTTGAAGGCTGGGTGCTCACTCGCTACCTCGACAATATGCCTAGCTCACGTGCTCGCTTAGCTGCCAGTGAACAAAAAAATGCCAACCTTGAATTAGAGCTAGCTAAAGTTAAAACGGAAATTGAAGCCTTATCATCACAAAATTCAGATACTGACTCACAAAACTTAACCTTGACCGAAACGTCACAGCGTTTAAGTAAAGAGCTTGATGACTTACGTCGTACAGCCTCTAGTGCCGTGGCCTTAGACAATGAAAATCGTCAATTGAAAGAGAAGTTACAAGAAATCGATCATCAAACCCAAGTACTGGTTATCGAAAACAGCAGCTTAAAAGATAACAATGCCAAAACCTGGTTTATGATTGGTGCAGCGGTATTATTTGCAGGTATGATTTTAGGCCTCATCTTACCTAGACTGCGCTTCCAAAGAAAAAACTCATGGGCAAGTTTATAAAAAACGCTTAGTTTAAATTTAAAAAAAGCCCAGTTCGTAGTTCGGACTGGGCTTTTTTTTGGCCGTTGTTTTTAGCTTAACTACTATATACACTATTTAATATATATAGTTTTCTACATGTAGTGACAATGACATTAACCGCTGACAATCTCTTTTCTGCACTTTCTCATCCGATGAGGTTACGCACCCTCATTTTACTGTCACAAGTCGGTGAGCTGTGTGTTTGTGAGCTGACCTATACCCTCGACTTATCACAACCCGTGATCTCTCGACATTTAGCCCAGCTTAAACAAGCCGGCTTATTATCATCGCGCAAACAAGGCTTATGGGTGTATTACCAACTTAATAACTCTTTACCTGCTTGGGCAGAAAACATCATTGAAACCACCAGAAATGGCGTGATTAATACTTCGCCTTATCAGGATGATCTAACCACATTAACCAATATGAAAGACCGCCCAAATCAGGCGTGTTGCTAACAATTAGAGACCAACAATGACAATACGAGTAGCAATTAACGGCTTTGGCCGCATGGGAAAACTGGCTTTACGTGCTGGTTGGGATAGTGATGAGCTTGAGTTTGTGCATATCAATGACATCCAAGGTGGCGCTGACTGCCACGCGCATTTGATCGAGTTTGATACTGTGCACGGTCGTTGGGGTGCAGATAAATCTATTTCTGCTTCAGACGATCAAATATCAATTGATGGCCAAGCGATCAGCTTTAGCCAATATGCCACTCCTGCTGAAGTGAACTGGCAAGAGCTGGGTGTTGATCTCGTTTTGGAGTGCAGCGGCAAGTTTAAGTCTGAAGGTGAGTTGCAAGCCTACTTCGACCAAGGTGTTAAAAAAGTTTTAGTGTCAGCACCTTGTCCTGAGCCTGCATTAAACATTGTTTATGGCGTTAACCATGAGCTTTACGATCCTGCTCAACATAACATCGTCACAGCCGCTTCTTGTACAACTAACTGCCTCGCTCCCTTAGTCAAAGTGATGCATGAAAACATCGGCATCAAACATGGCTGCATGACCACGATCCACAACATCACCAATACCCAGACCATTGTCGATAAAGGTCATAAAGACTTACGTCGCGCCCGTGCTAGCAGTAACTCATTAATTCCCACCACGACCGGTTCAGCAAAAGCGATTACTAAGATCTTTCCTGAGTTGGAAGGCAAGTTAAATGGTTTAGCCGTTCGTGTGCCGTTATTGAATGGGTCTTTAACTGACTTTGTATTTGAAGCTAACAAGAAAACAACGGCTGAAGAAATTAACGCCTTATTCCAACAAGCAGCTGATGACAGCTTAAAAGATATTTTAGGCTATGAAACTCGTCCACTAGTGTCAGCTGATTACACCAATGATGCCCGCTCCAGCATTGTTGATGCGCCATCAACCATGGTCATTAACGATACGCAAGTAAAAGTCCTCGCTTGGTATGACAATGAGTGGGGTTATGTAAACCGGATGATAGATATTGCTCATCTGTTGGCTAAATCATTATAAAAACTACGTTACCTAAAGGCTGATCAGCATGTTTAGATTTTTCTTCAGAACAAGGCATTTTTGCACGGAAAATGTGAGCATATATTCAATATGTGACCATTTGAGTACAAAAATAACGCCGTTATGGGAAAAAAGATAAATATGCTAAGACATTATGCGACGATAACTGCTGGCTACTGGGGTTTTACCCTCACTGACGGTGCGATCCGTATGTTGGTGGTATTGTACTTCCACCAGCTAGGTTACTCGCCGCTAGCCATCGCCAGTCTGTTTTTGTTCTATGAGTTTTTTGGCATTGTCACCAATTTGGTTGGTGGCTGGTTAGGCTCACGCATTGGCCTGAACAATACCATGCATATCGGCATGGCATTGCAAGTCGCCGCCTTGATGATGCTCACCGTGCCTGCCGAATATCTGACCGTTGTGTATGTGATGGTGGCACAAGCCTTATCCGGCATTGCCAAAGACTTAAACAAGATGAGCGCCAAGGCCAGCGTTAAGCTGTTCTTGCCTGATGGCAACAGCCAACAATCATCAAAAACCTTGTTTAAATGGGTGGCCGCACTCACTGGTTCGAAAAATACCTTAAAAGGTGTCGGCTACTTCTTAGGTGGCTTATTACTGGCTGTGTACGGCTTTCAAAATGCTTTGTATATCTTGGCAGGCAGCTTATTTACGGTATTGGTTTTAACCTGGCTGTTATTGCCCGGTGACTTAGGTAAGACCAAACACAAAGCCAAATTCGGCCAACTGTTTTCCAATACCGCAGCCATCAACTGGTTATCCGCTGCCCGCTTTTTCTTATTTGGCTCGCGTGATGTTTGGTTTGTGGTGGCTCTTCCGGTTTATCTCACCGCCAGCTTAGGTTGGGATTATCAACAAGTCGGTAGCTTCTTTGCCTTATGGATTATTGGCTACGGCATCGTGCAAGCCTTTGCCCCGAAAGTCTTAAGGGGACATCATCCCACAGGGCATACTGCACAGTGGCTAGCGTGGTTATTAACGCTGTTGCCAGCCGCTATCGCCATAGCGTTATACCAAGGCTTAGAGCCAACATGGGTGCTCATTACTGGCTTAAGTCTATTTGCCATCGTATTTGCCATTAACTCCGCCGTGCATTCGTATTTAATCGTCGAATGGTCTGATCACGACAAAGTCGCCATGAATGTCGGCTTTTATTACATGGCTAATGCCGGTGGTCGTTTGGCTGGCACGGTGTTGTCAGGTTTGGTCTTTCAATATTCAGGCTTAATTGGCTGTCTGATTACATCGTCACTGTTTGTCGCCGCTGCTGCCGTCTTATCATTCAAGCTACCGAATTCACACTAGGAACATCATTAATGGGCATTTTTGAACGCTATTTATCCCTATGGGTAGGCTTATCTATCTTGTTGGGTGTTGTATCCGGCAGCTTGTTTCCAAGCTTTTTCAGCCTCGTAGCTCAACTCGAATTTGCCCATGTTAATTTAATCATCGCCGTTTTAATCTGGTTAATGATCTATCCAATGATGGTGCAAGTTGATTTCCATGCTATTAAATATATCGGTAGACAGCCTAAGGGCATCGTCCTCACCCTGGTTATTAATTGGTTGATAAAACCATTCACCATGGCCTTACTTGGCTGGTTATTTTTTAAAGTATTTTTTGCTAGTTGGGTTGAACCTGAAACGGCTAACCAATATATCGCCGGCATGATTTTATTAGGCGTCGCTCCTTGCACGGCAATGGTCTTTGTTTGGAGCCAATTAACCAAAGGTGATCCCAATTACACCTTGGTTCAAGTCTCGATCAATGATGTCATCATGATCTTTGCCTTCGCCCCGATCACCGCCTTCTTATTAGGCATTAGCGATATCGTTGTGCCATGGCAAACCTTATTACTGTCCGTTGTCTTGTATGTATTACTTCCGCTAATCGCCGGTGTTATCACTCGCCAGAAATTAAACAACAACGGCAATGGTCAACAACTGACTCGCTTTCTAAGCAACATCAAACCTTGGTCAATACTCGGCTTGCTGGCAACCGTCGTATTATTATTTGGCTTTCAAGCAGAAATCATCCTGCAACAACCTGAAACCATCCTATTGATTGCCATTCCGTTGATTATTCAAACCTATGGGATTTTTGCCATCAGCTACTTTGCCGCCAAACGATTAAGACTCGCTCATAACATTGCTGGCCCAGCGTCATTGATTGGCACCTCAAACTTTTTTGAACTCGCGGTTGCTGTAGCAATATCTTTATTCGGCCTACACTCTGGTGCTGCATTAGCCACCGTTGTCGGAGTATTAGTAGAGGTTCCAGTTATGCTGTCTTTAGTGTATTTCATTAACCGAACTCACCATTGGTTTGATTAACTAACAAAAGTAGTAAAACTTAAATAAAATGGCTTACCAATAACTTGGTTTCAAAATAGGCTTTTTCTTTGTAGGAATTTTAGCTGCTAACTGAGCCCTTTCACATTCATCGTCAAGTATATAACTCCTTGTCCAATCAACAAGGTCACTCAAACTTTTATTGGGCGGCCTTACTTTTTGTCCATTTTCAGGCTTTCTCCTTGGAATAACCAAGCCTAACTTAATATCCGGAGCATCAGTTTAAAGCTGGTACAAGATCAGAGTCACTCGTCACTAAAATTTGCTGACTAATATTGGCATCTCTAGCATCTTTATACATAGCTAATGCTATATTTACATCCGTTTGTTTTTCTTCAAACTTCCAAATATAGACGCGATCATCTTTATCAATAGGCTCGTTATATCGAGGAGGGTGACCTTTTTCAACCGTATGATATCCCTCAATTATTTCTAATTTAGGGGAGTATAGTTGCTTTAAAGCACGATGATATGTCTTTTGCGCTGCCTCAGAGGCTCTTCCACGTGAAGCAAAGTTTGACTTTACTGGGGCAGTGAAATATTTAATGTGAATAATATTTGATGAGGGATCTTGAATTCTAGCTATTGATTGGAACAGCTTGAAAACATCAAGCCATTTGAAAGAAGTGTTTTGTAATCGACCATAAAACAAGTTATAGCCATCAATATAAACTATAGTATCCATTCAATTTACCATCCCTAGATATGAAAAAACCGCCAGAAGGCGGTTTTTTCGCCTCAAATTAACATTAATTTAATAATGATAAGAAGAGGTGAGTAGTGCAAGCATTATAATTACTTCTTGGTAAGAAAGTAAACAAAATGTTTATAACACAATCAACACTTTAATCCAGCTTAGACAAATCCCTTACCGCACCTTTATCAGCAGAGGTTGCCATCTTGCCAAATACTTTTAAGGCCGCTGATACTTTGCGTGGACGTTCTTCTTTTGGTTTCCAACCTAGCTTGTCTTGCTCAACACGACGTGCCGCTAATTCTTCATCAGACAACAATACATCGATAGTACGGTTTGGAATATCGATGCGAATAATATCGCCATTACGCACTAGGCCAATTGCACCACCTGATGCGGCTTCTGGTGAGGCATGACCAATAGATAGGCCTGAGGTACCACCTGAGAAACGACCATCAGTTAATAATGCACAGGCTTTGCCTAAGCCTTTTGATTTGATATAAGAAGTTGGGTACAACATCTCTTGCATACCAGGGCCACCAGCAGGGCCTTCGTAACGGACAATAACTACATCACCGGCGACCACTTGGTCAGTCAAGATATGTTGAACGGCTTCATCTTGTGACTCAGTGATATGGGCAGGGCCTTCAAATACTAATATAGATTCATCTACACCGGCAGACTTAACCACACAACCATCGACAGCAATATTACCTTTCAAGACTGCTAAGCCGCCTTCTAGTGAGAAAGCATGCTCTAGTGAACGGATACAACCATCGGCACGATCATCATCCAAACTATCCCAACGTGTTGCTTGGCTAAATGCTGTTTGGGTAGGAATACCTGCTGGACCAGCTTGGTAGAACTTACGGACTGCATCACTTGGATTACGCATGATGTCCCATTCGTCCAAGGCATCTTTCATTGTCGGTGCGTAGACGGTTGGTGCATCGGTATGTAGTTTTCCGGCGCGATCTAACTCACCTAAAATACTCATGATGCCGCCAGCACGATGCACGTCTTCCATATGATAGTCAGGCGTATTCGGTGCAACTTTACATAGCTGTGGCACGATGCGAGACATGCGATCAATATCATCCATCGTGAAATCAATGTCTGCTTCTTGCGCAATCGCGACTAAGTGCAAAATAGTGTTGGTAGAACCACCCATCGCAATATCGAGTGCAATTGCATTTTCAAACGCTTTAAAACCAACAGAGCGAGGTAATACGCTCTCGTCATCCTGCTCATAATAGCGTTTAGCAATATCAACAATGGTACGACCCGCTTTTAAGAACAGTTGCTCTCGATCAGCATGTGTCGCCAACATTGTGCCGTTACCCGGTAACGATAAGCCCAAGGCTTCAGTCAGACAGTTCATAGAGTTAGCAGTGAACATACCTGAACATGAACCACAGGTTGGACAGGCTGAACGTTCCACTTTAGCTACATCTTCATCAGACGCAGTTGGATCAACAGCCATCACCATGGCATCAACCAGGTCGAGTTTGACGTCTTTACCGGCTAATTTTGTTTTACCCGCTTCCATCGGGCCCCCAGAAACAAACACCACTGGAATATTAAGACGCATCGCAGCCATCAACATGCCTGGTGTGATTTTGTCACAGTTAGAAATACAGACTAAGGCATCAGCACAATGGGCATTAACCATGTATTCCACGGAGTCAGCGATCAGATCACGTGAAGGCAAAGAGTAAAGCATGCCGTCATGACCCATCGCGATACCGTCATCGACAGCAATGGTATTAAATTCTTTGGCAACACCGCCGGCTTTTTCAATTTCTCTGGCGACTAATTGGCCCATGTCTTTTAAATGCACATGACCCGGTACGAATTGGGTAAATGAATTGGCAACGGCGATAATAGGTTTGCTAAAGTCATCGTCCTTCATGCCTGTTGCTCGCCATAAGGCACGAGCACCGGCCATATTACGACCGGCAGTAGAAGTTTTTGAACGATATTCTGGCATTTTGGCTCTCCAAACAAAGTGTACTTTCGGACACTGACAATCAAACTCAGCGCCAGTTAATCCAACAAATTTTACACGCAACTTTGCAAGCTTGCTTCGACTAGGATAAAAAGAACGTTATGAATACGACTGAATTTAGCAATATTGCAACGACTACTCGTTGGTTTCGCACCGCTGCACCTTATATCCACGCGCACCGTGGGGCAACCTTTGTCGTCGCTTTTGATGGTAAAACTATCGCAACCGATGGCTTTGATAATTTAATTCACGATTTTGCTTTATTAAATAGCTTAGGTATCAAATTAGTATTGGTTTATGGCGCTCGTCCGCAAATTGATCAGCAATTGAAAATGTCGAATCTAGACACAGAACAATATAACGGTATGCGGATTACCGATGAAAAAAGCCTTACTGTTGCTCTCAGTGTTATGGGTAAATTACGGTTAGATATCGAAGCTAAATTATCATTTGGATTGCCTCATACGCCAATGGCTGATGCGCAAGTACGTTGCACCAGTGGCAATTTAGTGACCGCTCGTCCAGTTGGCATTAAAGATGGCATTGATTTTGGGCACACTGGTGAAGTACGTCGTGTTGATACCCAAGGCTTCAATGAGCAACTCAATCTAGGTAATGTCGTGTTATTGCCACCATTAGGCTATTCGCCTACCGGTGAAATTTTTAATCTAGCTTATCAAGATATAGCGACGGCGGTGGCCAGTGCTCTAGGCGCTGATAAATTGATCTTTATTGGCGAAGATCCAAGTAAATTAGCCCGTGAAATGACGGTCGACCAAGCCGCAACGGCCATTCAACAATCGGCTCCTATCGCATTAACCGCGGCAATTAAAGCCTGCAATGCGGGCGTCAAACGAGTGCATTTGCTGGATAGAAATCAAGATGGGGCTTTGCTGCAAGAGTTATTCAGTCGTGATGGTGCAGGCACCTTAATCACCGCTGAGTTATTTGAAACGACGCGTCAAGCAACGATTGATGATGTGGGCGGTATATTGGAACTCATTCAGCCCTTAGAAGAACAAGGTGTATTAGTTAAACGCTCTCGTGATCATTTAGAAATGGAAGTGGATCATTTCACGGTGATGGAACGTGATGGAACCGTAGTCGCTTGTGCAGCCTTATATCCTTATCCAGACAGCCAAATCGGCGAGTTAGCTTGTTTAGCGGTGTCGCCAAGCTATCAAACATTAGGTCGCGGTAAACAGCTATTACTCGCGATGGAACAACAAGCCCGCGCTGCTGATTTAACATCACTGTGCGTATTAACCACCCAAACAGCACATTGGTTTTTAGAGCATGGTTTCCAACAAGCGGAGATCAGTGATCTGCCCGATCAGAAGCAAGGCTTTTATAACTACCAACGTAATGCCAAGGTATTTCGCAAGCCGTTAAGTTAACGCCTGCGTTGCTTCTCGACCCGCTTTTTATATTCTGGAAATAACAATGGTGCTAGTTCATGTAAGGCACGTTCATAAACACGGCGTTTAAAAAACACGATGTCTTCTACCGGTTTCCAATAATCTACCCAACGCCAATCATCAAACTCGGGCTTCTCATAAGTATCCAGTTGCACATCCGTTTCATTACCAATAAGGCGTAATAAAAACCAACGCTGTTTCTGGCCAATGCATAAAGGTTTGTTGCCATAACGTAAATAACGTTTTGGTAGCCGATAACGCAACCAGCCACGCGTTGTGCCTAAAATCTCCACATGTTCAGGGCCTAGGCCCACTTCTTCCATCAACTCACGATAGACAGCTTGCTCAGCTGTTTCATCAAACTTAATTCCGCCTTGCGGAAACTGCCAAGAATCATGCTGCGCACGCTGCGCCCACAAAACCTGATTTTGTTCGTTGCAGAGAATAATCCCTACATTAGGCCTAAAGCCATCTTTATCAATCACTATCCTGTTATCTCTCGTTGATAAACTTCAATTTACCAACGCCGTAATTTTTTAATAGTTACAAGATTAGTAAAAGCGCTGACAGTATGCAATGCCTTTTGGCTTACAATAGCGTTCTTTGTTTATAAAATATGACTTTAATCACATGGCTTTAGCAATTTTTGATCTCGATAACACCCTACTTGGCGGTGATAGTGACTATTTATGGGGTGAGTTTCTCGTCGAAAACGATATTGTTGACGGAGCTGCCTTTCAGCAAAAAAATCAGGATTTTTACGATCAATATCTTGCTGGCACTATGGATATTTATCAATTCCTCGCATTTCAGCTGAAACCATTGGCCGATAATTCACTTGCCGATTTATATCAATGGCGTGAGCAGTATTTACAACAAAAGATTGCTCCGATCATTTTGCCCGCCGGTCTCGAGCTGATTAAACAACATCAACAACAAGGTGATGACACCTTAATTATCACCGCAACGAATAGCTTTATTACTGCACCTATTGCCGAAAAGTTAGGCATTCCACACCTCATTGCCACTGAGCCTGAAATGGTTAATGGCTTATACACCGGTAATGTCGCTGGCACACCGTCATATCAGGCCGGCAAAGTAACGCGCTTAAAGCAATGGTTAACTGAGCATCATTTTGAACTTAACGGCAGTTATTTTTATAGCGATTCTCATAACGATATCCCGCTATTAGAGTTAGTTGAAAACCCTATCGCTGTTGATGCCGACGACAAACTCAATGCACTTGCTGCACAACAAGGTTGGAAAATTATCAGCCTTCGATAATAAGTTGGTACAATTCACCGTTTAAATATTCAGATCGGGCCATCAATATGGAATGGGAAGTTGTTATTGGGTTAGAAATTCACGCCCAACTCGCTACTAAAACTAAAATCTTTTCTGGCGCACCTACAACCTATGGCGCAGAGCCAAACACACAAGCTTGTGCTGTTGATTTAGGCTTGCCAGGTGTATTACCAGTACTTAATGTAGAAGCCGTTAAAATGGCTGTTAAGTTTGGTTTAGCCATTGATGCTGAGTTATCCAACCCATCAATATTTGCTCGCAAAAACTACTTCTACCCTGATTTACCGAAAGGCTACCAAATCAGCCAGCTAGATTTACCCATTGTTGGTAAAGGCGAGTTAGCTATTGAGTTAGAAGATGGTAGTGAGAAAATCATTGGCGTTACGCGCGCGCACTTAGAAGAAGATGCAGGTAAATCAATGCATGGTAACTTCCATGGCCAAACAGGTGTTGATTTAAACCGTGCCGGTACACCATTATTAGAAATCGTATCTGACCCTGATCTAAGCAGCGCCAAAGAAGCGGTTGCCTATATGAAGAAAATTCATTCA
>MAAI01000092.1 GCA_002163115.1 Methylophaga sp. 41_12_T18 | reverse complement strand
CATTTGATGGTTCAGTATAAGCAGTAACACTTCCACCATTTGCGCCTAACTCATCGTTATCTAATACATTGATACTAACAACTGTATCTTCAGTGGTACTGACCTCGTCATCTTGGATAGCAAAAATATCATCCATCCCAATATTAATAACAGCACCATCACTCTCCAGCCCGTCACTATCTATCGTAGAATAATTAAACGACACAGAGACCGGCGCATTCGACATGCCTCCTTGCTCATAATATTGCAGGCTTCCACCATCATAATTAGTACCTGACGATTGGAAGTAAAATACCGAATCACCGCTGGCTACCGCTAGACCACCTACTGGCAAGCCACTATAGCTTTCACCATAGATTTCATCTAGTGAACCATCATCATTACGGTCGAGAAGTAATAGCCCTACTTGATTACCGTCAGAGTCGGCTGGCAAACTACTAATAGTGAAACTACTAGTTACACCATCTTCAATATCGGTACCGTGAATATTATCTGCAACTCCTTCCGCTTCACCGACTTGAAATTCATAAATATAACCAGGACCTAAATCTAAATCTAAATCTTCGCCAAGTACCGCTACGTTATCATCGATAACTTCTTGATTATTAAGAGAGCCAAAGACAACGCTTTCTTGAAAACCAGCAATCACATCAGCATCAAAATCTACCGGGGGATTGTTAGTTACTAATAACTCATCGTTTTCATTTCGCTCATCAAAAACAACATTGATTCCTGTGGTTTCAAAACCTGAATCAGGTGTAACAACTGGGGCTTCATGAGCGACTTTAACAACATCCACACCTTCATTGCCTGCTCCAGCTGATCCTGCGCCGGCAGCGGTTACAGCTGTTATCTGGCTGGGGTCTGCCCCATCTAATAAGGCTTGCTGTACTGCGTCAACATTAACTTCATCACTAGGTATGGCGATTGCTTGTGAATCAACTATTTCAGCATCGAGCAGGGTTTGAGAGTTACGACCTAAGGTCATAATCGAACCATCACTAAACTCAACTTCAACAGCCCCTGCTGGGCCTGTCGAGATGACTTCGTTCTGATACACTCGGTCACCGGCTTGCAAAGCACGTTGTGAGCCATCAGCAGCTATCGCAACCGCGGTTCCAATGAGTGTTTTGATAATTCCCATTTCACTAGCCACTATGACGCACTCCTTAAATAATCTACCTAGACTGAAAAATAATACTCTTGCGCATCGGCAAACGATAAGTCATTGAAATTAAAAAAGCAATTATCACTTATCAAAAACAACTCTATCGTGTAATTAACCACCAGACACAAAAAAGCCCTAGTCAGGCTAGGGCTTTAATTTTAAAAAAATTCTAACTTAATATTTATGCCGCATCACTGCGATAAACCACCGCTGAAAAACGGTTCATCATTTCTGCTACTAAACCTCTCGGTAGCCAAGCTTCACCGTCGTGTACAACCCTGACCGCTTTTGCTAATTTATCACGTTGATCTTCAGTAATATAACCACGCGCCTTAAAGCCTGTATTTTGTAACATTTCAAAGCTAGCAGCCTGCGAAGTTAAAAATAAAGTCTGGGCATCAGGGAAGCTTTTATCCAAAAAATGACACAGCATATCAACATTAATATGCTCTTCATCTTTTTTCAAAATGAAAATATCAGGCTGAAATAATGCAGCTTGTAAAACTGTAGTTTCAATTGTTGATGGCTCTATACTACTTACAGTCATATCCTTATGCTGGGCAAGTAACTGCTGTTCAGCATCTATATCACTACCAATAATCACTACATTTATCATGCATATACCTTCATTATGGTGGCAATAAGTTGCCACTGCTTTTCCCATCCGGCCAAGGGTGACTGTCGGAAGCCACTGCGAACAAATTGCTGCATATGACCTTCGATAACCGTAAGCAATAAGTTTGCCGTTTCATTAACGGGTCGCCCACCAGCTTCAGTTAACGTTAATTCACGTTCTCGTAAAATTTGTCTAAACTGTGTTTCTAATCGTTCAAAAAACTGATTCACACGTTGATGCAAACGATCCGTTTCACCGGTTAATGCCGTACCCACCAAAATACTGCTAATGCCTGGATTTTTAGCACTAAATCCTAACAATAAAGTACTGATTTTTTCACAACGGCTGACCGTATTATGATCATCTTCAATAATTTTACCAACTAAACCAAAGATAGTATCTTCGGCAAATTCTATTAAGCCTTCAAACATGCGTGCTTTGCTAGGAAAATGTCGATACAAAGCCGCCTCTGAAACGCCCAAACCTTTCGCTAATTGCGCAGTTGTGATCCGTTCCCCCGGATGTTGCTCCAATTCATAAGCTAAAGCTTCTAATATTGCTTGACGACGTGAGCTTTTCTTGTCAGCTCGGGTTTGTTTTTCTTGTTCACTCATCGTCCGCCTCCACGAATTAATGTACCAACACCTTCATCGGTAAACATCTCTAATAACACCGCATGTTGTACACGGCCATCAATAATATGTGCCGTTGTCACACCCGCTTGAACGGCATCTAATGCACAACCAATTTTAGGCAACATACCACCGTAAATCACCCCTTGCTCGATAAGCTCATCGACCTGTTTAACATTTAGTCCAGTCAGCAACTGGCCCTCCTTATCAAGTAAGCCGGCAGTATTGGTCAGCAAGATTAATTTTTCCGCCTGTAGTACTTCAGCCAACTTGCCTGCAACTAAATCAGCATTAATATTATATGACTGGCCATCTTCACCGACACCAATCGGTGCGATAACAGGAATAAAATCACTATGGGTTAACATATCAATTACTGAGGTATCAATGCTCTTTACTTTACCCACATGGCCTAAATCAATCAGTTCAGATACATTGTTCGCAGGATCGTCATTATTTCGAGAGACATGTAATTTTTCAGCACAAATTAAACTGCCATCTTTACCCGTCAGGCCAACAGCGCGACCACCATGGCTATTAATCAAATTGACAATACTCTTATTAACTTGACCGCCAAGCACCATTTCAACGACATCCATCGTTTCGCTATCGGTGACCCGCATGCCACCAATAAACTCACTTTGCTTACCAATACGCTCTAATAAATCACCAATTTGTGGGCCGCCACCATGAACAATAACCGGGTTAATACCGACAGCTTTAAGTAAAACCACATCACGGGCGAAGCTATTTTTTAAGCCCTCATCGACCATAGCATTCCCCCCATACTTGATGACTAAGGTCTTGTCTTTAAAACGTTGTATATAAGGTAAAGCCTCAATTAATACTTGGGCAATATGTGAGGCATGTTCAGAATTTAGGCTCATGTTTAATCTTTTTAAAATGATAATGTCATTGAAGGTTTAATCTGCAACATCTGTTGCTTAAATTGTTGCTTAATTTGTTCTAGCTCATCCGGCGAGTTGCCTTCAAAGCGCAAGGTCAGACCGGGCATGGTATTAGAAGCTCGTACCAAGCCCCACCCATTAGGATAATCAGCCCGCACACCATCTATAGTTACTTTTTGTGCTCCAGGGAAATCTGATTCCGCAACTAATTGCGCGACAAATAACTTACTGTCTGACTGCTCCATGTCGATAAATATCTCAGGGGTACTTTCACGATAAGGTAGAGCTGCAAATACTTCCGTAGGTGTCCGTTCTAGTGGGTCGTTGCTTACAAACTCTAACAAGCGACAAGCGGCATATAAGCCATCATCAAAACCAAACCAACGATCATTGAAAAAGATATGACCGCTCATTTCACCAGCAAGTTTGGCTCCGGTTTCTTGAACTTTATTTTTAATGATTGAATAACCAGAAGGACTCATTATCCCTTTACCGCCAGCACGAGAAATCGCATCCGCTAATAAATTGGTACATTTCACATCAAAAATCACTGTCGCTTCAGCTTCCCTAGATAATACATCTTGAGCAAACATCACCATTAACCGATCAGGCCAGATCGGCTGACCATTAGCATCAATAACACCTATTCGATCGCCATCACCATCAAAGGCTAATCCTAATTCGGCTTCATGCAATTGAACTGCTGCCGCTAAATCTTCTAGGTTTTCAACTTGGCTCGGATTAGGGTGATGATTTGGGAAGGTACCGTCGACATCACAATACAATTCAATCACTTCGCAACCAAATTCACGTAACAATTTTGGTGCCACAGCACCGGCAATGCCGTTACCGCAATCGATGACGACTTTAACGGGCCGCGTGGTTTTAACATCATCAACGATACGTTTTATATAGTCATCAACCACATCAGCTTGGCTAACACTGCCTTGGCCACTACTGAAATTAGCTTGTTCAATACGTTGATACAAGCCATTAATATCAGAGTTGGTTAACGTTTTACCAGCCAGTACTATTTTCAAACCATTATAGTTAGCCGGGTTATGACTGCCGGTTACCATGACCCCTGATTGTGTACCTAGTTCTTCGCAGGCGAAATACAATAATGGTGTCGGCACTTGGCCAATATCAATCACACTACAGCCACTAGCAACGATGCCATCGATCAGCGCTTTGGTAAGGTTAGCACTCGACAATCGACCATCTCGGCCCACAACCAAGCGTAGTTTTTTCTGTTCTTTGGCTTCACTACCTATCGCTTGGCCAATAACCCGAAAGACTTCTTCATCAATATTGTCTCCGACAATGCCGCGAATGTCGTAGCCCCTAAAGATACTAGCATCAAGACTTAGTTCTTCTGGCTCCTGCTCAACTGGCATCGTTGACTCGGTAGACTCAACTGATCGTTTACCAACACGCGCCTTTGCTCCAGCCTTTTTCTTTAATTTTGATTGTGTATGTTCGCGGCCCATGGTCTGCACATCATCAATCACATCATTTAATAAGGAAAATGCCATTGTGTATTTAGGCTTGAGCATCCCTTTTTGCAAATCAACTAACTGCCGCCTTAGAGTTTCCGTATCCTGTTGCAACATTATCCTAAGCCAAAATTCTCGCACACTCCAAAATAATGCAACTGCGATTAGCAGGCTGGCAAGTAATACAACAGACAAGTTCGACGATGCTTTAACTTCAGGCCAATAGGCTACTCGCCAAAAACTATTTGGAATAGCAGCACTATAACTGGCAGTGCCTTTTTTCCATTGCACATTCCCTTTGCTCATAATTTTGGCAGCTAATTTAGTACCTTGCTGTAGCTCAACATAGCCATGCAAGCCAAACTCTTCTAATAATAACTGCTCGGCAACCTCAGTTTTCAAGGACACCAGCAATACACCCAATACCTGCTGATTATCATCTTCCACTCGATGAGCTAACAATATGTATGACTCATCACTAGCCACACCTAATATACCTATCGGTGCACTGCCTTTTTCCTTTGCTATTCGCAGGCTATTTAATGTTGCAAAGGTAATAGGCAGGCAAGCATTTTGATCGACTTTATCGACCTCGGCTAAGATCAAGCAAACTTTGCTCGCATGTGGGAAAAAAGCACTCAATTGTGTTTGTTGCTGCTCTATTAACGATTCACTTTGAATAGATAATGCTGACACCACTTGTGGTAATTTTGCTGTATCAGTCACTTGCAACATCATCGCCTGCACATGTGAGGACACGGCTGCGGCCATTATTTTTGCTGTGTGTTGTTGTGCTTCGGAAGTTGTTTTCTGATAGTAGTCTTCAGACTGCTGCGTTTGTATATAAAGACCGATAATGATTGTGATGCAACTTAATATCAACGCTAATAAAGCTATCGGCTTACCACCGACTTTTACCGCAAACTTAGTTAATCCCTTCATCCTTTACCCTTTGTTACTGCCATTCTAGTATTAATGTCGGCCAGTATGTCCAAAGCCACCAGTGCCACGCTCCGAACTTGTAAACTCTTCAACCTGTTCAAAAGCTACCTGAGCAACAGGAACAAAAACCATTTGAGCAATACGTTCGCCCACCACAATTTCAAATTCAGTTTGGCTTCGGTTCCAACATGATACAAAAACCTGACCTTGATAATCACTATCTATTAAACCAACAAGATTGCCTAACACAATGCCGTGCTTATGACCCAATCCTGATCGAGGCAATAATACTGCCGCCAAGGTAGGATCGTCGATATGAATTGCCAAGCCAGTAGGAATCAGCAAAGTTTCGCCTGGAGCGAGAGTGGCATTTTCATCTAAGCAAGCACGTAAATCTAACCCTGCTGAACCTGACGTCGCATAGTCTGGTAAATCTATAGACTCACCTAAACGAGGATCAAGCAGTTTTAATTGAATTTTTTGCATTATATTGCTCAATTATTAACATCATTAAATCTCTAGCCAATTGCGTCTTAACTGCAATGGGTAACTCTTGGCTGCCATTGTGCCAGAATACTGACAGCGTATTGGTATCTACTGCAAAGCCCAAACCATTACCTACTTGATTAGCGGCGATCATATCTAAGTTTTTACGCTGTAATTTCTCTTGCGCATATTCCGTTACATCTTGTGTTTCCGCTGCAAAACCGACAATAAAAGGTTTTAGTTGCTGTTTAGCCACTGCAGCCACAATATCGATTGTGGGCTCTAACTTTAATTCCAGCTCACTATTCGCTATCTTTTTAATCTTCTTAGTCTCGGTCTGGCAAGGACGGTAATCAGCCACCGCAGCACAACTGATAAAAATATCACTCTCAGCAACGGCACTGCTAACTTGCTCAAACATAGCCTGCGCCGTTTCAACATCAACTCGTTTAACCCCTGTTGGTGTTGTTAAATGCACCGGGCCAGCTATCAACGTTACCTCAGCTCCGGCTTCAACAGCTGCTTGAGCAATAGCAAAGCCCATTTTCCCCGAACTTCTATTACCTATAAAACGTACTGGATCAATCGCTTCATAAGTCGGCCCAGCTGTAATTAATACTTTTTTACCTAGTAAACGCTTCGGTACAACATAGCGTTCCATTGCCACAACAATATTTAAAGGCTCAACTAAGCGACCTTCACCTTGCTCACCACAAGCTTGATCGCCACTGGCAGGCCCAATGATTTGCACACCTCTAGATCGCAATACCGTCAGGTTATCTTGTGTCGCAGGATTTGACCACATCTTATTGTTCATTGCTGGTGCTAGCGCAAGTGGGGACTCACTAGCAAGACACAAAGCAGATAATAAATCATCTGTTCGTCCTTGCGCTAATCTGGCAATGACATCGGCACTAGCAGGCGCCACCAATATCCAGTCAGCCCACCGCGCCAAGGTAATATGACCCATGGCAGATTCTTGATCAGCATCTAATAAATCAATCGCCACTGGGTGGCCACTTAAGGTTTGCAAAGTCAGTGGCGTTATAAACTCACAGGCTGACTTGGTCATCACCACGCGTAGCTCTGCGCCAGCATCTCGCAGGCGCCGAACCAAATCAGCAGATTTATAGGCAGCAATGCTGCCAGTAACTCCTAATACAATGTGTTTACCCGCAAGCGGTGAATCTAAAGGTTCAGTCATGTTTTAAATTGCCTGTGGCTAAATCTCGTAAGCTCAACGTGGCTAATACTGATGCTTGGGCATCACCAAGTTGCTGTAGTAAAGTATCAACGGAAGGTGCGGCCAGACTTTTGATAATCATTACATTTGACTCTTCTGCGGTACGCAGACACTGTAAAATTGTCCCCACCAAAATACTATCAACATCTTGTGCTGGTACATAGCGCTGCTCTTCGCCCACCAACTCTACTAACAAATCACCTTGCTCTAATGTCAGTAACAGTTCTTGTAAGGTATCGGTTGTTAGTGCAGTTTGTTGCTCTAATTCAGACACTGTCAAAGCTGGTTGTTTTTGGATAAAGCGCTCAGCAATCACCGCCATCAACCATAAGCCTTCCTTTTCACGTAACCGCGGACTTAAGGTAAAGCTTTCACCGCCATGACGTACCAGTCCAGGGTGCTGTAGATAAAAAGCCACTTGCGAACCGGTTAGCAATATAAACCACGCCAAATACAACCAAATCATAAAGAAAAACAATATGGCAAAACTCGAATAAATAGCGGTGTAATTGGATGATGACGCCACAAATGAAGCAAAAATAGTACCTACCGTCACCCACATCACGCCTGCTACAGAAGCCCCAATCAGAGCAGGTGCTAACTTAACCTGTGTATTAGGGATGAACTTATATAAGAAGGTAAAAGCAAAAATGATCATGAAATAGGGAATCAATTTTGTCGCCGATACAATCAAGGTTCCAAACGGTTCAATCGCTTGTAATTGATGTACTACATCGTGATTAAGCACGGTGGCAGCTAAGCCCAAACCGGTAAAAACTAACACCGGACCGATCATGACCACGCTTAAATAATCAGTAAATCGGCGCGCTAAAGTACGAGGTCGTTTCACTCGCCATACGAAGTTAAATGCATTCTCAATTTTTTGTACCAAAGCAATAATGGTGTAGAACAACATCGCGACACCGACTGAACCTAATACTCCCACCTTCACATTTTGCACAAAGCCAATAATGTTAGCGGTGATTTCTGCCCCTTTGCTGCCTAAGGGCTCTAATACACTAAGTAAAAATGGTTCAATTTGATTATGCACACCAAAAGCTTTTAATACCGAGAAAGCCACGGCAATGAGTGGTACTAACGATAATAGTGTCGTAAACACTAAACTCATCGCGCGTAAATTTAGTTCACCTTTTGCTAGCTCGCGTACCATAATAAAAGCGACACGCAAGGTATTGATAAACCAACGCCAGACGGCATTTGATTGAGCAGACACATCTTGCCAAAGTGTTACTTGAAAGAAGGTCTTTAATTTGTTGACCAGATCCATCGTTAATAGTCCCGTTTAAATACTTATCTTATTGTTGATAGCCAGTTTTAAACCGGATTATCAATTTCAATATAGTGATGTTCAATGGCAAACTGTTGCGTCAAATGCTCACCTAAAGCTTTCACACCATAACGTTCGGTTGCATGGTGCCCAGCTGCAAAATAATTTATACCTAGTTCTCTAGCCAAATGCACGGTTTGTTCGGAAATCTCACCACTTAGAAACGCATCCAAGCCTAGCTCCGCCGCTTGTTGAATATAACCTTGTGCTGCACCCGTACACCAGCCAATGGTTGTTATCGGCCGATCATGAGCTTGAATAATTAACGGTTCTCGCTCTAATTTTGTCCTTAGATGGTCAGCCAACTCTGGCACTGATTTAGGCTCAGCTAAACACCCGCACATCGCTAAAGCAGGTTCACCAGTACCAGATATTCGGCCATCTACTTCAAAGCCTAATAACTGTGATAATTGAGCATTATTGCCTAAGATTGGATGTGCATCCAGAGGCAAATGATAAGCAATTAAATTAATGTCATTAACTAACAATTGCTTTAAACGCTTATATTTAATTCCCACGACCCGTGGATCTTCGCCTTTCCAGAAGTAACCATGATGAACAATGATGGTATCGGCATTTAAATCTAATGCCGCATCAATTAAGTCTTGACTAGCCGTAACACCAGTCACTACGGTATTCACTTGCTGTCGGCCTTCTACTTGCAAGCCATTGGGACAATAATCATGGAACCGATTAGGCTCGAGTAAAGTCTCAAGATAGGATAGAAGTTCTGTTCGGGGTATCATCGTGTCGATCCCTATCACAATTAAAACCGACACTATAACAAACTGGAGACAATGACGATGGATGCTGTCAGCGTAATTGCACTGAGTATGGGCGCAGCGTGGGCGAGCGGTATTAATTTATACGCCACCCTGTTTATGCTGGGTTACATGGGAACCACTGGTAATATTAATTTGCCTGCTGAAATGGAAGTATTAAGCAATCCAATGGTGATGACGGCAGCCGGCTTCATGTACTGCGTTGAGTTCTTTGCCGATAAAATTCCTGGTGTCGACTCAGGTTGGGATACCATTCATACCTTTATTCGTATTCCTGCTGGTGCGATGCTCGCTTCCAGTGCAGTAGGTGATGTCACGCCAGCAGTGGAATTAACCTCTGCTATCTTAGGCGGCGTATTGGCGACAGGAACCCATACCACCAAAGCGGGTAGTCGTTTATTAATCAATACCTCACCAGAACCGGTCAGCAACTGGACGGCCTCCATCAGTGAAGATTTATTAGTTATCGGTGGGTTATGGGCAGCCTTATATCACCCTGTGTTATTTATTATTGGTTTAATAATCTTTATTTTAGTGATGATTTGGTTGCTGCCAAGATTATGGCGCTTAATCAAACGAGTTTTTTATCGTATTGGCAGTTGGTTAGGACTCTGTGAACCACTTCCGCCCTTAGAGGAAGAAACAAAATCAGTTGATAGCACTGAGCCTATCGAACAAACCAAAACTTAAGCTTTTAAGCGGTAATAAACGCCGTATGGACAGCGGATCATTTCGAATGCTTCGGAATAGCCAGTGATGGTCTCCGAGGCTCCTAAGAATAAATAGCCGCCGGGATTTAAGGCTTTAGCCATCCGGTCTAAAATATCGCTCTTACGTTCAGCAGAAAAATAGATCAAAACATTTCGACAAAAAATGATATCGAACTTGCCTAATCGAGCATAACTGGCTAGTAAATTTTGTTCTGAAAATCGAACTCGGCGCTTAATATCATCAGCAACCTGCCAGCGCTCATCTTTCGCTTTAAAAAATCGACTTTTACGAGCATCTGACAAACCACGGCCTAAAATAGAATTGTCATACTCCGCCAGCTTAGCCTCTTCGAGCATACTGGCCGAAATATCAGTGGCCTCGATTTGACTATTTTTTACACCACTCAGTGGAGCACTTGCAAGGTACTCACTAATACTGATGCTAATGGTATAGGGCTCTTGGCCAGATGAGCATGCCGAAGACCAAATTCTTACTTGGCGTAAGCGATCTTTATCTAGCTCGGGAAACACCGCCTTGGTCAACGCATCAAATGGTGTTCGATCTCGAAACCATGATGTCTCATTGGTGGTCATCGCATCGATAACTGCTGACTGCAAATGGCGTGGATAGCCTTTCTTTAAAGTCACCAATAACTCGGTCACTGAAGCAATATTTTCCTGTCGCAACAATTTTGTTAACCGACTCACAATTAAATATTGCTTGCCTTCACCTAGTAAGATGCCACAAGCATCCTCTAAAAAGGTTTTAAAGTGTTCATAGTCAAGTTGGCTAATATTTTCAGGCATAGTGGGTAGATACTTTATATCTCAGCGGCGACTATAGCATTTAGCGGCCTATGCTTTGGAATATTTATTCAATTACTAATAATCTCTGATGCTATACAGTGACAATAACTTATTCATCAGGAATTAACAAAATGACAAATGTCTTAATTACCGGCTGCTCAAGTGGCATTGGTGCTTGCGCTGCACGCCAATTACATCAACAAGGCTATAACGTCATTGCAACGGTGAGAAAAAATCAAGATATATTGCCATTACAACAACTCGGTATTACCACCATCATACTCGATCTCGCTAATAGTGACTCTATTCAGCAAGCAGTAACATTCAGCTTAAATCATTTTAATAATCAAATAGATGCTTTATTTAACAATGGTGCTTATGGCCAGCCTGGTGCCGTGGAAGATTTAAGTCGAGATGTATTACGCCAACAATTTGAAACCAATGTGTTTGGCACACAAGAGCTTACTAATCTAATAATCAAACAAATGCGTCAGCAAGGTTTTGGCAGAATTATCTACAATAGTTCGGTGTTAGGTTTTATTTCTATGGCTTATCGTGGCGCATACAATGCTAGCAAATATGCCGTAGAAGGCTTGGCTGACACCTTACGACAAGAGCTTAACGGTAGTGGTATCCATGTCAGCTTAATTGAACCTGGCCCTATTTTGAGTCAATTCAGAGCCAATGCCTTCACTAAGTATCAACAGCATATTGATAAAGACGCCAGCTTCCATAAGCAAACCTACCTCTCTATGGAACAACGATTAACCAAACAAGGACCTGCCGCTCCATTTACTTTGCCACCAGAAGCTGTGGTGAAGAAGTTACTTCACGCTATAGAAAGTAAACGGCCTAAAGTCCGTTACTACGTCACCTTCCCGACCTATTTATTTGCAGTATTAAAACGACTGTTACCGCACCGTTGGCTAGATTGGGTTTTACTAAAAGCATCTAACGACGAGCACAAATAACGCTAAATCCTCACTTTTACAGTATGTTATGCCATAATCGGTTTAACTGACGTTATGGATAAGTGTTAGATATGGCCTCAATCTCACGCGATAGTTTGCAGTGGCAATCAGCCGTCAATACCTTTACCAGCATTTTTATTGCCGGTTTAATCTCCATTCTCGGAGCTGGTTATGTCACATATAGTTTTAGTAACGACTTCGCTATCAACGAAGTAGATATCTATATTTATATCGCTATCGCCATCGTTATCTTATTGTTATTAGCGGTCGTTTTTTCGGTTCGCAGTTACTTCGAATTATCAAGACCACTCGAACACTTAGAACAAATCACTGATGCTTTACCCTTACTGTCATCCAAAAAATATCAACAAGCCAAAGAGACCTTCACCCTCTTAGAAAATGAGTCCAAACACAAAGAAGTTAGCCAATTACATTTTGCCACCTTACAATTGACCAAAGTATTAGAGCAGCTTGATGCTAATGTCAGCCAACGTTCAGAAGTGATTCGAGCTCAAAATTTCGAACTTGAACATGAACGTGACTTTATAAAAAGTCTACTTGATACAGCACAGCTCATTATTTTCACTATTGATGAAAAGTTCAATATCACCTTGTTTAATGACTTTGCCGAACATGTCACCGGCTTTAAAGAACAAGATATGCTTGATACATCAGTATCGCGAATGTTTCCAGCCGGCAACTGGACGGAAGCACAGTCTTATTTCAAAGAAATTCTCGCTAATAACTTAGCTATCGCCCAACAAGATGCAGAACTTATTGATTATGAAGATCATATTAAAGAGATTTCCTGGCTGCACTCTCGTATCGATGGCGTAAAAAACAATTCGGTTATCCTCTCTGTTGGTCTAGATATGACTGAAAAGAGAGAAGCTGAAAAACGTATCGTGTGGATGGCTGAGCACGACCCTCTCACCGATCTTTGTAACCGTCGCAAATTCACCCATGAATTTGAAAAATCATTACAAACTGCGATTCGTTATCAGCATAACAATAGCTTGTTGTTTCTTGATTTAGACCAATTTAAAGATATTAACGATACCAGCGGTCATAAAGCAGGCGATGACTTATTAAAAGCCGTCGCTAAAACATTAGCCCAAGTCACTCGCTTCACTGATCTTGTTGCTCGATTAGGTGGCGATGAATTTGCCATCTTGCTGCCTGAAATAGATGAAAAAGGCGCTCAAACTCTGGCCAAAAAAATTATTTTTGAACTGTCTCAAATTCAACTTAGTTACGGCACTGTTAAACATAAAGTATCCACCAGTATCGGTATCGTACATTACCCCATTCACGACGCCTCTATTCATGAGTTACTTGGTTTTGCCGATCTAGCGATGTATAAAGCTAAAGCCAGTGGTAACGGCACGTTCCACACTTTTTCAGCTGATGACCAAACTCAGGAACAGTTAGAAACTCGGGTATTCTGGAAACATCAAATAGAAGAAGCCTTAGAAAACAATAACTTCATTCTCCATTTTCAGCCTATCTTGGAAATTGAATCCAAAATCGTGAAACATTATGAAGTGTTGATTCGGTTACGAGACAGTAACTCTGGCGAGATTCGCATGCCAGGTAAGTTTATTGAAATTGCTGAACAATCAGGACTGATTCATAGTATTGATCATTATGTAATGCGTCATGGCATGATGAAGTTAGCCGCGATGCAACAACAAGGTATTCCTGCTAGTTTGGCCATTAACTTATCGGGATCTGTGGTCGATGATCCGGTTCTGATTCCACTATTAAAACAATTGATCAAACGCTATAACGTTGATCCAACCGGCCTGATTTTTGAAGTTACCGAAACCTCTGCCGTATCTAACCTGCAACAAGCAAAAGCAATGATGGTAGCGATTAAAAAATTAGGCTGTCGTTTTTCTTTAGATGATTTTGGGGTTGGCTTTTCTTCTTTTAATTATATGCGAGAACTACCAGTAGATATCATTAAAATCGACGGCATTTTCATCAAAGATTTAGATAAAAATGCCGATGATCAATTGTTTGTCAAAGCCTTAGTGGATGTTGCCAAAGGACTGGGTAAAAAAACCATTGCTGAATTTGTCGAAACAGAAGCGGTGCTAGACTTACTGCAAAACTATGGTGTCGACTATGCTCAAGGTTATTATATCGGCAGGCCTCATGGTGAATTATTAGAACAACATAATCCCCAGCATCAAACCCAGGTTATTGCCAAGTAACCGTATTATTAGTCTCGGTCGTACAGATAGACCATGTAATACGCCATACCCACCATCACCGTGCCACCTAAAATATTACCAACGGTAACGGGAATAATATTGTGCAATAAGCCACTCATCGATAACGGCTCTAACGCTTCAGCGCTTAGTCCACTTAAAGCCACAATTTCTGGGTCAAGTGATGCAACCATTGCTAAAGGAATCATAAACATATTGGCAATGCAGTGTTCAAAGCCCATCGCAACAAAAGCAGATATCGGGAAAATAACCGCCAACACTTTATCTGTCACACTGCGCGAGGCATAAACCATCCAACTTGCTAAACAAACTAAGGCATTACAAAAAATGCCTCGCACAAACGCTTCTGTCGGCGCGAGACTGGCTTTTGCTAAACCGATTTTTAACGCTGTAACGCCTACTTCATGATGGCCATTATCTAAAAATCCCGAAGCAAAAACTAAGTACACCGTAATTAAGGCACCAATACCATTGGCAAGATAAACCAAGATCCAGTTGCGTGCTATTTGCAGTGTGGTAACGCGCTTTCTAGCCCAAGCCATCACAATCAGGTTATTACCGGTAAATAACTCAGCACCAGCAATCACCACCAGTATGAAACCTAAAGAGAAGGCAAAACCGCCCAACATTTTCGCAGCACCATAAGCTTCAGATGGATTAGTCATCACCACGGTGTAATACATTGCACCAAAAGAAATAAAAGCACCGGCCATTAATGACAACACAATGAGCGGCAAGAATGGCGTTTCAGCCTTACTTACTCCAAGTGTTTTAACCTTTTGAGCAACTTGAGCGGGAGTGAATGCATCAGCAAACTGACCATTTAGCGACATAAGAGAGTTCTTTATAGTTTTGAGATTGAGAGAATTATAACAATTTCACCCACCGCAGATTCAACTATAAATGCCCATCACTATGCCTATGAGCTACTTTGTCATTTAGAAAAAGTTAATAGCCCATCATTCACATCAATATTAATGACATCACCGCTGACAAAATGACCTGATAACAAATCTTGTGCCAAGCTATTTTCCAATTGGTTTTGTATCACTCGCTTTAATGGTCGAGCTCCATAGACGGGGTCAAATCCGGCTTCAGAAATCAACTCTAACGCCGCCTCACTCACCTCTAAACCGATATCTTTATCAGCTAATCGCTGATGTAAATGCAGTAATTGAATCTTAGCAATAGCATGAATCTGTTCACGTTTTAATGGATGAAAAACGACAACATCATCAACACGGTTAATAAATTCCGGCCTAAAATGTTGCGCTACAGCTTCCATAACCGTTGCTTTCATTTGCTCATATTGTTCTTCGCCAGTTTGCTCTTGAATGATGTTTGAACCCAGGTTTGAAGTCATCACAATCACCGTATTGCGAAAATCGACAGTACGGCCTTGGCCATCTGTTAACCGGCCGTCATCTAATACTTGCAGCAAAATATTAAATACATCCGGATGGGCTTTCTCGACTTCATCCAGCAAAATAACAGAATAAGGTTTGCGGCGAACCGCCTCGGTTAAATAACCGCCTTCTTCATAACCCACATAACCGGGAGGAGCCCCCACCAGTCGAGCCACTGAGTGTTTTTCCATAAACTCAGACATATCGATGCGAACTAAGGCATCTTCGGTATCAAACAAGAATGTCGCTAGAGATTTGCACAACTCTGTTTTACCCACCCCAGTTGGGCCCAGAAATAAGAATGAACCATTCGGTCGATTCGGATCAGATAAACCGGCACGTGAACGACGAATCGCATTGGCAACTGAAGTCACCGCTTCATCTTGACCTACAACTCGCTCATGTAACGCATCATCCATTTTCAATAACTTATCACGTTCACCGTCCAACATTTTAGAGACAGGGATACCTGTCCATTTCGAAACTACTTCTGCAATTTCTTCTTCGCCCACTTTGTTACGTAATAAGCTAAAGTCCTGCATTTCTGCTTGCGCAGCCATATCTAATTGTTTTTCCAGTGCTGGAATTTTGCCATATTGCAATTCAGACATTTTGGCAACATCACTATTCCGAGTCGCCATTTCCAATTCCATACGGGCTTTTTCTAGGTTTTCTTTAATACTTTGACTGCCATGCAAGGCCGCTTTTTCACCTTTCCATATTTCCTCTAAATCAGTGTATTCACGCGCTAACTTTTTCATCTCAGCTTCTAAGGTATCCAACCGTCGTTTTGAAGCGTCATCCGATTCTTTCTGCAAGGCAACACGTTCAATTTTCAATTGAATTAATCGTCGTTCCATCCGATCTAATGACTCCGGTTTAGAGTCAATTTCCATTCGAATACGACTAGCCGCTTCATCAATTAAATCGATGGCTTTGTCCGGTAACATCCGATCAGATATATAGCGGTATGACAACGTAGCAGCGGCAACAATTGCAGGGTCGGTAATATCAACCCCGTGATGCACTTCATAACGCTCACTTAAGCCTCGTAAGATACCAATGGTATCTTCAACCGAAGGTTCACCCACTTGCACCTTTTGAAAGCGCCGCTCCAATGCAGCATCTTTTTCCACATATTTTCGATATTCATCTAAGGTGGTGGCACCAATACAATGCAACTCACCTCGTGCCAATGCTGGTTTCAACATATTGCCGGCATCCATCGCCCCTTCCGCTTTACCGGCGCCGACCATGGTATGAATTTCATCAATAAACAGAATGATCTGGCCTTCTTGCTTGGATAAGTCTTTCAATACCGCTTTTAAACGTTCTTCAAACTCGCCCCGAAACTTAGCACCAGCAATTAACGCGCCCATATCCAAAGATAAAAGACGTTTATTCTTCATTCCTTCAGGCACTTCACCATTGATGATGCGCTGCGCTAAACCCTCAGCAATCGCGGTTTTACCAACACCTGGCTCACCAATAAGTACTGGGTTATTTTTAGTGCGCCGTTGTAATACTTGAATCGTACGACGAATTTCATCATCTCGACCAATCACCGGATCTAACTTATTACATTCTGCTTGAGCAGTGAGATCTATCGTATATTTTGCTAATGCTTGACGTTGCTCTTCAGCATTTGGATCCGTCACTTTTTCTCCGCCACGAACTTTATCTATGGCCGCTTCCAAACTTGCTTTGGTAGCACCATTTTTTCGTAATAACTCACCAGATTGTTTCTTATCAACCACCACGGCAAGTACAAATAGCTCACTTGAAATATATTGATCTTGGCGCTTTTGTGACAACTTATCGCAGGTATTAAGCAGGCGCACTAAGTTTTGTGAAACGTGAACAGTGCCACTATCACCTTCAACATGTGCCATTCGTGACAGTTCTTGTTCTAGCGCTTGCTCATAAGCGCCTATCGTTACACCGCTTTGAGCTAATAACGGCTTGACCGTACCTGATTGCTGCAGCAATAACGCTAGCATCAAATGGCTCGGCTCGATGAACTGATGATCACGACCAATCGCCATACTCTGGGCACTATCTAAAGCTTGTTGAAACTTGCTGGTGAATTTATCAATTTGCATCTATGAATCCCCATAAAATTTGTATGTTAATTAACAAATGGGGCAAACCAACCGTAATTCAAGGTTAAAACGTAACTAAGGCTAAACTGGCTCGGGGGTCTCTATCGCTAATGTTATCTTTGCTAGACATTCAGCTAGTTGCTGTGGATGGCAGCTAACGACCTCGTTAATTGTTAGCCTGACCTTACTAGGATAAAAAGGCGCTAAAGCAACATGGCCTGCGGCGCCAACACCATCAATTCGAACTGGATAAATAGGTGCCGAAGACCACGCGGCAAGTCGTGTTACTCCACCTTTTATTTTTCGAGGTGGATAACTATCTAAATGAATTTTCCCATGCGGAAATAAAGCGACAACCTCCCCATTTTGTAATGCTCGCAATGCTTGCCGGAGAGCAAGCTCTGGCCGACCTTTTCTGTCTACAGGAATACAGCCGGCGGCTTTAAACAACCAATGTAATACTGGCCGCTCATATTCTTCACGAGCAATTAAAAACCGTAATGGTCGTCGACTCGCAGCAATTAATAATAAGGGGTCTAAGCCTGAAATATGGTTGGCAACAACAATTGCTGCTCCCTCTGTCGGCAGCGGAATATATGTAGCTGGTAGACGATGTATATATTTACATAACAACCGGACCAAGCCATCAACCCAATTAACTATTGGGTGCGCCCATGCTACTTTTGAAGCTCGATGACCAGCAATCATAAGCAGTATTAATAAGATAATACCGCCTAATAGCCAGTACATGGTTATGCTTCAAACGGTGCTGGGTCACCCATGCCAACACGAACAACTTCTGGCATATCATCTATAAATTCAATGACAGTCGTCGGCTCTGAGCCACAAAAACCACCATCAATTACTAAATCAACTTGTTTCGCTAAGCGGTCAACAATATCTTCAGCATCCGTCATCGGCTGATCTTCATCAGGCATGATCAAGGTTGAGCTCATCAATGGCTCGTCGAGCTCTTCTAACAACGCTAAGGCAATGTTATTTTCTGGAATACGTAAACCGATACTTCTACGCTTGGCATGCTGCAGACGACGAGGTACTTCTTTTGTAGCTGGCAAAACAAAGGTATAAGGCCCTGGCGTATGCGCTTTAATCATACGAAACACCGCATTATTCACTTGTGAATAAGTCGATAACTCCGACAAGTCACGACATACTAAGGTGAAGTTATGCTCGTCATCTAACTGACGAATACGACGTATTTTATCCATCGCGCCCTTGTCGCCAATATGACAACCTAAGGCATAACCAGAATCAGTAGGGTAAACAACTAAGCCACCTTTGCGAATAATTTCACAAGCTTGATGTATAAGACGTTTTTGAGGGTTATCGGGATGAATGTGAAACAGTTGGCTCATAGCTATCCTAAATATGTAACAGTTTGTTTATTTTGTCTGAACACAAATCTACTGCGTCCAATTTTGCCAAATAGGTGTACAGATTTCAGGCATCGGCTGTAAGCGGCCTAATTCAATCCAATTATTATCGGGCGTATGAAAGTCTGAACCACATGATGCCATTAATTCAAATTTATTGGCTAATCGGGCTAACGTTTTAATTTCTTCAGGATGTTGGCGGCCTGACACGACTTCCATGCCAACACCACCCGCATTTTTAAAGTCAGTGATTAAACGGCCTAATTTTGTTGCAGTTAGTTTATATCTAGCAGGGTGAGCAATAACCGCTTGGCCACCCGCTTCAGTGATCCAAGTCACCGCATCAGCTAATGTTGCCCAGTCACCGGGAACATAACCTGGCTTATTCCTCACCAAATAACGTTTAAAGACATCATTGATACTTTTTGCATGACCTTGTTCTACTAAGAATTTTGCAAAATGAACACGGCCTAACATCACCTCAGAAGCATATTTTCTAGCTCCGTCATAAGCACCAGTAATGCCTGATTTTTCTAAGCGCTTTGCAATTTCCACTGCCCGCGTAGAGCGGTAGGAACGCAATGTGGCAAGACCTTGCTGTAAATTCTGATTTTCAATATCAACATTCAGGCCAATAATATGAATAGTGGCTCCGTTCCATGTCACAGATATTTCCACGCCAGCAATTAATGTCATATCACTGCCTTGCACCGCCTGCTGAGCAGCAACAATACCCTCGGTGCCATCGTGATCAGTCAATGCCAAAACATCAACCTCATTATCCAATGCACGAGCAACAAGAGCTGCAGGGCTGAGCGATCCATCTGATGCCGTTGAGTGGCAATGTAAGTCATAACAAGTCATAACCACCATTTTACGTTAGAATGCCGGTTGTTACTGTTAAAACTAGAAATTATAATGAAACTACTTTTTGATTTTTTACCAATTGCCCTTTTTTTTATTGCCTATAAGTTTGGTGGCGGCATCTACCACTGGAATGGTCAGGAATATGATGTAGCAGGGATTTATGTCGCTACTGCGGTCATGATCGTTGCATCACTACTACAAGTCAGCTTCTCATGGCTTCGCCACCGTAAAGTTGAAAAGTCTCATCAAATCACCTTAGCACTGGTCCTGGTACTGGGTGGTGCTACCTTATGGCTACAAGATCCCAACTTCATTAAATGGAAGCCGACTGCGGTAAATTGGTTATTTGCTGCTGCATTTGCCGGAGCGCAATTGTTTACCGATAAATCATTACTAGAACGGATGATGGCTGAACATATTCAATTGCCTACTGAGATTTGGACTCGACTTAATATCGCTTGGATCTTGTTTTTTATCTTCTCTGGTGTCGCTAATCTTTATGTTGCCTTTAACTTTGATGAAGCAACTTGGGTTAACTTCAAGCTCTTTGGCCTATTGGGAATGACGATTGTATTTATCATTGCACAATCAATTTACCTAGCCAAACATGCCATTGAATTACCTCAAGCTAGCAAGGACAGTTAATCATGCTTTATGCCATTATCAGTGAAGATATTGAAGATAGTTTAGCGTTACGAATGGCAGCTAGACCTGCCCACTTAGAGCGCCTACAAGAACTGAAACAACAAGGGCGACTGATCTTAGCCGGACCTCATCCAGCGATTGATAGTGATGCTCCTGGCCAGCAAGGTTTTACTGGTAGCTTGGTGGTTGCAGAATTTACAGATCTCGCTGCTGCTCAACAATGGGCTGATGCCGATCCTTATATTGAAGCTGGTGTTTATGCCAAGGTTGTCGTTAAACCATTTAAAAAAGTCCTGCCATGACCGATACCATACAAGCACTGCAGTCTTCACTATCGGCATTAAAGCCAACTGTGTTAGAGGTTCAAGATGAAAGTCATTTGCATGCCGGCCATGCTGGCAATACGGGTGGCGGTCACTACAACATTGTTATAGTTAGTGAAGCCTTTGATGGCTTAACGCTCATAAAGCGTCACCGCCTCGTCTATGACACTGTGGGGGACTTAATGAAAACTGCGATCCACGCATTAAGTATTAATGCTAAAACACCTAATGAATACAGTGCCAATTAAGATGAGTTAATTATGGTTGATAACTCCACTAGCAAAGCGCCAAAAAACCAAGCCTTCCTGAAACAAATGGATCAGCAACGTTTAAATAAGCTTTGTAACCGAGTTATCGACTTACGCGGCAAAGTGGCAGGAGAATGTCAGGCTTACTCTTTTGGCGGTAAAACACACTACCTTGATGACCGAGGCTATTTAATTGCCAAGCAATTATTAGATCGCTTTAATGGCAGTTATACCGTTGGTGTCTATGAAGCGCTACTAAAAGCACTCAAAAAGCTGTCAGCAACGACTCAAGTTACCAACAAAACCGCGACCAAAGCTATTTTAACCAGTGATAAAGAGCATGTGCAGCTGATTGCATTTGACTCTCAATTGCAACGTAAAGAACCCAGAATTAGCTTTTCGACCCCAGTCGATATCCATATTGCTGATGTACTTTATCATGCTGCCACGATAGACATCACAACCAGCTCAATTAGACTGTCACTCAAACGAGCGTATACCTTAGAGCAAGGTGATATGGTCGCGGTGAGCTTGCCAGAACTATCAGCTACGCTTAGTAAAGTAGCCTATAAAATAATCAAAATCACTCACGATGATTTGCATAGCTATCTTATTTTGGCTCGTAACCGTCAGGATGATCACAAGGTTACCAACTGGTTTGATCGTTGGAGCCAACAACACAATACGCCAGAACATTTAGATTTAGATAATGAATTATTTAACCTGGCCAGCGTATTTTATTTACGGCTATATTGTCAGGCTTTCACCAGCTCGTTCTTTTGGTTAAATTCTAACGATAGTACAAATACTCTTCAGACCTGTCATATGACGGCAATGGCTAATGAATCATTGCAGGTTTTACGACAAGATGACGGTGCCTTTGATTTATCGCTACTACCTTTGCATCAGGTTTTAAAACAACAGTCCGCTCAACTTGTTTTAATCACTCAGCAAGCCGAACAATTAACGAGTACTGCTGCTAGCTGTAATAATGCACCAGCAGTTGCTGCATTACTAAGTTGGCATTCTCAGCAACAAGATAGCCAAGTACTGTTATTACAGGCAACTGAGCTGCAAACAGATATACAATCCTTTGCCAGTGAAATTGCAGTAATTGCCAAACACAATAGTGATGACGCACAAGCATTCCAACAGTGCTTGACCAACATTACCACATTAATCACCGTCAACAATATCACTAGTAGTTGTCAGCATTTACAACAGCCTATCAAAGCTGACCGACCCGAAAAAACTGAATTTAGCCCCGTAATTAATGCCGTTAAACCTACTAACCTTCAGCATAATACTGATCGTGAAAACCAACGTTTCTTTATAAAAACCGAGGTAACAGTAAACTTTAATAACCAACAGTTCACAATCACTACCAATGATGTATCTGAATCAGGTTTAGCTCTGAGCTTAACGGGTAATATTGATATTCAACAAGGTGCTCGCCTCTTTATCGAATTTGTGCGCTGGCAGACATTGACCAAAGAAGTAAAACTGCACAATGTTCCTTATATTGTACGAAATAGCCACTTTTGGGATGGTGAAACTCATCTAGGTCTTCAACGCGATAGTCGAGCCTGTGCACGTAGTATTAACAAATTTTTTACCACTGCCATTGAACTCAATAAAGAACAGTTAGTCGAGAATAATACTCATATTGCAATCAGCCAACAGAGTCAGGTTTTTGCCTCATTATTAAGTGCCCAACTGACCGCTATACCTCTTTATTTCGGTATGGATAAAGAAAATAAACGTATTTTGCAAGCGGTTGCAACCACAGATGGCAACCTAGCTCTGACTAAACATGATTTATGGTTGAGCTTGCAGGGCTCAATTACTGCTATCGCCGAACTCATCAAACCGCTTGCCGATAACAGCGAATCTTATATTAGTTTTGGGCTGTATTGTTACCAAGATAATAACGGTCGCTGGCATATTAATAGCGAACATGACTTTAATAATGCCGTGCAAAAAAGCTTATTTATTAATCAGGCTTTATTGCATCAACACCATCATTTCTTCCATTGCTCAATATCAGCACTGAGCTTAAACGCAATGGCTGAAGAGGTCGATTTGGTTCAGCAACTAGCTCAATTACGAAATCATAGCCAACATAAAGTTAAACAGATTCGAGAAGTATTAACTAAACTGTTTGCTGTCGGTGAATTAACCGATATTACCGCGCTGCTCACTGCTGTTTATCGCTAACTAGCGACAGTCATACTCTCCAGTAATATAGAGCCGGTACGCGTATTACCTCGTAGCTCAACATCATTGCCTACCGCTTGAATACCCATGAACATATCTCGCAAATTATGGGCAATGGTGAACTCATCAATTGGGTACTGAATCTCACCATTTTCTACCCAAAAGCCTGCTGCACCTTGCGAGTAATCACCCGTCACAATATTGATGCCCATGCCCATAGTTTCAGTGACAATAATGCCGGTATCAAGCTGTTTTAATAAACTAGCAAAATCATGCTCTCCACTTTCAACCGTTAAGTTATGAACGCCACCCGAATTTGCTGTGGTTGTCATATTCAATTTACGAGCGGAATAACTATCTAAAACATAGCTTTCCAATACACCATCTTTAACGATATCACGAGCATGTGTAATCACACCTTCACCATCAAAAGCACAACTACCTAGCCCTTTTAATAGATACGGTTGTTCGTGAATATGCATAAAGTCCGGAAAGATCTGCTCACCTAACTGATCTAACAAAAATGATGACTTACGATATAAAGCGCCACCACGGATAGCTCCAATTAACTGGCCAATCAATGACGGTGCAATATCGGCAGCAAAGATAACCGGGTAGGAACCAGTTTTCACTGTTCTGGCATTTAATCTAGCTAAGGTATTTTTTGCTGCTCGCTGACCAATAGCTTGTGCAGATGCTAAATCGCCCCCGGCGCGAGCAATGTCATACCAATAATCACGTTGCATGCCAGACTCGTCATTAGCAATCAAGGTACATGACAGGCTATGGCGACTACTCTTAGTGCTGCCTACAAAGCCATGACTATTTGCATAAACACGACCGCCTTCATGAGTCGATAAGGTTGCTCCATCTGAATTAGAAATTTGAGCATCAACATCACGGCCGGCTTGTTCACATTCTGTAGCAAGTACAATTGCTTGTTCCGCATCAATATCCCATGGATGATATAACGATAAATCTGGAAACTCGGTGGCCATTAGCTCTTTATCTGCCAAGCCAGCATAATCATCAGCCTGGGTATATTTAGCTATATCACACGCCGCTTTCACGGTATCGGCAATCGCTTCCGGTCGTAAATCAGAGGTGCTAGCTGATGCCTTGCTTTGACCTAAATAAACCGTTAACGCCAAGCCGGTATCATTATTATGCTCTAACGTTTCAGTTTCACCTTGGCGAACAGTAACAGACAAACCCGTGCTATGACTTACGCCTACTTCGGCCGCAGTCGCACCCAAGAGTTTTGCTTGCTGTAAGGCGATTTCCGCTGCTTGCTCAAGAGGTACATTATCCATACGTGTTTTCATAAAATTTGAGTTACCTTTCAACCGTAGTTGTTATTTATTACATACTGGACAATTGGGATCCCGTCGCAGTTTAATCTCACGCCAAGTCATACTAAACGCATCTAAAATGAGTAAGCGACCTGATAAATCATCACCCACACCCGTAATGACTTTGACTGTTTCGACAGCTTGAACACCACCGATAATACCTAATAATGGCGATAACACACCCCGTTCTGAGCAACTTTCTTGCATCTCACCTTTATCTTCATATAAACAGCGGTAGCAGGCACTATCGTGTTGGCGCGAATCATATACTGTGACTTGGCCTTCCATGCGAATAGCAGCGCCAGACACTAATGGTGTTTGGCAGCGTTGTGTTACTTTATTTAATAAAAAACGTGTAGCAAAATTATCACTGCAATCCACCACCACATCAGCCGCTATGACTGCTTGCTCTAAATGCTTTTCATCTAGACGTTCAGCTATTAATTCTAGCTCTACCTCACTATTTATAGCCGTCAAACTGTCACTTGCAGACTCTACTTTAGTGCGACCAATATCTTGTTGGCCATGAATTATTTGTCGCTGTAAATTAGACAGCTCGACAAGGTCATCATCGACTAAAGTCAAACGGCCGACACCCGCGGCGACTAAGTACATTGCAACCGGTGAGCCTAAGCCTCCCAGTCCAATAATTAATACATGGCTGTCTAATAGTTTTTGCTGGCCTTCAATATCAATCTGAGGCAATAAAATTTGACGGCTATAACGTAGCAGTTGTTCATCATTCATAAAATTTCTGACTTTTTAAACGTCTGGCAAGCATTATAACGTCAGTTGGCCCATAACTACCCGATCATTGCCGCCAAAGTCTTGATGGGAGCTAACATGGTTAAAACCTGCACCTGTAAATAAGTCTCTAACCTGCTTAGCCTGATGATAGCCATGCTCAACCAATAACCAGCCATCCGCTCTAAGACAACGGTGTGCTTGTTCAACAATGAGGCGAATATCATCCAAACCATCCGCACCAGATGCTAATGCAGACAACGGTTCAAAGCGTACATCGCCTGCCAATAAATGCGGATCATCATCTTCAATATAAGGAGGGTTACTGACAACCATGTCGAAACATTCATCCTGACAAGCAGTCAACCAGCTGGCCTGTATAAAATGAACATTGGATAATTGATTCGCGCGTGCATTGTGTTGAGCGACAGCTAACGCTCCCTCCGAATAATCACTAGCAAAAATTGTCGTGTCAGTATGCTCGACAGCTAATGACAGCGCGATAGCACCGGTGCCCGTGCCCAAATCAACAACGGTCATTGTTGGCTGAATTTTAGCTAAGGCTAATTCCACTAATAACTCGGTATCTGGACGCGGGATCAAAGTCGCATCGGTAACTTTTAAGTCTAAACTCCAAAAACCACGCTGACCAATAATATGGGCAACAGGCCGACCATTGTTGCGTAACTGCAAATAACCTTCAAATTGCTGCTGCTGTGCCATGCTTAATTCCTGATCTGACCAGCTATGTAAATAGACGGTTTGGCAGTCTAAAACATGGCATAACAATACCTGTGTATCAACATCAGGGCTATCAGATGACTGTAATTCTTGGCGACCATAACTCAATGCATTAGCAATATTCAATGTTTCTATCTCTATTCCGTGAATTGCATCTTTGTTATCTAACAACACAACTACAAAACAAAACTAAGTACCAATAAAACAACCACGGCTACACCGAGCCCGATAACCATACTATTTAAGCTACTCACTCGCTGAGTTAATAAAGCCAAGGCATCTTCTTGTTCTGTATCAGCCGTTTTTGGCAGCGCTTCTTGCACGGCGGCATGAACAATAGGACCTATTTTCACCGATAAATTTTCTTGTAAATACGCTTCTATTTTAGCAGGCATGGACTCTGTTAATTGCTTATCTAACGTGGCTTGCAGTTGTTGCTGCTGTCGGTTTAACCAAGTTGCACCTTCATTAGCCAACATGGCCATCATTTTTTCAGCTAAGCCCAGGTTATTTACCGCACGCTGCACAGCAAGTTCTGCATTTTTAGCAACCGATTCATTGGCGACAACTTTGCACACTCGGTTGGCAGTTTCTTCTGCTACCGTATTAGCTGCTTGACTTACAGTTGCAGTGAGCTCCGGTAGCATGGCCTGCGTTTCTATTTTAGCGTGTTCTTTTGCCACTTTTTCAGCGGTATCTTCCGCTATTTGACGACTGATATCTTCAGCTATCTCACGGGCATGCAGCTTAGCTTGAGCTAATAAATCCTGTTCAATTTTCGACATCACACTAGCAACCAACTCAGCTTCATTAATAGTAACGGCTTGCTGTTCAGGCTCAACGATAGCTTCAGGTTTCGCTATCGTAATTGAGGCTACTATTGCATCTAGTTGCTCAGCGACTGGCGGCTTAGATAAAACGGCTTTAGCACCAACAGCCATTGCCTTATCGCGATCAGCATCGCTATCATTTCCGGTACAAATGACAACAGGAATAATCTGTAGATCTGGAGTGGATTTTATTTTTGTTGTTGCTGCCAGCCCATCCATGCCCCCCATCATCACATCCATGAAAATAATAGCCGGTCGAACTGGCTCAGACAAAAGATAAGTTAAGGCATCTTCGCCGCTGGCCTTTTCAACAACATCGAAGTCCTGCGCAACTAATAATTTACTCAGAGTCATCCTTGCAACCCTAGAGTCATCTACGACCAGTGCAATTTTTTGCATTTCAGTCTCCTTCCCGGCTTTAAAACTAGTTAGCCAACCCGATATGCATCTAGGCTTATTTTATTGACCTGATGGCCTAACATAATAATTTCACCTTGATAGCTTTGCTGCATATCACTGGCAAATTCAAAAATATAACTACGTTGTAATTGTACTCTGCCTTGACGATTCCTTTTCAGGCGGATTTTACTCCATGCCACAGTATCATTTAAAAATGTCACACCAGCACGGTCACAATTATGTCTGGCCGCCGCAATCGCTTTCTCATGCACACCGCGACTATCCCACCAAAACCAGGCTAGTCCTAACAATAATAAAATGGTCAAACCATTATCTATCAAGCCAAATCTCCCCATAGTGACTGCATCACAGCCAGCGCAGCAACCGCAGCCGTTTCTGTTCTCAAAATTCTAGGTCCAAAATTAACCGCTTGGTACTCATTCGCGCTTGCCAACTGCACTTCTTGCTCAGTTAAACCGCCTTCAGGACCAATCAGTAAGCTTACTGATGAGGTTTTGTCGATAGAACTAAAACCTTGCGCCGCGAGTGGGTCTAACACCAAACACGTCACGTCTTTATTATCTAGCAAGGCATCATCTAATGACATGATATCGCTCAGTTCAGGCAATACACTGCGACCACTTTGCTCACAAGCACTGACCATAACGCCTCGCCAATGATGTAAACGCTTGTCAGCACGGCCATTCGACAGTTGCACATTGCACCGCTCGGTCAGAACAGGCACCACTTTATTTACACCCAACTCCACAGCTTTTTGTAAGGCATAGTCCATTCGCTCACCGCGAGAGATGCCTTGTAATAAAGTGATTGTTAACGGTGATTCCAGTTCATTATTTACTTGCTCACCCAGCGTGATCGTTGACTGTCGTTTAGCAACACTGTCAAGAGTCGCTTCAAACTCAACACCACCGCCATCAAACACCTGTAACTTCGCCCCTTTTTTTAACCGTAAAACTTGCACAGCATGACGATGAGCTGCCTCAGGTAACGGGAAGGTTTTATTATTTACATCAAGTTCGGGACAAAAAAATCTAGAAATGCGCATCAGTGTCTATTTTATTATATAAATTATGCTTAAAATGGTAATCAACTATAGTTTACCTTCTCTTGCCGATGGATTGAATACAATCCTCATTTATAACCACATCGACGCCACTATGAACTTAGATAGACAGAAGATCGAACAACTTGTTATCTCCGTTGCTAAAACCGAAATATTACCGCGGTTTAATCAGGTTGAGCGTCAATATAAAACCGATGGTAGCATCGTCACCGAAGCTGATCATATCGTGCAATTAAAATTGCAACAGGCCTTTAAAGAACTTTGCCCTGACACTGTATTGCTGGGTGAAGAGATGACAGCTGAACAGCAGCAAGCCTTGTTTGATTCCGGACAAGCACTGTGGTGTTTAGATCCAGTTGATGGCACCAGTAATTTTGCTGCCGGCGTACCTTATTTTGCGGTATCACTGGCATTAATAGATCAAGGTGAAATTGTATTTGGTTTAGTCTATGATCCAATCCATGACGAATGCTTTTCAGCTGTGAAAGGACAAGGCGCTTGGTTAAACAACGAAAAGTTGAACTTAAAAAACACTGGCTTTAACTTAAAACAAACCATAGCCCTAATAGACTTCAAACGTCTGCCAAAATCGATGGCGACACAATTAGTCACCGATATCCCATTCGGCTCACAACGCAGTCTGGGCTCAATTGCACTTGAATTATGCTGGATTGCCGCAGGTCGGGCTCATATTTACCTTCATGGCAAACAACAACTTTGGGATTATGCCGCCGCTCAGCTCATCTTATTAGAAGCAGGTGGCATGGCGCGTACCTTAGAAAATGAGCCAGTTTATAACAAGACGTTATCATCTCGGTCCACCATCGCGGCAGTAGATCAAAACTTATTTAATGAATGGCTGTACTACCTCAATAATGTCGAGCAATAACTGGATCGTACCTGACTGGCCTGCACCGAAAAACATTATAGCCATCAGTACTACACGCAACGGCGGCTACAGTTTAAGCCCCTATGAGCAACTCAATTTGGGGTTACATGTTGGTGACGATGTTGACTTAGTATTAAAAAATCGGCAATTAATCACTGACTCTGCACAACTACCTGAGGCCCCGCGCTGGTTAGAGCAAACACATAGTACCGATGTATTAACCAGTCAAAACTGGCAAACAGATAGTGTCGCTGATGCTATGGTAAGTCAATATAGCCACCATGTTTGCACCATCATGACAGCCGATTGCTTACCCATTTTATTATGCGACCAACAAGGCACCATGGTTGCCGCCATTCATGCTGGCTGGCGAGGTTTACAAGCAGGCATTATTGAAAAAACTATTGCTCATTTTTCATGTCCTCCGTCTGAAATTATGGCTTGGTTTGGCCCAGCAATTGGTCCCAGTCAATTTGAAGTGGGCGAAGATGTTTATCAGCAGTTTGTTGGTTGCGATCCCCAAGCCTCATCAGCCTTCCAGTCCACCGATGAACAACATTATTTAGCCAATATTTACCACCTTGCCAAACAGCGCCTAAATAGCAATGGAATATCCGCGATCTATGGCGGTCAATTCTGTACCGTCTCCGACTCCCAACAGTTTTTCTCTTATCGCCGCGAAGGCGTAACCGGCAGAATGGCCACAATGATCTGGTTGGCAGACAAATAAGGTATGATCAGCTAATTATTTTTCGTTTTATTGGTCAAGTATGGAATTGTTTTTTTGGATCCTAGGCTTTAGCTTACTCGGTGGCGTATTAAGTGTCGTCATTGCTTCGTCTTTTTTACTACTGTCAGATAGTGCTAGAAATAAAGCGGTGCCGCACCTTGTTAGCTTTGCTGTTGGCGCCTTATTGGGAGCCTCATTCCTAGGCTTGATCCCGCATGCCATGGAACATGAGTTTGCCGTTGATGCCCATGATATTGGCTTAACCTTATTACTAGGCCTATTACTGTTTTTTGTATTAGAAAAAATGGTGTTATGGCGTCATTGTCACCACGATCATTGTGATGGTCATTTACCCGCTCCTGACCAGCAAGGTCATCACCATCCTAGCCAAGATGCTAAAAACAAAGCCACTGGCACCTTAATTTTAGTCGGCGATACCATCCATAACTTTGTTGACGGCATATTAATCACTGCTGCATTTATGACCGATCTGCATCTAGGTGTTGTGACCGCCTTAGCAATCGCAGCTCATGAAATTCCACAAGAGTTAGGTGATTTTGTTATTTTATTACATAGCGGCTTTAAACGCAGTACCGCATTGTATTACAACATCTTATCTAGCTTAGGTACCGTTGCTGGCGCCTTATTGGCCTATTTCACTTTATCTGATATGCAACATCTATTGCCGTATATCTTAATAGTTGCGGCCTCTAGCTTTATATATGTAGCTGTTGCCGACTTAATTCCAGGTCTACACAATCGCGTCAAATTATCAGAAACAATCCAACAAATTGTGCTGATTGCTGCAGGTGCTATCTTTATTTTTATAGCCCATAGCACTCTGCATTAAATAATGACCGTGGTTCGAAGCTCAATCAAAAAAATCCTAATTGTTGGCCCTTCCTGGATTGGCGATATGGTGATGGCACAAGCCTTATTTATTGCATTAAAAAAAGATAACCCTCAGGTCATTATTGATGTGCTGGCCTTAGCTTGGACCAAGCCCTTATTAGACCGTATGCCCGAGGTGAACCAAGCCATTACCATGCCGGTAAGCCATGGCACTTTTGGCTGGGGGCTGCGAAAGAAAATAGGTCGGCAACTTCGCCAACAAAAGTATGACCAAGCTATCGTCTTAGCTAACTCATGGAAATCAGCGCTTATTCCATGGTTTGCCAATATCCCTCTACGCACTGGCTGGCGAGGCGAAATGCGTTATGGCTTGCTCAATGATATTCGCACATTGGATAAACAAGCTTTACCAATGATGGTGCAACGTTATGTTTCGTTAGCTTACCCAGCCTCACAAGCTTACGCCGCACCAAGTTACCAAGCTCCCTTAATGGTAGCGAAACCTGCCGAACAAAGTCTGGTTGCCGAAAAAAATTCTGGTATGAAACGACTCATACTCTGTCCCGGTGCAGAGTTTGGTCCAGCCAAACAATGGCCCAGTTCATATTACGCGGACGTCGCTAATCATTTTTTAATGCAAAATTGGCAAGTGATTATTTTAGGGTCTAAAGCAGATCAAGCTATCGCCGGTGAAATCGAAGCTAATATTTCAAAAACTAACGCACTTTATAATTTGTGTGGCAAAACCGAACTGCAGCAAGCGATTGATTTATTAGCGACCGCAAACACGGTCATTGCCAATGACTCCGGCTTAATGCACATAGCGGCGGCATTACACTCGCCTCTTATCGCTATTTATGGGCCAACCTCACCCAGCTTTACACCACCACTTGCTGAAAATGCCCATGTAGTGCAAATTGATGTCGATTGCGGGCCCTGCTTTCAACGAACCTGTGGACAACAGCACCATCGCTGTATGCAAGACATTAACAGCCAGCAAATAATCAGCCTTGTAACAACGATTAACTTAGCGAGCCAGGACGAGAAAAACTAATGGATAACACACCAGACAACACCACTAAAATACGCTTTTTTACGGCTACCATCAGCCTACTACTCTCACTGTTTGCTGTTTATAGTGACGATTTAATTAATAGTGATGGCATTTTGTATATTGAAACTGCCGAAGCATTTCTGCAAGGTGGTTTAGCTGAAACGGTTAAACTCTATAACTGGCCTTTTTTCTCTATTTGCATTGCTTTTGTTCATCAACTCACTCAACTACCTCTTGAGCTAAGTGCTTATGTAATCAATACCTTACTATTTGTATTACTTACTGACAGTCTAATTTTACTCAGTAAAAAAACACTCGCCAACCAGCAACAACTATTCATTGCTGCATTGATCATGCTTTGCTTTATCACCCTCAATGACTATCGAAGCTTCGTGATTAGAGATATTGGTTATTGGGCGTTTTGCCTACTCGGCTTATATCGGTTTATAAAATTTATTGAGCTGCCTAGTTTCAACAATGCGACTTTCTGGCAACTAGCAATCATCACCGCCACCTTATTTCGTATCGAAGGTGCCATTTTATTAGCCTGCTTACCGCTGTATGTTTTATTTACGACACCAGTAACTACCGCATTAAAACAATGGCTTAAACTTAACTACGTGGTCATTTTTAGTTTAGTGATTGGCTCAGTCGTATCCATGAGCTTAACGGGATTCGCAGAGTCTTTTGGCAAACTGGCTACTGTCGTAAATTATATTGAGCCCGATAAGTTTTTAGCCAATTTCACCGCTAGGTCTTCGATTGTAGAACATCAAGTGCTTAATAAATTTTCCGCTGACTATAGCGGCTTAATTTTAAGTTCAGGCTTGCTGGTGATGCTATTTTATAAACTGATTAAAGCACTCACTGTTGGTTATTTAGGTCTATATATTGCCAGTCATTTTAAATATAAACTCAGCCCACCATCCGCTTACCGTAATTTATTTATTTACTTTTTCTTAATAAATATCGGCATCTTAGCGATATTTATGTTTAATCATTTCTTTGTATCTAAACGTTATGCCATCGTTGCTATCTTAACTTTACTGTTATTGCTATTGCCACGACTATGCCAACTCATTCAACAAACATGGCAACAAAAAAAATGGTCGTGGTTAACTATTATAGCTCTAGTATTAACCATCAACTTTATTGCTGGCATGACTAAATCTAACTCTAAACATTACGTGAAAAACACTGCCATTTGGGCCAGCCAAAACCTTCCATCTGAAAGTAAAGTACTTACCGATGATGAATACATCAATTATTACTACCGAACTCATCAACCAGAGCATCAGTTAACTCGACTAGATATTGGCTCATACAATAATGCTTATCACCGTTATGAGTTTGAGAAAATAACATCCAGTTACCAGCAGTTTGATTATTTAATCTTAGTCGAAAAGCGTAAAAATAAAGCCTTAGCCGCAATGAAAGCAAATATGCAGCTTGAGCCTATTTTTAGTCAACAAAATGCTCGAGGTGACAAAGCGAGTGTTTACCAAGTAATATCAGTATCGAAAGATACAAACTGACGGAAAAATCACGACGATGAAACAACACTGGAACAAAGATTGGCAACAAATATTCGCAAACAATAACTTGGCTGACTTTGATGCTATTTGGGACTTAACAACAGAATGGTTTGAAGAGCCTAACAAGCGCCGTGGTGGTTGGAGTGGCGTGATTAAGTTAGATTTAAATACCGCTGAAGGTAAAGTCAGTGTATTTATCAAACGTCAGGAAAACCACATTACCCGAACACTATTACATCCTGTTCGTGGCATGCCTACTTTCCAACGCGAGTATCAAAATATCCTACGAATGAGTAAACATGGGTTACCCATCATGGAACTGGCCTTTTTTGCCAAACGTATAAACAACGGTAACTTACAAGCAATTTTAATCACTAAAGCATTAGATGATTATATTCCTCTTGAGTCCGAACGTTTTTTAGATTCTGGCGACTTAATCAACAATGCTCAACACAAAGAAAAGTTACTGGTAGCTGTAGCTGATACCTTACGCCAAATTCATCGCCACCATTTTCAGCATAATTGTCTCTATCTCAAACATATCTTTGTCAGACCTGATGGAGATGGTTGGGATATCAAACTTATCGATTTAGAGAAGTTAAAATGGCGTTTTTTTAAGCAGCAGGCTGTCTTTAGAGACCTCTATACTCTATATCGTCATGCTAAAGGCTGGTCACGCAAAGATCATGTACGTTTATTTCAAGCCTATCGACAAGAAAAACAATTGTCTGCTAAATCAAAAACTCTTTGGCATGCCATTGAAAAAAGGATCTTGGACAAACGCAGGTAGTCCCTTTCCGTTGCAACTTGTATACTTACAGCCATTTCCCGCTAGCTAAAAGATAGAAGAATTTCACTATGATCGTATTAGGCCTTTCTGGTGCAGTAAATCATGATGCATCCGCTGCGTTATATATTGACGGTAAACTTGTTGCAGCAGCCGAAGAAGAACGTTTTCTTCGCGATAAACACGCCAAAGGTAAGATGGCCTATGAAGCGACTAAGTTTTGTCTAGAGCAAGCAGGAATAAAACCAGAGCAAGTCGATATTGTCGCTTTTCCCTATGCTGAAATTGGCTTAACATCCCCTGCTCGCTGGCATTATGCAAAACGTCACTGGTATGCACCTGATCGTGCTTTTACTGCCCTTTTCACCGGTAACCGTCGTTACTGGCGAAACCATCGCAATGTAATGAAATTGCTCGATGATCTAGGCATTGACTCAAAACGCGTTAAGTTTGAAGCAGTAGAACATCACCTTGCTCATGCTAGCAGTGCCTATCACCTGTCAGGCTTTAAAGAAAAAACAGCGATTATCGGTATTGATGGCAAAGGTGAATATGCCACTACCTTCTTTGGTTATGGTGAAAACGGCAAGATTCATAAAATCAAAGAATTCTATGATCCAGATTCATTAGGCGGCATGTACGGTGCTTTAACAGAACTACTCGGCTTTGAAATGCTTGACGGCGAATTCAAAGTGATGGGGATGGCACCTTATGGCAACCCTAAACGCTTTGATTTCTCACGCTTGATTGACTTTAAAGATGGTGATTTCAAAATCAATACCAAGCTGGTCAATACCGTAGGCTTAAGACGCTACAAAAAAGACGGCAAAGGTTATTTCTTCAGTAAACAGCTGATCGATTGGTTAGGTCCAATCCGTGATGGTGATGAGATTGATGACCCGTACATAGACTATGCAGCTAGCATTCAAGATTTATTAGAAAAAACAGCACTCCACTTAATTGATTATTACCTTGGCGATATTATTAAAGAAACAGGCAAGGTCTGTTTTGCCGGTGGTGTCGCTCTAAATGTAAAACTCAACCAACGTATTATTGCTTTGCCTGACGTCAAAGAACTATTCGTTCAACCAGCAGCGAGTGATGCAGGTACAGCAATTGGCGCTGCTAGTTATGCTTCACAAAATGCTGGCGTGCCCGTTGAAAAGATGGAGCATGTCTACTTAGGCCCTTCTTATACAACAGAGCAATGTATTAAAGCGTGTGAAGACTATCCACAAGATGTGCAATGGCAACATTTAGAAAATACCACTAAACAAACCGCTGAAATACTTAATGCTGGTAACCCTGTTTCTTGGTTTCAAGGTCGGATGGAGTTTGGCCCACGCGCATTAGGTAACCGTAGCATCATCGGTAGCCCCAATCATAAAGGTGTAGCTGATCGCATCAATGCCCAAATTAAATATCGCGAACGCTGGCGTCCATTTTGTCCAAGCATATTGGATAGGATTGCACCTGAAATATTGCAAACAGAACATCCTAGCCCTTATATGACATTTACCTTCGATGTGGCTGAAAGCTGGAGGTCACGTATTCCAGAAGTGGTGCATGAAGATGGTACTGCTCGGGCACAGATCGTCACCAAAGCGACTAACCCTCGTTATTACGAACTGCTTGAACAGGTCGAAAAGCTGAATGGTAATGGTGTATTACTTAATACCTCATTAAACCGCCGTGGTGAACCTATGGTCTGTAGTCCAACCGATGCATTAAATATGTTCTATGGCTCAGATCTTGAGTATTTGGTAATGGAAGACATCTTAATTACCAAATCATGATTACCTTAGATCGCACTGAAAAATTTGGCAAAGGCCTGCATCGCGAAGTATTTGTTCACCCTGACAATGCCGCCTTATGCATCAAAGTGGTGACCAATGGTAACCAACAAGAAACCAAACGCGAACAAGGCTATTATCAGCAATTGCAGAAACGAAATATTGCATGGGATTTATTACCTAAATTCCATGGCAACATTGAAACCAGCTTAGGTCCCGGTGCTGTTTTTGATGTTATTCGTGATCCAAATGGTAAGATCTGCCAAACCTTAGAGCATTATCTCGCCGATAAAGATTTTATTGCCAATAATCAACAGCAGCTACAAACAGCATTGATTGAACTTCGAGAATATTTGTTGAAATACCATATTATGTCGATGGCAATGAAACCGAAGAATATGCTGTATCAACTATCAAAAGATGGTGCAGGCAAACTGTTTATCATCGATAATATTGGCAACTCAGATTTCTTTCCCATTTGTAATTATGTGCACTTTTTTGCCGATCAAAAAATTGTCCGTCGCTGGGATCGTTTCATCGCCAAACTAGAGCTATAACCAAAACAAACTAATCTTACTTAGATTTTCGTTTAACTCGGTTACGTTTATGTTCAATCACAGCACGAATTATCAGCTTATCACTCAACGTTAACTCGCTAATGCCTCGATAGTGCATAAAAAAACGTAACCGTTGCGTTCTTGTTAAATAGTTAGGAGCGAGTTTGTCTAAGCTCGCTAAGTCTTTTAGCTTTCGATAGTTCAATAAAGGCCAAGTCCATTTCTTACCTGACGGGCAATCAATCAAGAAAACTTTAGGTTCACTCTGCTCAGCTGATTGCTGAATTAAGATATTTCGCCAATGTAGATCATTATGGCAAAAGCGCGCTTGATGGATGGTTGCAATCGTCTCTGCTAACTGAAAAATAACCGTATCAGCCCAAGCCTTATTACGAAACAGCTCAGGGCTTTGCTTAGCAATCTCAACCAACTCTTGGCTATTAGCAATGCCTTCGGTAACTAATACACCTTTAAAAGTCTTAAACAACAAGCCCTGCTTACCAATAGCGACCACTCGTGCAGCAGACACTCCAACCTGATTAAACCATTGCTGGTTATTACTTTCCAAATCAAATCGCGACCAGCCAAACCAACTTGCTAAACCTTTAGTTCGAAAATAACGTTTAACAAAAAAGGTTTTGTCTGCATGTTGATAAGCAAAAATTTCACTTTGACTGCTTTTGGAAATGATCTTGCCGGTTAATTGATAAGCGGCTTCAAAGGATGTTAACTCACTAGGGACAGTGGATTTATTCCACGGTGCAAACACCCGCCAAGATTTAAAACGTAATAACACAGCCTAATTTATTCCTAGTCAGTAAGCTCAGCATAACCATCAGGATTCATAGACTGCCAACGCCAAGCATCTTCCAGCATATCGGTTAAGGTCTTTTCTGCATGCCAATTTAACTGCTCATTTGCCAGTTTAGGATCGGCATAACACTCAGCAATATCACCTGCACGTCTCGGTGCAATTTGGTGAGGGATTTCTTGACCAGATACCGTTTTAAACGCTTCAATCACTTCTAATACACTGTAGCCACGACCTGTACCTAAATTAAACACCGTGCACAGATGTTCAGGAGAGGATTGTTCTAAAAATGTCAGCGCTTGAATATGACCTTTTGCTAAGTCAACCACATGAATGTAATCCCTCACTCCAGTGCCATCCACTGTTGCATAGTCATCACCAAATACAGCAACCTGTTTCAGTTTACCCACTGCAACCTGTGATACATAAGGTAATAGGTTATTAGGAATATCATTAGGATCTTCACCGATCAGACCACTATGATGTGCACCTGCAGGATTAAAGTAACGAAGTAAGACAACTTTTAACTTGTTTGCTGACGACTTAGTAATATCGGTCAGCATCTCTTCAATCATTAACTTAGTTCGACCATAAGGGTTGGTCGCCGATAAAGGAAAAGACTCGTCAATCGGTACAGAAGCAGGATCACCATACACGGTTGCAGATGAGCTAAACACCAAATTATTGACATCAAACTGTTGCATTACATCAACCAGCACCATGCTCGATATTAAGTTATTTTGAAAATAACGTAACGGCTGCTCACAAGATTCGCCCACCGCTTTTAAGCCTGCCAGATGAATGGCCATATCAATAGCATGTTTACTAAACACCTCAGCAAGCGCAGCTCGATCACAAACATCAATTTGATAAAAGTGCGGGGGTTTATCTGTAATCTGAGTAATTCGTTCTAAAGCAACATGGCTACTATTAGAAAGGTTGTCGACGATAATCACTTCAAAACCAGCTTGTAATAGCTCAACACAGATATGGCTGCCAATATAACCGGCACCACCTGTTACTAAAATTGTCTTTTTCATCCTATTCCCTATTTAGGTTTCACAATTATCACGTTGTTTTGCGTTGTTGCAGTTGCTGCTCAATAATATCCGCCGCTTTAATAGGCATACTATATAAGTCTTCAGTTTTGGCATAGGCCAGTCCATTATCAGACCATGTTGGTAAGCTACCGTCTTGCATTGTTGCCACCAACTTTCGATTAAAGTCTAATTGATTAAATGGCTCATCAACCACCGCTCCAGCACTAGATTTTGTAACATGCTTGGCATAGCCACAAGCTTGACTGACAATCATCGGCAAACCGGCCACCATCGCCTCTAAAATGACAGTACCAGTATTTTCTTTTCTAGCCGGATGTAATAATAAATCTGCAGCCAATAGTAGCTGTGGGATATCTTTACGACCACCTAAGAATTCAACTTTGTCTTTCACATCCAACTTATTTGCTTGCTCTAGGTAAGACTTTGAATCGCCATCACCGACAATAACTAGTCTTGCGATGTCTCTAAGTGTTGGTGGCAATGATGCTAATGCAGCAATTGAACGATCAACACCTTTTGTTTTAAAAGCAGTACCGACCATCATTAAGATAAACTCATTATCATTAATCGCTAAGCTAGCTCTTACATCCGCCCTTATCGTCTGCCAGTTTTGGGGACGCTTTCTATCCACAGATATACCCGGCGGCAACATCAACAGCCGTTCATCAGCAGTGTCGTAGTTCAGTTTAAATAAACCTCGTTGCACATCAGAAATCATCAATGAAACCGTGTTACTGTCAGCACCAAACACGGCTTGCTCACAATGTGCATAAAAACGAAAGCGAGCACCTAAGCGATATAAAAATGAGTTTTTCTGGTTTTTCACTCGGTCTAAGTAACACGGATCCGCTGCGTAATAGACATCTAAACCGGGAATTTTATTAAAGCCAACGATAAGATCATAGTTACCCGATTTCAGCTGTGGACTAATCGTATCGATGAACCGCTTCACTTTGCCGTGGTTTGTCCAGGCTTTAACAGGAATAACATGAACATTAAAACCATCCGGAATATCACCCTGCCACTCCATCACATAAACATCTATCTGATAGCCACGGTCACGACATATCGACATAATGTTTAAGAAGTCTCTGGCTAAACCACCAAATGGAAAATATTTATATAAACAAACTGCAAGCTTCATTGTTATCTCTCAAATCGAACAGCTATTGTACCTGCTCAAGCTTATTTACACTCTTTGATTTATCAACCTCTCCTGACTTTAAATTTTATAAAAATGTATTAAAACCTAGCTTAGCGTTAAAAAAGTTAAGTAAAATGATGATTATAATTACAGATAGATTAATGGAACTAATCTTATTCTAATTAAGTTAATGGATTTTTAATTGTAGACCGAGCCATTAATAATGCTTAATAAACTTAAATACTTTAAACGCTTTAGAAAACTTCGTCGTAGCAAACCTGAGTTTTGGTTTTTACCGAAAGATAACCTGGGTTATATTCAAATCCCTAAAGTGGCTTCACGCTCGCTTCGAGTAGCATTAATTGATCACTTCAGTGGCTTAGACTCTGCTAGTTTTGATAAAAAAAAGCTCAAAGAATATTCAGAAATTCACTCTGAACACATCAAACAAAGTCTAATTCGTCAGCAGCACCCCGATGCCTTTATTTTTTCATTCGTTCGCAACCCTTACGATCGAATCGTATCCTGTTATAAAAACAAAGTTGCCATGCCTGACAGTGATAAAAACATCTTTGCTTGCCACGGTATTAACCTTGATGACAGTTTTGATACATTTATAGAAAAAATTTGCGAGATTCCAGATAACGAAGCCGATCGCCACTTTCGTTCACAAAGCTGGTTCTTAATGTCTGACAATGAATTACTTACTGATTATGTAGGCAAACTAGAAACTATGAATGAGGACTGGGCTTATCTCAGCCAACGCTTCAACCTACCCGCGATGCCTCATCGCAACTCAACGCCGAATACAGCAATAGAAATCAGTCAACGTAATAAACAGCTCATCCAACAACGTTATGAATCAGACTTTAAACACTTTTACCCTGATGAGTATTAACGACTAGCGCGACTGTTTTAAAACAATAATGAGGTAAATATTTCTTTTACTTTCAAATCTTGCCAGTTACGAAGAAAGCGTTTTTTATCATTATTAAACGCTTTATAAAACTGGCGCTCAGATCGATGCTCTTGCATCGCATCAAGGTCGATCAAAATAACCTTACCTTGGTCATCAATTAGTAAGTTCTGTGCTTTCAAATCACCATGACTGATTTGACTATTTTGCATCAACATAAAGATATTATTGATCTGCTCTAACTCATCATTCGTTGGCTGACGACGTTGATATTCATCCAATAGCTCAACCGATTCATGATATTCACTAATAAAATAAGCGGTATGACGAAACCAGCCCATTCTTTGTTCGATAAAACCTAATGGTTTTAACGTTGGTAAGTTAATAAACTCTAGCAAGTTTGCATTGCGCCATGACATTGCCGCTCGACTCATCCGCAAGGTACGACGCAATAAATGCCACATACTTTTAATGTTATAGCGTTTAATAACGACTTGCTTACCCGCCATTTCCACCAATACCACCGTTGCCGAATTACCTGCTTTCAACATCTTGCCAGTGGTCATCAACTGCTCAATATTTTCAATCAACTCAGTTGGATTATCAGGCAAAAAGTTTGCTCGAAAAGCATATTCTCGTGAAAAAGTATGACTATAAGTCGTCATCGTGCAGTTTCTAAAACACTTCGATAAGTAATCAAGTTTTCGTTTAGTCCAAACTGATTTTAGCGTCTTAACAAATTGATAATGGTCATCATCATTCCATGACCACTGACGTTGTTGATAGTAGGTCGGCAATAACTTGAGTATTTCAGCTTGTTCCAGAGGAAAGAACTGGGCGACTAACCTAGCAAGGTTATGCAGGCTAGTCTGCTTACTCAATGGCTTGTTTTCATGTTCACATTTGACTGAACCCAGATCAATCAAATAAACATCGGAGCGGTGTAGCATCAAATTATCTAAATGAATATCATCTTGAAAAATGCCATATTCGTGCATCTTAGCCATCATTTTCAGTAGTTTATTAATATTTTCTGGCTTATTTCTAACACCTTCGGCTGAAAATGATTCGGCATCGTCTAAAAGCTGATAGGCAATAGCAAAACAATGATCAACATTGTCATCACTGGTCAGCAACTGTGGCACATTAACACCACTCGCTAATGCTAATTGATGACCACGCAACTCTCGGTTGTACTCACGCTCACCTTTGTTAGCTTTAGCAAACAACTTCAACACCGCTTGTTGCTGCTCAGCTTCTGCCTGCAATACCAAACGCTTGCGAGGTAATAACCTGAGTATTTTTGTACAAGAAAAGTGCGTTTGCTCTATGGTTAACTCACAGGGCAAATTCAGCGATTTACTACCATGTAGAAAATCATTAACAACAGATGATGAATAATTTTGACTCATTCGAACACTACTGATTAATCAACTTATCAGCACGTTTGGCGACATTCAACCAAAACTTATGCTGTTTATCTAAGGTTTCACGCAAACTCATTCCAGAATAGATTTTCATAAAGCGAAATAAATCACGCTGGGTCAACGCTACTTGTGCAGCAGAATAATACAAACTACCTATATCTTTAATTATCCAACGCAGCGGTGTTTTAGTACGGATTTGGGCGCGATGAAGATCGATTAAAAATAACTGAGTGGAGTCATCAATCACATTATGAGTTGCAAAGTTTTCATCTAACAAAAAGTGACACAAGTAATAATCGCGATGATTCATGCCTTGTTCGTGCATCGTTTTGCTGATGTTGGCTAATTTATTGATTAAGCAGTTTTTAGTGTTAAACGTGGGCGGGGTTTGCTGCCATTGTTGACCCAAGTGTTCCAGACTCATCGTATTGGTAAGTTCATCAGTGATGATAAAAGACTCAATCTTCGCAGGATTATGACCACGCTCACCATAAGCAGCAATGGTCATCGTATCAATATCGTGTTGCTCTAAAAACTTAATCGCAGTCCATTCGTTTTTAGCACTGATCACTGGCGCGCGAAGTTGGACAATATTCTTGATAATTTCAGACCAACCGACGCCTTGATGTACCTTGGCAAAATAAGGCTTATCATTCAGATCAAAGCGTAATGTCTTACGGCCTTCTTTATCTCGATAAACATCGCCTTCTAGCTGCCGAACATTAGAAAAAACATCTTGTCCCTGCCAGCTATTCGCAAGCTCTTGCCTTAAAAAAATCTGCGTCGATGCCATTAATTTACTTTGTCTTAACGATGGTCAAAAATAGTAATCTGTAATAAAAAACTAACCGTCATCATCTTTGTCATAGATTGAACTCGGTGTTTGATACACTATTACCAAATAAGCCGAAATATTATCACCTATCCATACAGAAGAGGTAAGCAGTGTCATTTAATTCAACACTTTCTCGTCACCAAGCAATGATCGAACACCTGTTTGCGCTCGAACCACAAGTGAATGCATTACTCACCCGCATTGCCGACTGCTTACAACAAGGCAACAAAGTCTTGTTTTTTGGTAATGGTGGTAGCGCCTCAGATGCCCAACACCTTGCCGCTGAATTTGTCGTTCGCTATTACAAACAACGCGCACCATTAGCCGCCATCGCGCTGACCACCGATACCTCCATTATCACCGCTCACGGTAATGATTATAGTTTTGCCACCATCTTTGATCGTCAAATTCAAGCCCTCGCTAAACCCGGTGATATTGCGATTGGCTTATCAACCTCAGGTAATAGTGACAACGTGATCAATGGCATTAAAACTGCCAAGCAAGTCGGTTGTTGGACTTGTGCCTTCACCGGTGCTGTTGGCGGCGAATTACTTGAGATTGCTGATGACTGTGTTCGTATTCCTGCAGAAGAAACGGCGCGTGTACAAGAAGGTCATATCATCGTCGGTCATTGGTTATGTGAAGCCCTAGACGCACAACTTACCGAAACTGAATGATTACAAAACGTTACACCACCGATGTAGTCATTATTGGTGCTGGCATAGCAGGACTTTGGTTACATAACCGACTTAATAAGATGGGCATTCACGCCTTATTATTAGAAAACAAGGCCATCGGTAATGCCCAAACATTAAGCTCGCAAGGCATCATTCATGGTGGCGCTAAATATGCGTTGAACGGTATTTTATCCAAAGCCACCCAAGCCATTGGCGATATGCCAGCGCGTTGGCAAGCGTGCCTGAAAGGTGACGGCGATATCGACCTCAGCCAAGCTAAAGTCTTTGCTCAACATCAACTGATGTGGTCAAAACAGCAACTGTCTTCCAAGATAGTGTCTTTTTTTGCCAGCAAAGCACTCAGTAGCCGCATGCAAACTGTCGATAACACAGCTAGGCCACCTTTATTTCAACATGCCGGCTTTAAAGGTGCTTTGTATCAGCTCGATGAGCCGGTGTTAGACATTGCCAGCGTCATCCAATGTTTGGTTGAACCTTGGCAAGATCGTATTATTCAATTTGCTAGCGATACCGACATCCAATGGCAGCAAGACAATGGCGCTGTTCAATCGCTACAAATTGGCGATGATATTCAAATCGACGCCCAACAATTTGTGTTAACTGCTGGCGAAGGTAATGAAGCCTTACTCAAAAGCTTAAATATCAAAAAACCAGCTATGCAACGTCGGCCCTTGCAAATGGTCATGTGCAAAGCTAAAGACAAAGCACAAGCCCTGCCAGCAATTTATGCACACAGCCTCGGTTCGGGCTCAAAACCAATCGCCACCATTACTAGCCATTTTGATAAAGACGGTAATGTGGTTTGGTATATCGGCGGTAATATTGCCGAACAAGGTGTTGGCAAAAACTTTGAAAAAATCACCAGCGAAGCAACCAATTTATTAAAAGACATCATGCCATGGTTTGAGCTACCTGAGCTTTCATGGGCTACGCACTCCATCAACCGTGCCGAACCAAAACAATCTGCCTTAACTCGTCCAGATACCGCATTTGTTGAAACGAAAAATAATGTGCACATCGCGTGGCCGACCAAACTGGCATTAGCACCTGACTTAGCTGATAAAGTCATCGAAAAACTGCAAACTCACATCACACCTGGTAGTCATGAACCCATAACTGACTTGCCAACTATCAACATCAGCGAACCACTGTGGGATCGAGCTTTTAAATGACAGTCTATTTAGAACAACGTAATCATATTGCCAATACGGCTGTTGCCGTTTCACCGTTAGGCTTAGGCACAGTCAAACTTGGCCGTAACAAAGGCGTTAAATACCCAAGCAGCTTTAAAATACCTAATGATAAACAGGCTTTAGATTTATTAGCGCAAGCATGGGATCTCGGTATTAACCTCATTGATACCGCACCCGCTTATGGCAGCAGCGAACAACGTTTAGGAGAACTACTGCCTAAACTGAATAACGACTGGGTGATCGCCACCAAAGTCGGTGAAACCTTTGATAACTCAACTGGTGAATCCAACTACAACTTCACCCCAGAATTCATCACTGCCAGCATCAAACAAAGCTTAAAAAAGTTAAAGCGTGATGTATTAGATATTGTATTAATTCACTCTGATGGCAATGACAGTCAAATCATCAAGCAAGGTGCATTAGAAGTCCTTGCAGATTTAAAACAACAAGGCCTAATTCGTGCCACCGGCATGTCGACTAAAACTGTTGATGGCGGCCTATTAGCACTACAACAAGCTGACTTAGCGATGGTGATGCATAATCTTGATTATCAAGACGAACAAAAAGTCATCGAACAAGCGGCAACCGACAACAAAGGCATCTTCATCAAAAAGGCGCTCGCTAGCGGTCATCTAACCAGTGATGTTGCCAACAAAGACATCGTGCAAGCTAACTTTGACTTTATTTATCAACAAGCTGCCATCTCCAGCATCATCATCGGCACCATTACGCCTTCCCACCTGAATGACAATGTGAACAAAGCCGTCAAAGCGCTGAACAAATACCGATAAACCTACCCACGCTACCAACAGTTGAAATTGACACTTTTTAACCCCATATAGTGTCGTAGGGTGTAGTGGAGATTTCAGCCTGTGCTGTATCATAGCGATGATAAAACGATGGACTCACTACAGAGGTCATGACGTCTACCCAATATATTTATTGAACATTTAATAGGAAAGACAATGAAACGAATAATGTTATTTATTTTGACCAATATCGCCATTATGGTGGTATTGAGTATCACATTAAGATTGCTAGGCGTTGACAGCATCTTGGCTGAAAATGGCTCTGACCTTAATATTCAAGCATTAGTCATTCTGTCTGGTGTCATTGGTTTCGGTGGTTCATTCATTTCATTGCTGATTTCAAAATGGATGGCTAAACAAATGACAGGTGCAGTCGTCATTACCAATCCAACAAGCAATATTGAGAAATGGTTAATAAGCACCGTTGAAAAACAAGCAAAAATTGTCGGCATAAAAATGCCAGAAGTGGCTATTTTCCCTGCATCAGAAATGAATGCTTTTGCAACGGGTGCCACTAAAAACAATGCGCTAATGGCCGTGTCACAAGGTTTATTAGACAACATGTCACAAGGTGAAGTTGAAGCCGTAGTCGGTCATGAAATGAGTCATATTGCCAATGGCGACATGGTGACCTTAGCGTTGATCCAAGGCGTGGTTAATACCTTTGTCGTCTTTTTATCTCGTGTTGTTGGTCATATTGTTGACCGCGTAATTCTCAAAAACAACCAAGGCCACGGCATCGGTTATTTTATTACCGTCATGGTCTCGCAAGTTATCTTATCGATCCTTGCTTCAACCATCGTGATGTACTTCTCAAGAAAGCGTGAATTTATTGCCGACACCGGTGGTGCAGACTTGGCAGGCCATCAAAACATGATCAATGCACTTAAACGCCTTGGCCAAGTAGAGCCAGCAGCATTACCTGAACAAATGGCCGCTTTTGGTATTAATGATAAAGGTGGAATTATGGCCTTATTCTCATCACACCCACCAATAGAAGACAGAATCGAAGCCTTAGAAAAACGCGCGCTGACTCGTTCATAAGCCGTCAGCCTTAACTTATAGGCTTCTCATTACAGAGACTTAAATCAAAAAGCCAACCAGCTCACAGCGGTTGGCTTTTTTGATCATGTCTATTCACCTGGCAATAAATATAGCTATTTAACTAGCAGGAGAAAAGACCTTAACCTGATTTCTGCCACTGCCTTTTGCTTGATACAGTGCTTGATCGGTTTTATGAATAAACTCCCGTACAAGCTTTTCATGTTGATATTGTGAAACACCAATACTTATTGTGTAAGCAACCGATAAGGTCTCGTTCTGATAGACCTGGTCATCAATCGCTGAACAAATATTCTCCGCTAATTTTGTTGCCCCAGCTAAGTCTGTTTCCGGTAACAATAAAATAAACTCTTCGCCGCCATAGCGAGATAACAGATCACTTTTTCGTATTTTCTGTTTTAGCCTCGCGACCAAATCCAACAAAATTTCATCACCGACAATATGGCCATAGGTATCATTAATGCCTTTAAACAAATCAATGTCGATCATCATCATGCTTAACGGTGCTTGATTCCTATTAGACTCCTGCATCGCTTGTTCAGCTAATAGGAATAAAGAACGTCTATTTCTTATTTTCGTCAGCGGATCAATGTTCGATAATGCTTTCATCGCTTGATAATTACGCTGCATAGAGATGATCAAGACATACAAAAAAGCGATGAATAAAAGAATGCCAACCACCAATAAAAAAGTAATCACTTTGAAATTGGCCGTCATTTCATTATGACCATCATTGATAACCTGTTGTCTTCTCGAATGTAAAGACACCATAAACTCATCAATCGGTAACATAATAGACTGCTTAGCCTCGCTATATTGCTGATTAAACAATAAGGATATGGCTAACTCTTGCTGCTGATTTTGCATGTTAAAGAATGCCTGCTCCTCAATTTTAACAAGCTGATTGGAGTTATCTTCCGACTCTTTTAGTTTGGAGAACTCATAATCAGAAAAAGGCAGCACCTTCATTTCATTTCGGAGTGATATGGTCAGCGCAGTATCAGGGTGACGGAGAGAGCGTGTTGGTTCTAATAGATCCCAATAGATTTGTTGGTATCGATGGGGATGCGCCTTTTCGCCCTTGCGAATAGCCAGTACCGAGTAATAATTTTCTAAAAATGTAACATTGCCAGTGACTACATACTCTCTAGCAAAGCGAGTAAGGTCATCAGAGCTTTGCCTCAACTCATCTGCTTTTAACTCCATCAGATGAGCTTGATGAACCATGTCATTAATCTCAAGGTTGAGCTTGCTCACTACGCCAACAGAATAAATAACAATTGAAGCAATCCCTAGAATGAATGCTGCAATAATTATAAATATATTCTTACTACTATCCATAAGTTATACAATCACTTAGCTCGCTAATCACCTATTCAGGATACCTCCATTTAGGCTTTCTATAAAGCCTAAAGATACTCCACAGGGCACCCAAACAGCGACTATCTCAAGCATTATTATAGGAATAGCCCCCTCTAAACATGAAGTAAGGAAAATAAAAGGGCTAACGCTGTTGAACAAACTAAAGCTTGAATCATCAAAACTACAAATTGCTCCATGGACTACGTACACCCTGTGCTCCCTGTTTAAGTACGTGAGTATAAATCTCAGTTGTTTTTACATCAGCATGACCTAGCTGCTGTTGCACGGTACGAATGTCAGCACCTGATTGAAGTAAATGTGTTGCAAAGGAGTGACGTAACGTATGGCAAGTAACCTGCTTCCGAATTCCCGCTTTCGCCGCTGCATGTTTAACCAACTTATTTAACGCACTTTCATCAAAATGGTGTCGCCGAATACAACCGGAATCAGGATCAACTGATACCTTAGATGCAGGAAATAAATATTGCCATCCTAAATCAAAGCGACTCTTTGGATATTTTCTAGCTAAACCATCAGGCATCCAAACTCCATCATAGTGTTTATTTTTTAAGTCCCTTTTTAGCAGCTCATTCACATGGCTTATTTGCCCCGACAAAGGCCCCACCAACTCTGATGCAAGTGTAGTTATACGGTTTTTAGCCCCTTTTCCATCCCATACTCGCACCTGAAGATAGTCCATATCAATATCTTTAGTTCTAAGCCTTAATAGCTCGATACGTCTTAGTCCCGAGCCATATAAAAGTGAAAGCATCAGTTTGTTTACGCCACTCACCTGATTAAGCAAGGTGGAAACTTCATCAATCGTTAAGACAATGGGGATTTTCTTTTTACGACGTGACCTAGTAAACGCACCCACATAGCCGACTTTTTGCTCTAAAAATTTTGTTTTTAAAAACACAATTGCATTCAATGCTAGTGCCTGGGTGGCTGCTGAGACACGCCTTTCCACGGCTAAAAAAGTCAAAAACCGTTCAATTTCTTTATCACCTAAATCACGAGGATGTTGCTTATCATTAAATAGTATGAAATATTTAATCCAATACAAATACGTTTTGACTGTCCGGCGACTATAACGCTTAGACAGCATAAAGGACTCAACAGATTGTAGAAATGGAGATCTAGTCATGTTCAACGCCTCTTCCCTGAAACAGAACAAAATTCACAATAACAAAAATTTGGCCACTATTGCCAAAAAAACAGTCATTAACTTGGCCACTTAATTCCTGATGACGATTCTAACCCTAAAAATAACAGAATATATTCAACAAGTTAACCATGTCCCGCTTTATGTTTATTTTGCATTAGGTGGTCACCACACTAATACTTATTATGTGGCCAGTTGGCCACATAAAACACACTGTTAGCTGTACAAAGGAATCATCGTGCTAAGCAAGATTAAAAATATATTCAAGAAGAAGCCTGCTGATCTCAGTATTACAGATAAGATTTGGGAGTTGCTTCAGAATGAAAAATACGAAGAAGTAATTTCCGAAGCAACGAAGTTTCTCGGGCACAAATCTGCACCTATTGCCAAAGATGCCAATAAACTACTGGGCATGGCTCTGTTTAGGCAAGCTAAATACGAAGAGGCACTTCCATACTTTCAAAAAGCCACTGAATACAGTCCTGAGATTAATGATTGGTTCAATGTCATTACATCCGGGACTCTATCCAAAAATGTACAGGTTGGCCGAGATGCTTTTGATAAAGCTGTCCAAATGCAACTGAACACTGGCCATAAAGAACAGCCAAGCATTCCCTTTATGCGTCAATATTACGCGTGTGCCCTTCGTGACATTGGAAAGTATGAGTTGGCGCTAGAGCAAATTAATGAGCTTCGTCCAATATACGAACAACTGAAAATTACTGACACCACGTTTCTTCATATTCGAGGTGTGCCATTCCTTTCGCATACAATGGATGTGGCTGTTGATATATTTAATGGGCTTGGTTCAAGCTTTAACGCACACGAATGGATTGGTAGCTTTTCGTCAAAATTAGATGAAGAAGGTCAAGAGTATCTAAATGAAGTCAAAGCTAAAATCCACAGCTAACAAGGCGCTGCTGTCGGACAAATTTTCCGCTGCGCTCCAAGTTTGCCGCAGAGCGCGGCGTTAAGCACCCTATAAGGAATTGATCATGAAACTCTTAATATTGATAACAATAATCGTTTTTTCTCAGTCACTTTTAGCTGAGGAAAGTTCAGAGTCTACGCAGTTAGTAGAAATGATGGTTACCGCTAAAGCAACAGGTATGTGTGGAGTGTTTAGTCAAATGGCTAGATTTCAAGAATCTACAAAAATGCCAGGTGGCGACGAATTTATAGTTAGGTTCTTAAATACAGAAGCTGCAAGGCTAGGTTACAGTTTAGAGGAGTTTATGGCAGCCTGTCCTACAGTAACCAAGAATTATAACGCATACATGAACCTGTTAAACAATGAGGGCTAAATGCTTAACAAGTTTGTCAACGATCGCCCTTCGGGCTGGACAGCCTTAAGCGTGGCTTCGCCACAAGGCTGCCCGTTACAAAGGCGTTAGAGGTTTCATCAAGGATGGTGTTAAATTGAAAAATATTTTAATTCTCATAGTTATTTGTTTAGGTGTTTGGCAGTTTATGTCCAAAGAAAACGTTATTGTAGAAACGTCTGACGCTGAATCTTTAAATAATAGAACGATGCAAACTTTAGCGAAAGCCAAAGAGTTATCTAAACCTAAAGTCGTTTATAAATGCGATGGCAGACAGCATTGCTCTCAAATGAACTCATATGAAGAAGCTAAATACTTTATTCAGCATTGTCCTAAGACTAAAATGGACGGAGATCATGACGGTATTCCATGCGAAAGACAATTTAATAAGTAGAGGTGTTTTCAAACCTCTAACAAGCAATTGAACAGGGACAAAAAACAGTTGCCTTTTGCTCCTTCGTCGCCATTATAGGCAACTATTTTTTGCCCGTTAATTGGGCGTTAACTGTCTAGGAGAGTCATGAGCGAAGTCGCACAATCTAAAGGGAAAGCACTAGCTTTGTGTCTAGTACCGGCTTTGATGCTGGTTTATTTTGTTGTTGGCGCATTATCAAGTGGCATATCTATTCCGGGTCGAGATAGCGCGTTTACACTATCAGGGCAAGCGGCATGGATAGCTTGCCTTTTCCCATTGCTTTGGTTGGCGGGCGATGTAATTCGTCATTATCCAGCACTAACACTATCTGGCGCTAAACGTAAAATTATTGCCACATTACTTACCATTTCTGGGGTAGGGTTGTTTTTCTATGCAATCATGCAGTAATCAACAGTTAACAAGCAAAGGCAGCATCGCCCTTCGGGCTGGGCGCGCTAACGCGCGCCGCTGCTTTGGGCGTTATGTGTCACAAGAGACTTAGTGATGATTAAATCCTGGTTTTTAGCCGTATGTAAATATGTTCCTCCAATTTTTCTTGTGTTAATTCCTGCAATGATTATTTATGGGCTTTCTACGCAATGGATTATTTCTAAAGATGTTTTATCTAAGTATGAAAGTAGTTTTATTTTATTTGTAGGGTTTAAAAAAGAATCAGGTTTTGTTGGTGGCAGAACATTCGAAAGGGAAAGTAGAAATTACTTAATTATTGGTGATAATTTGCAATCTAAAACCGTAACCATTTATGCAGAATTTGGTGAGCTTCATAAAGTAAAAGAAGAGGAAGGAGGGTTATTAACATTTATTATTTCTTACCTACTTCTTATTGTGGTTACATGGTTTTTTTGGCTTAGGCCACATAACAAGTCACTCCAGCCGACCACTAACGCGTCGGCTGAATGAAGCGTTAGTAGCTCTTATGGTGACTATTCTGAAAATGCATAAAATATTAGCAGCGTTTTTCATTCTTATACTTGTACCTACAAGCTATATAGCTGCTGAATTTTATGATACTTCTGATTTTATAGAGCATTGCAAAAGCACTATTGGATTAAGCGTTGACTCTTCTAAGTCAATAATCGAAGCTCTAGGGTTAACTTCGCTTCAAACTGAGAATGATGGAATTATCCTGATTCAGCAGGTGAATATGCTTTTATCGAATAGGTTTTGTTTACTTCACCATCTGGACGGGAACATAGTAGATGCAACTTGGAAATAAAACGGCTACTAACAAAGCCATTAAGATTGGCCCACGAAAAGAAGTGGGCCGGACAGTGCTCCGCACCGCCTCTTATGGCAAGCGTTAAGTTTACTTGAGAATCTAAGGTTTGATTGTCGGTTTTATTTTTAATGGCTCAGTTAAACGTGTGGTTTTGCAAGACCAATTTCTGCATTGAATCACAAGTTACGTTTAAATCAGTTTTACGTTGTAGCTTAGTTCAGCGTTTAACTTTAAAACTCAGTCAATTAAAAAGTGTCCGTTTAATTGAGTTGTTCAATTTTCAATGTAATTCGTCAGTCAGCGGGTCACTCGTATTTTACAAAATTAATAGGTTTACGCCCGCTATAAACAACATGGACATCCATCCCTGTGGAAAAATCTCAATAGAGTGAAAATCGCTTGGATGGGCATCTGTTTAGTTATTGGTTTTCATATTGTTTATTTCATGGGATAGTTCACATTATCTACCATTAAATTACGCGAATTAAATATGAGTAATACTGAAATCAACCTAAAGTCACTTATTGGCAATAACACCAGAGAAGAATTTTTAAAGTTACTCAAGTCTCGAACACCTTTTATATCTCATGGTAATACAGAATCTCTTAAAGATTTAATGAGTCTTCCATTTCTTAATTCTATTGAAAACCTTGCGGCCTGCTGGCGCGACACTGTGGATGTCTTCAACCCAGAAGTTGCAGATGAGATTTCAAAGGCTTCAATCTCCCCTGAAGATGCTCTCAATGAATATAATGATGGAAGCTGCATTCTTTTTAATGACGTCAATAGAATGATTCCTGAGTTTGACATGTGGAATCAGAAAATCAGAAGAGAAATTGGTTTCTCTGAATTGACCTATGTTCGAAACTTAGTCTACGCATCACCAGCGGGGAAAGGAAATGCTCCTCATTTCGATCAGAATTTTAATTTTGTTATTCAATTAGAAGGAACAAAAAAATGGTGGCTAGCAAAAAATAAAACCATTAATAATCCAATGACTCGTCATGTGATCGGGCACCCTGCTGACAGTGAACTAGAAAGTTATACAGCTAAAGAATTTCCAGAATCATTCCCCGTAGATTGTACTGAATATATATTAGAACCGGGCTCAATTCTATTCGTACCACGAGGAGTTTGGCATATGACCGAAGCAGTGACAGATGCTGTTTCGTTTAATTTTACTTTTACACCGCCGACTTGGATTGATCTTGCGACTACGGCCTTAAGAGAAAAGCTCTCTCATTCTGAGAAGTGGAGGGAGTCGGCAATTGTCGATGATAATGGTTCTTACAACAGTGAATTCAACAAACTTCTAAAGGGTTTAAGTGCCGATGTTGAGAATTGGAATGCGGTAGATTTCTTAGATATTACTGAGCAACAAGAGATATAACTAATCCCCAACTCTTTAAGTGCAATTTAAATCAAGGTGTCAGCTAGCTTGATATTTAAAGGGAAGCGTCACCTTTAATCTTATGGATAACCTGTTAAATGGTGGGCACAAGTCAGGAATACTTGAGCTGTGGTTTTGGGAAATTTTCATCCCTATTTCATTTTGAGTTTTCGTAGTTAGCTCAATTTTTGCAGTATATGTTTACAGTTAAATTAGTTCCTAACAAAAACATTAAAATTACTTCAGCCACAAAAAGCCTGGCCTTCGTTGGGTCAGCCAAAAAGCGGCGGCCCCTTATGAAAAGCGTTATAACTCAAAATAACTTTTTGGCATCTCTGTAAAAGTTTTCGTGAGCTCCTAAAGTCATTAATTCAAGAACTAAAGCGCCATCTTCAAAACTGTAGCCGAGCAAAGTTAATTGTTTCACCATCTTGAATTTATAAACTCGCATAAATGATAAATCCCCCTTTTTTTGCTCACCTAATAAAGGATCTAACATTAATGCTTTTACAGCCTTATCAAGGTCTGCTTTTTGGTTCTTGTGGAGTTTTTTGACTGACTTCTTAAAACTAGGTGTTTGTAAAATTTTAAGTTGGCTAGCCAAAACTATAATCCTCTAGCTTTCCGGCTTCTTTTTCTGCTTTAGCAATAATAACTTGTTTAACAAACTCATATGGTAAATCAGGGTTGTCTTCCATCATCTCACCAATTTTTGCCCAGTGCTCAATCTGTTTCGGGGGCGTACGATTAAGGGCCTTTGCCATAATTGTAGCTCTTTCAACTAAATCTTGGTTTAATCTAATACTTGCTGTAGCCATGATAAATCTCCTATTGCTCACATGATTATTGTAGTACCTTGCTACAGTTGTGGCAATGAGTTATAACAAGCTGTTCAAGTGGAACTTTTTACAGTTGGCTTGCCTCACTTCGTTCGTTATTATAGCCCCCCCCCCAGGCCGTTATGCTTTCTTCCTACACTTCCCTATAAATTCCTTATAAAACTCAACCGCGTCATAGCAAGCTTCAGCACTGTCTTTACATTGAATATGCTCTTCTGCGAATTTTTCACATTCTTCAGCACAGCTTTCAGTCATCTTAACCGTCACTTTTAGATAGTCTTTTAAACTCTTCGAGTTATTCGCGACTAAAGTTAATAACGCTTTACTCACCACGATCATCTCTTGAGTCACAATCGCACAGTCAGCTAACTTGGTATCACCCATTTGAAACATATGCATTGCATGTTGTTGGCAAATTTCAGCCATTTTGATGCACTCAAGCACATAATCCATTAACTCTTCTAGCTTTGGATCAATCGGTAGATCATGATCCATCATACTGTGGTCAACGCCAGCAGCATGGGCACTGAAAGAGAAGCCAGTTCCTAACATCGCAGTAAGCGCACTAACGCCTTTTAATAACTGCCTACGAGATGTATTTGTTTCTGTTTTATTCATGATATTTCCTTATTACTCAATTCGTCGATTCATTAGTATGCAACTAGTATATCGTTTCTCATTATATTGATATGAAACGCTCATAAAAACAGGCACCAATTAGCTAGTGAATTGAGGCGTTAATTATCCAACTCAATCCCTATCTGTTGAGCGCGTTGTTTCCATAGTTTTCGTGCTTCTTTTTGCATATCAACAGTCACGTCTTTTTCATCAACGATTTCTAAGCCGAGTAATGTTTCTAGGATATCTTCAAGGGTGATGATGCCTTCCATGCCGCCGTATTCATCAACAATGAGTAGCATATGGACTCGCAACTCAAGCAGCTCATTAAAGGCAACGGAAATGGTTGTTTTATCCGTAATGACCGTTAAGTCTCGACGGTAGTCAGCCAATAATTTTTCGTCATTGTCTCTCGCTTTTGCTAGCAGCAAATCACTACGAAATACAAAGCCGGTAATGTTTTCCCGTTCGCCGTCATAGATAGGAATTCGCGAGAAAGGGATGTGGTCATGTTTATGGAAAAACTCTTCGACGGTCAACCCTTCTGATAAGGAAAAAACAACGGTACGAGGCGTCATTGCAACGGTAACATCGGTGTTTTTTAATAATAAGCTGTTTTTCAATATTCGTGATTCTTGCTCGGCAATATGACCTTCTTTGCTACTCAAGTCAGCCATGGCTGCAATTTCTTCGCGACTAAACCCGGACAAGGTTGGCCCTTGAGTGAGTTTGCCGGTCAGTGACTCAGATAATTTAACAAAGGGGTAGAGGATTTTCACCAGGTAGCTCAGCACATATGCCGTGGCAGGAGCCAATTGACGCCAATAATGCGCGCCTAAGGTTTTAGGAATAATTTCAGAAAAAATCAATATTAGTAAGGTTAATATTGCTGAGGCGACGCCAACATAAGCACTGCCAAATACCACTGCAGCTTGGGCACCGGCACCAGCGGCGCCAAAGGTATGCGCAATCGTATTTAAGGTAAGAATGGCGGCGAGGGGCTTGTTGATGTCTGACTTTAATTGCTTAAACAAGTAGCCCGTTTTATTCTTCTGCTGCTCTAGCAGCTCAATATGTGCGTTGCTGACGCTCAGTAATACTGCCTCTGCAATAGAGCAGAGAAAAGAGAAGCCCAACGCTATACACACATAGCTAATTAATAACCACATACAGTGCCTTTAAGTTACCTCAAAAGTGAGCCCACATTTTATTATGAACTTATTTATCAAATATTTTCTAGATTTTTCACTCTAAAAATAAAACCTTCTATTATTTTTATTAAATAGGCTTTGCTTGGCCAAGCTCATCAATCTTCACATAAACAAACTCAGCCTCAGCCACTTTTTCCACCACTATGTCATCCTCAACTTTACGTTCAATATAAACCGCTATATCAATGGCGATTGAAGACGTGCCTACTTTTTGTATCTGACCATAGATGCTAACGACATCGCTGACAAATACTGGTCGAATAAAGTAAAAGTTATTGGCTGCCACGGTAACAACACGTGCTTTGATATGACGCGTCGCTACGATGCTGCCAGCGATATCAACTTGTGACATCAGCCAGCCACCAAAAATATCACCTTGAGCATTCACATCACTCGGCCGCGCCATAATTCGCAAAATGGCATGTTCCTTTGGCAGTTGTTGCATCTTAATGAGCCTCATATAGCGTATTTATCGGACCGACATAATGAGACAAAATGTGTTGTCGTTTCGCTTTCAATGTCGGTGTCGACAAGCCACTTTCTACTGTCCACGGATGTAGAGATATAACCAGTCGTATTACCTGAGCATAGCTCGGGAAATCATGTAGCTGTTGTTGAATTCTTGCTAACAATAGCTTTTCGATTGCCGGATGGTTTTTAAGAGTCTCAGGCTCATTTGTTGTCAAACTCATTTCAGCTGCTAATAATGGCCATGCCTCATCGGTTAATACCACCAGCGCGGTTAAAAATGGTCGTCCTTCTCCTATCACCAACGCATGCTCTATTAATGGATCAGCTGAAATCGCCATTTCCATATCAGCCGGTGGAATTTTCTCGCCATTGGCCAAGACGATAATGTCTTTTAAGCGACCGGTGATATGAATATAACCATCAACATCTTGCATACCTAAATCACCAGTATGCAGCCAACCATCCCGGTCAATAATCTCATCCGTGGCTTGAGGGTTATCCCAATAGCCCAACATCACACCGGGACTTTTTACTTTTAACTCACCGGCATCACTAAACTTCACTTCCACATCTTGCAAGGCTAAACCAATGCTGCGAGGTAGATTTTTATTCTGCTTGTTAACACCAATCACTGGGCTGGTTTCAGTTAAGCCATAACCTTGCAATATTGGTAAGCCTAAGGCGATAAAGGTTTTAGCGACATACTCTGCTAACGGTGCACCGCCACAGATTGCCACCCGCAATTGGCCGCCCACCCGGTCGCGTATCTTTTTACCTATCAACCTATCCAATAAAGGATAGAACAATAAAGCAGGGTGCCAGCCACGACGGTGTTGCTTATATTCAAACTGCAACCAACCGACTTCAACCGAATATTGAAACAGTTTGCGAGCAATCACAGACTGATTCTGTAGCTTGTCCTGCACTTTGTTATAGATGCGTTCATAAATCCTGGGCACGCTGATCAATACTGTTGGCTTTTGCTCGAGTAGATCTTCCGCCAGCTGAGGAATAGAGCGAGCGTAGATGATGGTCGCGCCAGCCATGATCGGTAGAAAATAACCAATACTGCGTTCTAAGGTGTGCGATAACGGCAGGAATGATAGAAACGTATCATCAGGGTAAACCGGCACACTTTGTAAGCCGCTCCATGCATTCCACAAAATATTATGATGACTAAGCATCACCCCTTTGGGATGGCCGGTGGTGCCCGAGGTATAAACAATGGTTGCCAATGATTCAGGGGCAATATCAGGAAAGTTCACTCCCAATTGTTCATTTCTATTTAACCACTCCTCAACTGACCGCCAGTTTGAAGGTGCAAGATCAGGTGCATTTTTAGATAAAGTAAGCACTCGCTTTAAACCATTTAACACACCATGGTCTATCAGTTCCTGATGTTCGGCTAAGTCATCTAATAACAATAATTTGGCATTAGAATTCTTTAAGATATAGTCGGCACTATCAGCACGGTCATTGGGATAAAGCGGCACCGTCACCAAGCCCAAACTCATTGCAGCCAAATCAAACATCGCCCATTCCATGCAGTTGCGTAGCATGATACCAACCCGATCGCCGGCTTGTAGGTTTTCGCTGGCCAACCCTTTCCGCCAGCGACTGACTGCATTTTCTAGTTCTAGCCAGGTTAATTGATACCACTGCTGTGAGGCAGCATCAAATTGTCGACAAGCAATAGCGGAGGGACTACGTTTTACTCGCTCGGCAAACAAACCTGGAAGGTGGCGAGCACTCTCGATGGTAATGAGGTCAGATTGCATAGTCATAATAATCCCTCCCAGCCTGAATTAGGCTTAAATTGAGAACCAAAAACAGTCGCTAAATCCTCTAACTGTTGCTTTAATGTCTGCGCTCCTTGCTGTTGGGTATAGTGCATTGGCCCGCCACGAAATGGCGCAAAACCAGTACCAAACACCATGCCAGCATCGAGTAGCTCTTTATCTTCAACTACCGCTTCATCTAAACAAGCAATACACTCATTAATTAGTCGTAAAGTGAGTCGTTGGCGGAGCAAGTCCCTATTGTCATATTCAGTCGCCAACTGCTTGCTGATCTGCTTATTGTTTTTGTCATATTGATAAAAACCTTGGCCGGTTTTTCGGCCGAGATGACCTTGTGAAATTAATCGCTGCAAACTATCAGGCACCTCAAGGTTTAGGCTTGGCGCCAAGATATTTGCCACTGATAAACAAATATCCAAGCCCACTGCATCAGCCAATTCAATGGGCCCCATCGGCATACCAAAGTCAGTGGCCGCTTTATCAATTGCCAATATCGGAATGCCCTCTTGCTCCATTTTCACCGCTTCCAACACATAAGGCATTAAAATTCGGTTCACTAAAAAACCTGGTGAGCTTTTGACTGGCAGCGGCAAGCGACCTATTTGACGAACAAAGGCTGCGGCTTGTTTTTGCCATTTTTTAAGCGTGGTTTTGCCATAGACAATTTCCACTAACTGCATCCGAGCAACCGGGTTAAAAAAGTGCAGGCCAACCAGTCGTTTTGGCTGTTTTAAACATTCCGCCAGCAATTCCAATGGAATACTTGAAGTATTGGTCGCCAACACAGCATCAGCACGTAACTGTGGCTCGATGCTTTTAAATAAAGTTTGCTTGGCTTCTAGGTTTTCATAAATAGCTTCAATCACCACATCCGCGCGAGCAACGCCACTACCTGCAATATCAGGGCTTAACCTATCCATGGCAGCTTGAACGAGATGCGGTAGTTTGAGGCGTCGTTTAAAGAGGCTGTGTGCCCGTTTAATCGCCGGCGCTATCTGTGCGGCTGACTGGTCTTGCAGTGTCACCGTCAAGCCCTGCAAAGCACACCAAGCCGCAATATCACCGCCCATAATGCCTGCTCCAATCACATGAACACGCTGAGCCTGAAACTTAGCCTGTTTACCAAAAGCCTTAAGCCTGTCTTGCAACAAAAATAATCGTACTAAGTTCTGTGCTGTATCGGTCTGAATGAGCTTCGCAACAGATAAGGCTTCAGCAGCAAAATGTTGTTGACGGTTACTTGCTTGCTGTTGCCATAAATCAATCAATGCAAATGGCGCGGGGTAATGATGTTGTTTCGCTTGTTGTTTAGTTTTGTACCGCAACACCAACGCCACTAACGGTCTTATTAACGACTTTTCAAGTAAGCGTTGCAGCAAGGCTGGTTGTTGTTTTGCTGGTGCAGTTAGAATCAGATCTCGCACCACCCGCTCTATCTGCCGAGTTGGCGCAATGCGATCAACTACTGCTAGTTTTTTAGCCGCACGAGCCGATAAGTTTCTACCGGTTAACATGATGCCCATCGCCGGCAATACACCAATCAGTTCAACCAAACGGACACTGCCGCCATAACCGGGATGAATGCCTAACTTCACTTCCGGCAGGCCAATGCGTGTTGATGTTGCATCCTCTGCCACTCGGTAATCACAAGCCAAAGCCAGCTCTAAACCGCCACCTAAGCAAAAACCATGAATCATCGCCACACTCGGGCAGGTTAACGACTCTATTCGGCTGAAGATGTCTTGTACTTTCTTAATCGCAGCATAGGTCTCGTCAACAGACTCTTGTTCAGCAAACGAGTTAATATCTGCACCAGCAAGAAAGCCATTGGCTTTAGCTGAGCGAAGCACCAGTCCTTTTGGCACCTCCGCCAGCAACAGTTCAACTTCTGCTGCCAACTCCTCGATGACCGCTGCAGTTAACGTATTGGTCTGACTATTTGGCACATCCAGTGTTAGCCAGACAATGCCATCACTATCTAACTGTTTATGCCATGCTGACTTTTGTCTACGAGTCATGATTTTATTCCTTGTCTAGAAATAAGCATCGCGCCACCTTGACCACCACCAATGCACAAACTCGCTATGCCTGTGTTGGCCTTATTACGTTGCAACACGTTCAACAAGTGCAGTACGATTCTGGCACCCGAAGCCCCAACTGGATGACCTAAGGCTACCGCCCCGCCATCCACATTAAGTCGTTCCGGATTAATCGAACCCAAGGCAGACTCAAGTTGCAGTTCATTTCGGCAATAGTCCTCATCCTGCCAAGCAGCTAAGCAAGCAAGTACTTGAGCAGCAAAGGCTTCATTTATTTCCCAATAATCAATGTCTGCTAGCTTCATGTTTTGACGTTGTAATAAAGGGGGTACCGCATGTGCTGGTCCCAAGCCCATTTGTGCAGGGTTTAAACCGGCCCAATGACAATCCACAATTTCACCTAAAATCGGTAACTGATATTCATCAACCGCATCTTGTGATGCTAATAGCAACCAAGCCGCTCCATCACTGACTTGAGCACTATTACCGGCAGTGACTAAACCTTGACGATCAAATACCGCTCGCAGTTTAGCCAGCTTTTCAACACTACTGTCTGCTCGCAATCCATTATCAAAGTCATAGATAGCGCCATCATTAGCAATAATGGCTTCAATTTCAGTTAAAGATTCACACTCCACTGCTGCGGCCAATTTTTGATGACTTGCCAATGCAAACTCATCCATTTGGTCACGGTTAATATTAAAACGATGTGCTAATAACTCTGCTGTTTGGCCCATCGATAAACCCACAGTCGGGTCGCGAAGACCTCTTAATAAACCAATCACCGGCACTAATAAGGCTGGCCGTAGCTTGGAAAATACCTGTAGTTTGGCTTTAACACTACGCGCCTTTTGCCAATCTGCCAGCCATGCCACCATGTCAGGCTTTAATAATAACGGTGCTCGGCTCATCGCTTCACAACCACCCGCAAGCACTAAATCACTCCGGCCAGAGCTAATGTTACCTGCAGCACTGTCTAATGCCTGCATACCTGAGGCGCAATTGCGCTGTACTGTCCATGCTGGCACATCATGACCACAACCTAATCGTAAGGCGGCAATGCGAGCAATATTGACCTCATCAGGACTCGGCATCACACAACCTAGAATGACTTCATCTAAGTCTTCGGCTGCAAAAGCGTGACGGTTTAATAATGGCCTTGCCGCTGCTACAGCCAAATCACTACAACTAAACGGGCCAGGCTTGCCCATCGATTTAATAAATGGCGTACGACTGCCATCAACGATATATACGCTTCGCTGTGAATAAGCAGGATGAGTATTGTGTTTCATCAGGCTTCGTCCTCAAGTTGTGCAGTAAAATGATCAACCTCTATCACTTGGCGCCGTGCAGCTCTGGCCGCGTTGACTCGTTGAAACTCTTGCTCGGTAATCACGCGATTATTTAAAGCCGATTGCAGGGATTTATATGCTGATTGGCGGATTTTTTTCTCCAGCGGTGCTGCATCCACACACAATTGAAACGCATGATCCAACTGACCTAATGTTTGTTGTACATCGCTTGGTTGATAGATACCGTTAATTAACCGTTTTCTACTGGCATTTGGGCTCATCATCTGTGCCGCTAGCTCATGCGTTAAATCATCAGAAGGTGGCTGATATCTAGGGCCAATAGGGAAAATAATAACTTTTAATAAGGTGGCGACAACACGATTAGGTAAATTAGCCATCAAACTCAATAAGGCTTGCTGAGCTTGATAAATTGAATTGCTACAGGCCCATTTTGCCAACAGCACATCGTCATGCTGATCTTGCTGGTGATAAAAGCGTAAGGTGCTAGAAGCTAAATAAAGATGGCTCAATACATCACCCAGCCGTGCTGATAACGACTCACGACGTTTTAAGCTGCCACCAAACATCGCTAGACTGACATCTGTTGCCACCGTTAACGCAGCACTTAAATGATTCAACTGTTGATAATAGTGTCTTAACGGTGAATCAGGCACTTCACTAAACCGGCCTTTACTAATGCCAAAGACAAAGCTACGCGCCATATTGCTAGCAGTATATTTGCCATGTAGTGCTAAGGCCTTATCAAACTCGTTCACAGCCTTACTTTGATCAGCAATCGACAAGATAGCCATTTCTTTTAATAGATAAGGATGGGCCCGAATTGAACCTTGGCCAAAAATGATGAGGTTACGGGTGAGGATATTGGCACCTTCCACCGTAATGCTGATCGGTATCGCTTCATACGCATGCGCTAAAACATTGTGAGGGCCAAAACAAATGCCTTTGCCACCATGGATATCCATCGCGTCATTCACTACCTGCCGCATGGTTTCCGTTAAATGATATTTAGCAATCGCCGATAACACCGCAGGTCGTTCACCATCGGTTACTGCTTGTGCGGTTGTCACTCGAACCGCATCAACCATATATGTTGAACCTGCCATTCGACCTAAGACATCAGCCACCCCTTCAAACCGACCGATCGGTAAATGAAACTGTTCACGTATCCGGGCATAGGCACTGGTAGTTTGCATCGATAACTTACTGGCTCCAGCACTCAGGGCAGGCAAAGAGATAGACCGACCAGCAGCTAATGACTCCATCAACATCGACCAGCCTTTGCCTGCGTAGTCGGTGCCACCTATCACCCAATCGAGCGGAATAAATACATCTTTGCCCCAGTTCGGGCCATTTTGAAATGCCATGCCCATCGGCCAATGACGACGACCAATGGTAATGCCTTTAGTCTTAGTCGGGATTAATGCCAACGTAATGCCGATATCCTCTTTATCACCTAATAGATGCTCTGGGTCATAAAGGTGAAATGCTAAGCCGAGTAATGTTGCTACTGGACCTAAGGTGATATAACGTTTTTCCCAGTTAACTAAAATGCCAGTGACGACTTCTCCCTCAAACTCACGCTGACAAACAACACCGCTATCCGGCAAGTTGCTGGCATCACTGCCCGCTTCTGGGCCTGTTAAGGCAAAACATGGGATCTCTTCACCACTGGCTAAACGTGGCAAGTAATAGTCTTTTTGCTTATCGGTACCGTAGTGCAATAACAACTCTGCTGGACCAAGCGAGTTAGGCACCATCACGGTCACTGCTGCAGTAAGACAACGACTGGCGACCTTCATCACCATTTGCGAATGAGCCAACGGTGAAAAGCCTAAACCACCATATTTTTTAGGAATGATCAGCCCGAAAAACTGCTGCTGTTTAATAAAGTCCCAAATATGAGGTGGCAAGTCATGATCTTTATGGGTGATCTGCCAATCATTGAGTTGTTCACATAAACGTTCGGTTGGCCCATCAAGAAAGTCTTGCTCTTCTACGGTTAGCTGATGTTGAGCACTGTTAAGTAAAACATCCCAATCAGGCTTGCCACTAAACAACTGGCCATCCCACCAAACTGTGCCCGACTCTAAGGCTTCTCGCTCCGTAGCAGAAATAGGTGGCATTGCTCGTTTAAACAGCTTGAACAATGGTGTGGTGATGATTTGGCGACGTAAGCCTGCGTGGAAAATTACAACGGCACAAGCAAGCAAGATCAATAATAGGGCAACAGGAAAACGGTGCAATATTAAAATCAGTGAGGCGAATAATATAAAGGTCCAAACTCTTTTCATATTAACCTTCTTACTTGTTGGGTGAATTACTCCTTGGCTCTGCCATCGGAACGGCACAGTCTCCTTGTTCATTACACTCATAGCCGCCCTCATCCCACGGCAAGAACCGATAGGTAGCCATCTCATCTAAACCAATGATCGGATACTTAATAATGTCGAAATACGGCGAATAGTCGAAATCTTTGGGGGTGAATAATTTAAGGTTGCGTTTGTAGAAACGTAAACTGCCATCATCCGCTTTTTCAACAATAGGTAACACCGGAAAACGTACTGCCATAAAGGCTTCAGCCAACATCGTTGAACAAATGGTTTTGGTTGATTCACCTGCACGATATTCAAATAAACTTGAACGCCACCGACCAGGAATCAGGTTGTATGGCAGCAAGAAGCGAGCAAGGTCGAATAACTGCCTAAAGTCATATGAATAACCTAACTTACCCAGCGTGTTTTTGATGACATTATTACGGTCAGCACGCGTCAAATTACGTGGCCGGCAAATACGTAAATGCTCTTGTCGATACTTACTCAACGGCGTGACTATCGTGCCGTAGCCCAGCAAGGTCTCAATAATTAACGGCGTATGCGGTGTAGTGGCAAAGTGTGACATTTCAGCTGGAGCAATGCCTGCCACATCTAACTGATAATAATTGCCAATATAGAGTACAGAATGACTCCAAGCACTTTGGGTGATTTGTTTGATGATGTCGCTAACTCGACTACGCCCCTCCACCAGAATAATATCCCCTGGCCTGAGCTCATCACATAGACGCTCAAAATTAGTCTGTGATGGCGCATCAGGAGCAAGCTCAGCTTCGTGAGTTAGCCACTCGGTAAATGTGTTTACTGCCCATTTTCCTACCGAAATCATAATAATTCCTAAGGATTGCAATAACTTTACTCACCACCATTAAAACAAGCAAAAATCAAAAAAGCAAGGTCGGCAGGTAGCCGAAAACATTAACTTAAGATTTTGTATATAATAGACATTTTGCTAACTTCTCTGTTTAGCATCAGCTATCGAAAAGCCTCTTGTAACCAATCCCTTTGCTGCCCCATAGTTAACTTCGATCGCTCTATTTGGTAGTCTTTCGCATAACACTGCCTGAATAGACAAATAAAAATCACTGTTCACCGCTCGTTATATTGTTCAAAGCTTTGTGTTAATTAAATATTCTTTGCAATTAACTCTGCTTTCAATAACCCGCCCTTAGTCAAAAGTTTAGGAGAAAAATTAGGGTTTCTTTTTGATTTATATGCATCTAATATCAGTTTTAACCCTTTAGCTTCCAAGAGCGATATATTCACTTCAGTATCCATTTCAGCTGACTCAATGAAGTCATCTGAAAAACTTGGTGCAATAATAAGTACTTGAGCAACTCGCTTACCATTATTTTCAGCTCGGTTAACGTAGGCTTTTACTTGTCTTGATGTTGTCGAATACTTAGCGAAATCACCACTTTTACAAGTTTTAGCTTCACCAATAATAATGTCATTATCATTAAGAGCTATAACGATGTCAGCTTTATCTTTGGCAGTATTTATTTCTTTTCGGATTTCTTCATCTACATTCAACTCTAGAGTTTCAAAAATAGCTTTTGTAACTTCTTCAAACTTCACACCAATATCTGCTTCAGCTACTTCAGCTCCGGCTTCACGAAGAGAATTAAGATCCCGTCGAGCTAGAGCGTCAAAATTCTCAATCAACTTATCTGTCGCATTTGCAAAGCTCTCAAGGATCGCAAACCTAGGGTTTCCTCGTTTAGATAACCCCATTAGATCTCTAACCTTTTTAACTTCATCATTAGACATTAAATATAAAATATCATGCGGCGTTATGCTGAGAGCTCTAAGTTTTTCAGTATCGACAACATCATTATCCTCCAACTCAAACTCTACTTTAATGGCGTTAACAATTAATGGAAAATGTTTCTCTAGCGCCTTCAATAACTCAGTGAAACCACTGGCGCTAAGTACATTGAACTCTTTTTCAGATGCTGTAGATAGGGAATGTGTAATCAATTGAATACGTTCATCTAAGGTTGTACCAAGCTTACCCGTGTCTATATCGAGATCGATAATCAGTTGCTTCAAACGTTCTTTACGCTGATTTTGATTATCTTCAGGTGAAAACATATCAACAGATAGTAATGACTTCGCATTTATTCCTGAATGAATAACAGTATTTATTTTCGCTGCTCGATTCACTCCTCGAATCTTTCGTCCGTGAGCTTTCAACACATTAGAAAGTTCGCCGTCAGAGAATGTTCTCAATAACCGTAATACATACTTATCGGCTAAGTCCTTTCCATGAATATCGTTAAGAAGCTCAACAATTTCATCTGGAACAAAGACTTCCTGCCGCTTTTTACTGATAAACACTATTCCCATATCTCTTAAAGAGTTTAGTGCTTCAAGTACGTCCGTTTTAGGAATTACATCTACAAGATGTTCTAGCGCTGTGCATTCATCTGTTGTTAGATTTAATTGTGATGAAAGAACATTTAAAATGCTTCGTTCATCATCTGATACTCTTGCGTCTCGATTATTCTTTTGATCGTTGAAATATGCTTCGTGCATACATGCATGATAAATTGATAAACGTTTTGAACGGTCATTAAAAGAGCAGGTGCTAGAGCTATTAATTAGCTCTTTAAGCTCATTAGAAAAAATAGATATCTGCTTCCACTCTTGAGTGTATAACGATTCAATCCAACTTATTCGTGCTACGCAATTCCCATCTCTACTTAGAATATTTAAAAGAAGATTAATCTGGGCAGAGTTCATTGATATCTGCTCTTTAATCGAATCTTTGTAAAAATCTCTCACGGCAAAAAAGAGCTGTGTAATTTCACTTCCAGATGCATTTTTTATCTGGCCATCAATGTTATCAATTGTTGTTGATAATTTTTTATTGCTCTTGGCAGCATTACTACAGAGCTTATCAAGACTCGTTATAAATTTAGATTTTTCTACTTGATTTACAATGCTCAAAACTTGGTTTAACTTCATGTTATGTCCCTGTCCTTTTATCCCAATTAGCACCAAAGTAGCATTTTCTAATAACGCTACTCTCCTTGAATTTTCTCCACTATCGCCGTAGTTGAACAGTTAGGCGTCATGCCCATTACTTGGACTTCACCACCATAGCCTTCAACTATTTCCCAGCCAACTACACCTTTCTTATCGTAGTCACCACCTTTCACTAAGATATCAGGCTGCACTTCGCGTAATAACTCTTCTGGGGTATCGCCTTCAAAACAGGTAACCCAATCGACAGCACCTAAACCAGCTAAGACGATTAAACGTCTGTCGGCAGCATTAATCGGACGGCCAGCACCTTTTAGCTTGCTCACTGATTCATCGGTATTAATTGCAACGACAAGACGATCACCCAAGGCACGGGCCTGTTCTAAATAGCCTACATGGCCGGCATGCAAAATATCGAAACAGCCGTTGGTGAACACCACTTTTTCACCGCGTTGTTTAGCCTGGTCTACCGCTAGTTTTAATTGCTCTAACGTCACGGCTCCAGCAATGCTGTGGTCAGTATTGTTTTCACCTTGATGGCGTTGATATTCCACTTGTAACTCTGGGCCACTGACTGTTGCTGTGCCGAGTTTGCTGACAACAATACTCGCTGCCACATTGGCTAAGGTAACGGCTTTTTCTAGGCTGCCGCCAGCCGCTAAGACTGATGCAATCGTTGAAATAACGGTGTCACCTGCACCCGTCACATCAGACACTTCTTTGGCGATAGCGGGTAGATGGAATTCTGGCTGGTCTTTGCGAATTAGTGACATGCCGTGTTCGCTACGCGTGATTAACAAGGCTTTGATGTCTAATAATTCAATCAAGTGTTGCGCTTTTTGAATTAAGTCCGCTTCTGATTCGACTTTGCCGACGATAGCTTCAAACTCCGACATATTTGGGGTGATTAAATCAGCACCATTATATTTTCTAAAGTCTGAACCTTTTGGATCCACCAGCACCGGTACTTTGTGTTGTTTGGCTAACTCAATCCAGTGTTGCGGATCAACCAAGGTGCCTTTGTTATAGTCAGATAACACCATCACTGATGTGTCAGCCATCATTGGTTCAATCAAGGCAGCCATGTTTTGCCATTCGTGATCAGCAAAACGTTGTTCAAAATCCATCCGTAATAATTGTTGGTTATTACTGATCACTCGTTGTTTTACGATGGTGTCATTGTCGGGCGTTTGATGAAAAGCACAGTCCACACCGACTGCGTTTAAACGTGTTTTTAAGGTATTTGCCGCACGATCTTGGCCAGTGATACCACCAATTCGACAGGTTGCACCTAAAGACGCGATATTCATTGCCACATTAGCAGCACCACCCGGTACATCTTCCATCCGTTCAACATTAACAATAGGGACGGGGGCTTCAGGTGAGATGCGACTGGCTTTGCCGTGATAAAAGCTATCCAGCATTAAATCGCCAATCACTAATACTTGTGCACCATGAAATTGTGGAAAGTCGTGTTTCATAAGCCTTCTTTTTGTTTTGTGACTACTGTTAAAAGTAGTGATAGCGTTATTGTGCTGCTAAATTATGTTCGAGTCTATTCCAGACATATTGTGCATTAATATTTTCCATGCAGACTGAGTCGGTTTGTTGCTTGTCGTCGTGGTGAAGGCAGTTGCCTTGGTAACACGGCTCACCATCATATTCACTGACAATATGCTCTTGCTTGCCACCATAAGTGCCAATCAGTTTAGGATCAGTTGGCCCATACAAGGTGATGGCAGGCTTGTCGGCAACAGCGACCAGATGAGCTAGGCCAGTATCATTGCTAACGGCACCTTGAGCATGATGTGTCAGTGCAGCCATGGCATTTAATGATACTCGCGGCAATGCAAATGCTTGCTCGCTCACTTTTGCAATTCGTTGAGCTCGCTGATATTCATCATCACTTCCGCATGGCAGCAATACTGAATAGCCCGCTTCTACTGCGATGGTCACCAGCTCTCGCCATTGTCCTATCGGCCATTGTTTATTGTCTTTGCTGGCATTATGAACAAATAATAGGTATTTCCCTGAAACATCGGCATCTAATATTGGCAGTTCATATTGAGCTAAATCAACACCGTAATTAGCGGGTGTGGTTGGCTTTTTATATTGCAGCGCTTGCGCCATTAATTGACGCAGTTTTTCGATTGAATGTTGTTTTAGTTCGACGTGATGCTGATATTTGTAGGCCCAATGAGCCGGTTTTTCTCGGCAGCAATACTTATCCAAACCATGTACATCGCCGTTATGTAACCAAGACACCACCGCACTTTTGATATTGCTTTGCATATCAATGACCACATCATATTGCTGGGCATTGAGATCACGATAAAACTGTTTGAGTCGACCATCACGATAAGCAGTAATAGGTTGCTTTCGCCATTGACGATGAGCCGTTTTAATCACCCGTTTAACATTGGGATGCCATAACGGGACTTCTGCAAATGTTTGATCAACCACCCAGTCAAACTCGATATCAGGATAGATACTAGCGGCATCTGTTAATGCCGGCAAAGCATGCATTAAGTCGCCCATTGAGGTTAATTTAATAATGAGAACTTTCATAGTTTAATTAACTTAATGGACTATCTCGATGCTGTAATAGGATTTTCAAGAAAGCATCTGGATCTTTGATTTGGGTTAGTTCGCCTTCACGTGGGAACAATTTATCTTGTAGACGTGACAGCCAGAAACGTAAGGCTGCAGCTCGCAATACTAGGTTCCAGCTTGCTAGTTCCACTTCAATCAACGGCCGTTGTTGTTGATAAGCAGCCAATAAGGTTTGATAACGTGTTTGATCGATTAAACCTTGTTCGTTCACACACCAATCATTCACCATCACCGCTAAGTCATACAGCAGATATTCATCACAAGCATAATAGAAATCAATGATGCCTTTTAGCTCATCACCATCAAACAAGGCATTGTCACGGAATAAATCTGAATGGGTAACACCTTCAGGCAACGCCAAAGCTTTGTAACCTGCTTGAAAGGCGAGTTCGCTTTTTAATACAGTAGCTGATTCAGCATCTAATAACGGCAGAACAGTTTCTGCAATCTGCAAGCGCCATTCGGGACCGCGGGCAGTTGGTCGGCGAGATTGAAACTGTTGGCCAGCAACATGCATCTTACCTAAAATATCACCGATAGCGGTACATTGTTCTAGTGAGGTAACGGTATTAATACCGCGGCCTGATAGCCTTAAAACTAACGCTGCAGGTTTACCGCAAAGTTTTTTCAGGTAGTGACCATTTTTATCTGCCGCAGGGTGTGCCGAAGGAATACCTTGCTTGTAAAAAAAGGTCATCACATCAAGAAAATAAGCTAACTCGCCAAACTCATGCTGTTCAAACAAGGTGAGGACAAATTGACCTTGATCTGTAGTGACAAAATAGTTGGTATTTTCAATACCATCACTGATGCCTTCATACGACACCAATTCGCCCATTGCATAGTCATCCAAAAACGCCACCAATTGATCGCGCTCGACTTCTGTATATACCGACATTTAAAAACTCAAAATTAGCGAGTGGTTACCACTCTAGCAAGATCCAATTAGGCACTAACATGCCATCTAAATCGTGTTGGGTTGATTCTAATGAACCATCACCATCGGTATCCATAAAGTAATAAGGATGACCAATTTTTGGCGTCACTTTAATCATGTAAAGCTGACCATTAATACGATATTCTTCGATGGTGCGGTCTTCTTTTTGAATAATGTTTACATCAGGCTCAATGCTTTCACCATCCGCTAACGGCTCTGGAATAACCGGTGGTTTTTCCAAGGTGGTATCGCCTGCCCAAACATTAACTGACACTAATAAGGCAACTACGCATACAATAGCGGACTTGTTAAACATAATTTTTGCTCCATTTAAGTTCGGATAAAGATATCATTTCCGCTGCGATGATAAAAGCAAATCTATTACTCAATCTCACATAAATATCGATTACCTATGACTCAATCTGCCCCATTAATACTTGTTGACGGTTCTTCTTATCTTTATCGCGCCTTTCACGCCATGTTTAAAGCTGACCTGCATAATGCTGCTGGTGAGCCGACTGGCGCAGTACGAGGTGTTACAGCGATGTTACGTCGCCTTAAAAAAGATTATCCCAACAGTAATATTGCCGTTATTTTTGATGCTAAGGGCAAAACCTTTCGTGATGATATTTATCCTGAATATAAAGCGCAGCGGCCACCGATGCCTGATGACTTACGCGCACAAATTCAGCCTGTTCACGACATTGTTCGAGCGATGGGCTTTCCATTATTAGCTATTGAAGGCGTTGAAGCCGATGACGTGATTGGCACCTTTGCACGACAAGCAACAGAAGCCGGCATGGACATTGTTGTGAGTACCGGTGACAAAGATATGGCTCAACTAGTTAATCAGCATGTCACGCTAGTTAATACTATGACTGAAACCGTGATGGATATTGAAGGGGTTAAAGAGAAATTTGGCTTGCCTCCTGAACTGATCATCGATTTTCTAGCGTTGATGGGTGACAAAGTAGATAACATTCCAGGTGTGCCTGGCGTCGGTGAAAAAACGGCCTTAGCCTTATTACAAAATCTAGGCAGTATTGAATCGATCTATAGTGACTTAGAAGCGGTTCGTACTTTAGATTTTCGTGGTGCCAAGAAAATGCCTGAAAAACTCGCTGACAATAAAGACTTAGCTGAGTTGAGTTACCTGCTTGCCACAATCAAATGTGATGTTGAACTAGATGTCGGTGTCGCTGATCTGGTTAACAATCCACAAAATAACGAAGAGCTGGCTGAGCTATTTAAACAAATGGAGTTTCGCGGTTGGATAACTGAACTTTCTTCAGCTCCACAAGATACAACGGCTATTACAGCTGATGCAGTGGCTATACCTGAAAAGGTTGCAGCTAACTATGAAACAATTTTGACTGAAGAGCGGTTACAACATTGGTTGCAACAATTACAGCAAGCAGAGCTATTTGCCTTTGATACCGAAACTACTAGCCTGAATTATCTTGATGCCCGCATTGTCGGTTTATCATTTGCTGTTAAAGCCGGTGAAGCAGCCTACTTGCCGTTAACCCATGATTACCCTGGTGTGCCTGAGCAACTTAATATTGATACCGTGTTAGCTTTATTTAAGCCGCTGTTAGAGGACCCGACTCAATATAAAGTAGGTCAGAACTTAAAATATGATCGTCATATCTTACTCAATCATGATATTGACCTACAAGGCATCCAACACGACACCATGTTGCAGTCTTATGTATTAGACAGCACCGCTACTCGTCATGATATGGACTCACTGGCAGAAAAATACCTAGGTCGTAGCACCATTCATTTTGAAGATATTGCCGGTAAGGGGAAGAAACAACTTACTTTCAATCAGATTGGCCTTGAGCAAGCCGGTCCTTATGCCGCTGAAGATGCTGATATTACCTTGCAACTGCATCAAACCTTATGGCCGCAACTTCAAGCGATTCCAGCTCTAGTAGAAGTGTATGAGCAACTGGAAATGCCGCTATTGCCTGTTATTAATACGCTAGAACGTAATGGCGTTAATATTGATATTTGGATGTTGCAGCAACAAAGTGATCAATTAGGAATGCAAATTGATCAATTAGAGCAACAAGCTTGGTCGGTGGCTGGCGAGGAATTTAACTTAGGCTCACCGAAGCAATTACAAGTGATTTTGTACGATAAGCTTGAATTGCCTATCTTAAAGAAAACACCAAAAGGCCAACCTTCAACCGCTGAAGGCGTGTTGCAGGAACTCGCTGATGATGGCTATGAATTGCCACAAATCATCATGAACTACCGTAGTTTGAGCAAGCTTAAATCAACTTACACTGATCGCTTACCTGAGCAGGTTAATCGCTCTACCGGTAGAGTTCATACCTCCTACCATCAAGCCGTCACTGCAACCGGTCGATTGTCATCATCCGATCCAAACCTGCAAAACATTCCTATTCGTAGTGCTGAAGGTCGGCGTATTCGTGAAGCATTTGTTGCTCCAGATGACACCACCTTACTCGCAGCCGATTACTCGCAAATCGAGTTACGAATCATGGCCCACTTATCACAAGATCCAGGCTTGTTACGTGCATTTGCAGCGGGTGAAGATATCCATCGCCATACTGCGGCTGAAATATTTGATGTCGCATTAGAGGATGTCAGCACAGATCAACGTCGTAGTGCCAAAGCGATTAACTTTGGTTTGATTTATGGCATGTCTGCTCATGGTTTATCAAAACAGTTAGGTATCGAGCGTCACCAAGCAGCTGATTATATGGCGACCTATTTTGAACGCTACCCTGGTGTTAAAAACTATATGGATAGCACTCGCGATCAAGCTAAGTTAGATGGTTATGTTGAAACCTTATTTGGCCGTCGCCTCTATCTCCCTGAAATTAATGCTAGCAATGGTATGCGTCGTCAATATGCTGAACGTACTGCTATCAACGCGCCGATGCAAGGCACTGCTGCCGATATTATCAAACGAGCAATGATTGATATTGCAGCAGAGTTAACCGCAACTAACTCTGATATCCGTATGATTATGCAGGTGCACGATGAATTAGTATTTGAAGTGCCAACTACACTACTAGAATCGGCAACAGCAATGATTGAGAGACTAATGGTCAATGCAGCTGCGCTTGATGTGCCATTAGAAGTAGGGATTGATACTGGTATTAACTGGGAACAAGCGCATTAACCGCCGCTGTAGCTAAAGCGACCTTATTTTTATAAGGTCGTTAAGCGCTTGTTACTTAGTTACGCACACGGCACAAACTTGGTTTCGACCTTGCTCTTTCGCTTGGTAAAGTCCTTGATCGGCTGATTCAATTAAAAAGCGTATGCCATCAGCTAAGTCAGCAACTTCATCTGACATAGAGGCTATACCTAAACTTAAAGTAACAAAATCAGATACCACTGACTTTTCATGAGGTAGTTTTAAGCCTTCTACTGCAGTACGAATCAATTCAGCAACTTTTGCAACACCATCTAAATCAGTTTCAGGCAACACAATAACAAACTCTTCACCGCCGTAACGAGCCACAATATCACCCGGCCGTTTAACCGTTTCTTTTAAGACATTAGCTACAGATTTTAAACAATCATCGCCACCTTGGTGGCCATAGTGGTCATTATACAATTTGAAAAAATCGATATCGCACATGATCAAACCAACAGGCGTTTTTATACGTCGAGCTATTTTGAGTTCTTTTTCCATCACTTCATCAAAGTGACGACGATTGTATAAACCTGTTAAACCATCTCTTAAAGACATCAAGGTTAATTTTCGATTTGCTTCATCTAACTCATGGCGCATATCGGAAATTCGGGCCATTGCCTTCAATTTTGCATTTAAAACAATGCCATCAATTGGTTTTGATAAATAATCATCTCCGCCCGCTTCTATACCACGTGCTATATCTTCTGAATCAGTCAGACCACTTAAAAAGATAATAGGGATCCAATCATGACTATCTTCACACAAGACACGGATTTTTATTGTCGCCTCTATACCATCTAAAATAGGCATAGAAACATCCATTAAGATCAGGTCAGGCCTATCTTGCTTAAAAGCATCGACAGCAGCTTGACCATCCTCAACGATTTTGACTTGATGGCCGAAATCCTCGATGTAGGCGCTAATCAACATCTGATTAGAGCGCGAGTCTTCGGCTAACAATACTTTCATAGACAATATGTCCTAATAATATTAGCTATAGAATGCCAGTATTTTTACTGAAAAGAAATCCTAACATTACTTTTTCCTTGCACGAGGGTGAGCACTGTCATATACCGAAGCTAAATGCTGGAAATCAACGTGAGTATAAATTTGTGTAGTTGAGATATCTGCATGACCTAAAAGTTCCTGAACAGCTCTTAAATCACCACTGGCTTCTAGCATATGAGAAGCAAAGGCATGACGTAAACGGTGGGGATGCACTTGTTCGGATATTCCTTGCTGCTTTCCCCAGTGACTTAACCGTTTTTGAATGGAGCGAACACCAAGGCGGCGTCCTTGCTGGGTAATGAAGACAGCCATTTGTTCAAAAAAACCAAGGTCATCGCGTTTTTTTAACCAAACTTGCAACGCTTTAATTGCTTTCTGGCCTACTGGTACTACCCTCGCTCTATTGCCCTTACCGGTGACATAAACTAACTGATCACCAAAATCGATATCACGCAGGTCTAAACCAGCCAGTTCAGCTAAACGTAAACCAGAAGAATAAAACAACTCCATCATCGCCCGATCACGACAGCCAATCATGGTGTCTTGTTCAGTTTGTTCAAGCAGACTATTCATTTGATCAACATCTAAAGTTGCAGGCAAACGTTTTTCTGTTTTTGGCGCTTGCACGACTAGCGCCGGGTTAATATCGGCCAGCCCTTCACGAATCAAAAACCGGTACAAACTACGTATTGCTGATAAACAACGCTGAATAGAGCGCCCCGCTAAACCTTGCCGATGTAATTGCGATATAAACTGACGAATATGTTTTGCTGTTATTAAAGGCCACTCAATAAGGTTTTGTTGCTGACAAAATAGTTCTAGCTGAGTTAAATCACGCCGGTAACTACTCACCGTATGAGTCGACAAGCGTTTTTCCTGCATTAAATATTGCAGGAATAAGTCTATTTCTTGCTGTAACTCATTAGCCATCAGCAGGGTGACAGTATTGACGTAATAAGCGCATTAAGACATCGCCCAAGAAGGATAAATACACTGTGCCCATATCTGAATGGAAACGGTTAGCATCATAGCTGCCTATCGCTAACACTCCAGCACAGGGTTTATGACCTAACGGCACACAGGCAATCGATTCAACTTTTGTGGCTTGTTCAGCAAATAACAGCTTTTTTTGTGCCTTGGTTAAACGACCACAGACTGGCTCTTGTTTAGAAATAATTGCGTCAAATACTTTCAAGCTTTTATCATCTGCATGCAACTGGCTAATGTTACCGTCAAATTCAGGTAATTTAGTTACCTTATTGCCAGCTTGGAATAAACGTAATGAAACCTCATCCGCTTCAAACTCCTGCTTTAACTCGGTCACCAGCATAGTCAGCAAGCTAGCCACATCTGTCGCATCCATCAAACGTAAACATAAGTTATGAATACGTTCTTGTAACTCAGAATTAGCGTGCGCATTATCAATTAAAGCGTGTAGCTGATCATTTAGCTTCTTCGTTTTTGCATGCAAACGTTGTGTTTGGCGTTGAGCCAACGAAATAGTACCTTCTGGTGATGGATGTAAGTGAAGTCCTTCTAATACTTCAGGGTTACTCTCAAAAAAGTCGCTATTTTCATTCAAATAATGCGTAACTTGCTCAACTGTTAATGACTGCGTATCGTCGCCCACGAAATCTCTCCATCAAATACATGTGTTGCTGGCCCGGTCATCAATACTGATGCATCATCGTCAGGCCAAGATATAACTAATTCTCCTCCAGCAAGTTTAACATTGACTGTTCTTGCCAATAAACCTCGCTGAATACCACTCACTACCGCGGCACAAGCTCCAGTACCGCAGGCTTTAGTCTCGCCTGAGCCTCGCTCATATACACGTAAAGTAATCTGCTCCGGGCTGATGATCTGCATAAAACCGACATTGACCCTTTCAGGAAACTGCGAATGGCTCTCGATGAGCGGGCCAAGTCGTTCTACATCTGCCAGTGCAACATCATCAACCAATATTACCGCATGCGGATTACCCATCGATACCACACCTATTTCAATCATTTCATTGTCAGAGGTGGCTAATGAATAGGTTAGTGCTTGCTTGTCACTATTAAAGGGTATGTCAGTCGGCTCAAAGCGAGGCGGCCCCATATCAACTTTAACATTCTTATCAGCTTGCAGACTGGGATAAATCAACCCTGATGCTGTTTCCACCGCAATGGTATCTTTATCGATCATGCCTTTATCACGCACAAAACGAGCAAAACAACGCGCACCATTGCCACACTGTTCAACTTCACTGCCATCAGCATTAAAGATTCGATAACGAAAGTCTACGTTCGGTGTAGCGCTAGATTCAACTAACAATAGTTGATCACAACCAATACCAAACTGACGATCGGCTAAAAACTGGATTTGCGCCGTACTCAGTTCCACTTGTTGATTAATGGCATCAATAACAATGAAATCATTGCCGAGACCATGCATTTTTGTAAATTTCAACATAAGTTAACTATGCCGGCAATACGTGTTCGCCAGCGAATAAAGATTCCACTGTTTCTCGTTCACGTACTAAGTGCACTTGTTTGTCATCAACCATAATTTCAGCCACACGAGGACGTGAATTATAGTTTGAACTCATGGTGAAACCATAAGCGCCAGCAGAACGAATGGCTAATAAGTCACCTTGCTCTATCGCCAAATCACGATCCTTGCCTAAGAAATCACCTGTTTCACAGATAGGGCCTACAATGTCATAACTTGCTGCGACTTGAGAGCCTTTGTTAATCACTGGCTGAATTTCCTGCCATGATTGATATAATGCTGGCCGTAATAAGTCATTCATTGCCGCGTCAACGATGGCAAAGTTTTTATCTTCGGTCGGTTTTATAAATTCTACTTTTGTGACCAAAATGCCAGCATTACCGGCAATTGCCCGGCCCGGCTCTAATAATATTTCTAAATCACGGCCAACGAGTAGCTCACGTAATGCAGCAGCATACTCCGCCGGACTAGGCGGTGTTTCATCTTGATAAGTAATGCCTAAACCACCACCGATATCCAAGTGCGACAACTTAATACCTTGCTCTGTAAGCTTGTCGATAAGCACTAATACTCGCTTCAACGCATCTACAAATGGCGTTACCGACGTTAATTGCGAACCAATGTGGCAATCGATACCCACTACATCTAAATTTGCCATCGCCTGTGCTTTTGCATAAACCGCTTCAGCATCATCAATAGTAATGCCAAACTTATTTTCTTTCAGTCCGGTGGAAATATACGGATGGGTTTGTGCATCTACATCAGGGTTTACCCTAATCGAAATAGGTGCAACCACTTCCATCTCTGCCGCAACTTGATTAATACGATCTAACTCAGGAATAGATTCAACATTAAAACAACGGATTTGTTGCTGCAAGGCATAACGAATTTCCGCAACTGTTTTACCCACACCCGAAAAAACGGTGCGATCTGCTCGGCCACCCGCGGCGAGGACTCGAGCAAGTTCACCGGCTGAAACGATATCAAAACCAGATCCTAATTTTGCTAATACATTTAATACCGCCAGATTTGAGTTGGCTTTTACCGCGTAACACACTAAATGCGCTTGCCCAGAAAAAGCAGCATCAAATGCATGCCAATGTTGTTCTAAAGCAGCACGAGAATAAATATAGGTCGGTGTTCCATATTGAGTCGCAATATCAGTGACAGCAACATTTTCAGCAAACAGTTGTTCTTCTTTGTATTCAAAAAAATTCATACTTCGTATCTAACCCATCCAAGCTATAAGTGCTTTGCCTTCTGGCAAATATAAGTCGCCTTTTTGTCCGCAAGCAGCTAATACTGTCATTGCACACAACACTAAAATTAATCGTTTATATCGTGTCATTTTTTTCACGCTAAATGTCCCCAGATAATTATTAGCCAGCAGTATATACGGTAATAATAGTGTCCGTCTCATCGACAGAACTAGAATTTATTCCTCAACTTACATAAGATTAGTCTTTATAAAGCTAAATTAGCAGAAAAGGAATCTCACACGCATCATGGCAAATACGGCAACATCTATAAGACTCAGCGGTCTTGCTCGACGCCTCGTTAGCGATGGGTTATTAAATGAGGATAATGCGCAAGCAGCTCAAGTTGCCGCAAAAGAGTCTAAACAAGCCTTTGTCAGCTACCTAGTTAATAATAAAATTTTAGCCAGTGGCGACCTTGCTGCTGTTGCTGCTCAAGAGTTCGGTGTACCGCTATTTGATATCAACGCCATGGATATGGAGTTAGCGGCCACCGATCTCATTCAAGAAAAGTTAATTCGCCAGCATAATGCACTGCCGCTCTATAAGCGCGGCAAACGCCTATACGTTGCAGTTTCAGACCCAACCAATTTACAAGCACTCGATGAATTTCAATTTAATACCGGCTTAAATACTTATCCTTTATTAGTTGATGAGTTACACCTCACCACCGCAATAGAAAAAGCCTTAGATAAAAGCAATGAGCAACTAGATGACTTTGGTGATGCTGAATTAGATGACATTGATCTTGGCCCAGATGAAACTGAGCAAAAAGACGATGGCGGTGATACCAATATTGATGACACGCCCGTTGTTCGTTTTATCAACGGGATATTAACCAGTGCGATCAAAGCCGGCGCATCGGATATTCACTTTGAACCTTATGAGAAAAAATATCGGGTCCGTACACGTATTGACGGGATTTTACATGAAAGTAAAACAGCGCCGGTGGCTTTAGCCGGCAGAATATCAGCTCGGTTAAAAGTATTATCTCGATTAAATATTGCTGAACGCCGTGTCCCTCAAGATGGCCGGATGCGGATGAAGTTATCCAAAACCAAAGCCATTGATTTTCGTGTCAATACTTGCCCAACTCTATTTGGCGAAAAAATTGTATTACGTATTCTAGATCCTTCCAGTGCTCAATTAGGCATCGATGCGCTTGGCTACGAAGAAGACCAAAAGAAAATATTTATGGATACCATGCACAAGCCCTATGGCATGGTACTCGTCACCGGCCCAACCGGTAGTGGTAAAACAGTTTCCTTATACACCGCACTCAATATTCTCAATACCGATGATCGCAATATTTCAACAGCTGAAGATCCAGCAGAAATCAGCTTAGCTGGTATTAACCAAGTCAACGTTAACCCAGGCGTTGGCCTTACTTTTTCATCGGCTTTACGGGCATTTTTACGTCAAGATCCTGATGTCATCATGGTCGGTGAGATTCGTGATTTAGAAACCGCTGAAATTTCAATAAAAGCAGCGCAAACTGGTCATATGGTATTTTCTACATTGCATACCAATGATGCACCTCAAACCCTGACTCGTCTCGCTAATATGGGCGTGCCAGCCTTTAATATTGCCTCTGCGGTAAGCTTAATTATTGCTCAACGTTTGGCGCGACGCTTATGTAATAACTGCAAAATTGAAGAAGATTTACCCGCTGACGTTTTGCTTGATGAAGGCTTTAGTCAAGAACAAATTGATGAAGGGGTGTCTGTTTATAAACCCGTAGGCTGTGACAGTTGTACAGAAGGTTATAAAGGCCGTGTTGGTGTCTATCAGGTGATGCCTATTTCCGATGCTATGGGGCGTATTATTATGGATGGTGGTAACGCTATCCAGCTAGCGGACCAAGCTGCTGAAGAAGGTATTGCCGATCTACTTACTTCGGGCCTGAAAAAAGTAGCCGCTGGTCTGACCAGCCTAGAAGAAGTTAACCGTGTTATCAAGGAGTAATCCGTGGCACAAGCGAACAAAGCTAAAAAAGTAAAAGTTTTACCTATATTTACTTGGCAAGGCACCAATAAAAATGGCCGCAAAGTAAAAGGGGAACAAACGGGGGAAAGCGTAAATTTAGTCAAAGCTCACTTACGTCGCCAAGGCATTACGCCAATAAAAGTAAAGAAAAAACCCAAAGATTTATTTGCCCCTAGAAAGCCACCAATAAAACCGGCTGATATTGCGATCTTCAGCCGTATGCTCGCAACCATGATGTCCGCCGGTGTGCCATTGATGCAGTCAATGCAAATTATTGGTGAAGGCCATGAAAATGCCAGTATGCAGGAAATGATTTTAGCTATTAAATCCGATGTTGAATCGGGTACCAGCTTGGCTGAATCATTGGCCAAATTTCCTTTCCATTTTGATGATTTATTTATCAGTTTGATCAATGCCGGTGAGCAATCTGGTACCTTAGAAACCTTATTGCATGAAATTGCTACCTACAAAGAAAAAACAGAAGCATTAAAAGCCAAAATTAAAAAAGCCTTGGTTTATCCCACCTCGATTTTAGTTGTCGCGTTTGTGGTAACGGCTATTTTAATGATTTTTGTAATTCCACAATTTGAAGACTTATTTAAAGGCTTTGGTGCTGACTTACCAGGCTTAACATTAGCGGTTATTCGTATTTCAGAAGTGTTCCAGGATTATTGGTGGTTAATTTTTGGTTCGATCATCGGTGTGGTTATGGGCATTATGCAAGCCAAAAAACGCTCTCGCAAAGTACAGCATTTCTTTGATCGCCTATTGCTTAAAATCCCCGTTATTGGCGATGTGCAATATAAAGGTGCGATAGCTCGTTTTGCCAGAACATTCTCTACCATGTTTAAAGCCGGTGTACCTTTAGTTGAAGCGATGGTTTCAGTAGCTGGCGCAACCGGTAATATTGTATTTTATGAAGCAACAATGGTGATGCGTGATGATGTCTCAACCGGCACTCAGTTAAACAAAGCGATGGCAGATACCGATTTATTTCCCAATATGGTGGTGCAAATGGTCGCCATTGGCGAAGAATCTGGTGCGTTAGATGCCATGTTAGCTAAAGTTGCCGATTTTTATGAAGCCGAAGTCGATGATGCTGTTGATAATATGACTGCATTAATGGAACCCATGATCATGGTGGTATTAGGTGGCTTAATCGGTACCTTAGTTATTGCTATGTACCTACCAATATTCAAACTTGGTGCGGTCGTGTAGTTTTTACTTTTTCAAGTTTATGTCTCTTCGTTGTACTACTAAAAATTAGTAGTACAACGAAACAGAGTCAATTCAAAATACAATTTTCAACTGTCACTCCAACACGTCTCCACCTTAACTTTTTCCTTGGCTAACTAAATATGGTTCTTATTGAGTTTTTACAAACTTCATCCCCCGCCTTTATTACTTTAGTAACAATACTTGGCTTGCTAGTAGGTAGCTTTCTTAATGTAGTCATTCATCGTCTACCATTAATGATGGAGCGTGAATGGCAGTGCCAATGTGATGAACTGGCAGGCAAGGAGCCTGAAGCTCAAGAGCCATTTACCTTAAGTGTGCCTCGCTCACGCTGCCCACAATGTAGTCATTCTATTAGTGCTCTCGAAAATATTCCCGTTCTGAGTTATTTAGCTCTCGGCGGCAAGTGCAAACAATGTAAAACGCCAATTTCAAAACGTTATCCACTGATCGAATTACTGTCAGGTGTTTTGTCAGCAATTGTTGCTATTTATTTCGGCTTTGGCTGGGCCTGTTTAGGTGGCTTATTACTTACCTGGGCTTTAATAGCTTTAACCTTTATCGATGCTGATCATCAGCTATTACCCGATAGCATTACCTTGCCATTATTATGGTTTGGCATATTCTTCAATCTGTTTTCGGTTTATACCGACTTACAGTCAAGCGTCATTGGTGCTCTCGCAGGTTATTTATCTTTATGGTTCGTTTTTCATGGTTTCAAACTTGCTACCGGTAAAGAAGGTATGGGTTACGGCGACTTTAAATTACTGGCTGCTTTAGGTGCCTGGCTAGGCTGGAGCTATCTACCGACCATTGTTTTGTTATCTTCTCTAGTAGGCGCAATTGTTGGCATCTCATTGATTATATTGCGTAAACAACATCGCGACATTCCCATTCCATTTGGCCCCTACCTCGCTGCAGCTGGCTGGATAGCATTCATCTGGGGGGATGTAATTAATCAGGCCTATTTATCTTGGTCAGGACTTAGCTGATAACATGTTCAAAGTTGGACTAACCGGTGGTATTGCCAGTGGAAAATCGACGGTGTGTCAACGTTTCACCGAGCTGGGAATCGCTGTAATTGATGCAGATATTATCGCTCGTCAACTGGTTAAGCCAGGTCAAACTTGCTTAGAACAAATAGTAACTCTCTTTGGCCCTAAGATTTTACATGCCAATGGCCAACTTGATCGCGGCCAGCTAAGAGAACTTATTTTTACCAATGTTCAGGCTAAGCAACAGTTAGAACAAATTCTGCACCCCGCTATTCGCCAGCAACTCTTGGAGCAGAGCAACAACATAGACTCAGCCTATTGTATTTTGTCAGTACCATTATTAATTGAATCTAATATGACGACACTCGTTGATCGCGTATTAGTTATTGAAGCTACCACCGAAAATCAGTTGCAACGCATTGGCACTCGTGACGGTGTCACTGCTGAACAAGCCCAAGCTATCATTGATAGTCAGTGCTCACCAATACAAAGAAAACAGGTCGCCGATGACATTATTATCAATGATCAAGCGACTGAACCACTGGCAGAATTAGTCACTGAACTTCATAAAAAATACCTTAAAATGGCTAAAGCTATCATATAGGTTGCCAGCCAGCTCAGAGTCATGGAGAATAGCTACTTTATTGACAATAGCTATTTAATATAATTATACGCGCTGTGGCTGACAACATTATTTACGAACAACCGCTCAATGAGCGTATACGTACTTTTCTCAGACTCGAGTTTTTATTTTCGCGTGTAGAAAATGCCTTAGCATCTAATGATGAAATCAATAATCGTAGTGCTATTGATGGCCTACTCAGCATCTTATCGGTGTTTGAACGTAGTGATCTTAAAGCTGAAATCATTAAAGAATTAGAGCGACTCATTACTAACTTGTCTGCACTGGAGAATTCCCCCGGTGTTAATAAGTCAGCATTAGATCAATTACTGGGCGAATTAGATCAAACCTTAGACGCCCTACATCTCACCAAAACAGCCATTGGCCAGAGCTTACGTGACAATGAATTTCTGTACGCTATTCGCCAACGTTCAAGTATTGCCGGCGGTACCTGTGACTTTGACTTGCCTGCCTACCATCATTGGTTACAGCAAACGTCCGATTCAGACCGACGTCAACAAATTTTAGCTTGGACTGAGCAATTTTCGGCAGTGAAATCAGCCATCAAACTTACCATGCAATTAATTCGCGGCAGTACTGGCTTTAAAGACTTCTCTGCCAACACAGGCTTTTATCAACATAGCCTTGATAGCAGCCAACCGACGCAACTCATCCGAGTTAAACTACCGAAGAAAGCGAACTATTATCCTGAAATTAGCGGTGGCAAACATCGTTTTACCGTTCGCTTTATGCAGTTTGATATCACTCAACGACCGCAGCAGATTAGTGATGATGTCGACTTTCATCTCAGCTGCTGTGTAATGTAGACAACAAATCATGGTTACAACTGTAGACTGCCCACAATGTGGCAAAACTGTTGCTTGGCAACAAGATCAACAATGGAAACCGTTTTGCAGTGAACGCTGCAAACTAATTGACTTGGGTGATTGGGCTAGTGAAAATCATTCTATCAAGGGTGAAGACTTACCAGCGACTAGCAACCAAGACTTCCCCGATTATCACTAATTAGCTAGGCATCACCAGCAGTTAAAATTCCTTGCTGGTATGAGAAGTCCAGCATTCTATTTAATGGTAGCAATGCTCGTTGACGTAAGTCTTCATCCACTTCAATAGTATTGGTCATATCTCGTAGTGTTTCATACAAATTAACCAACGTATTCATGGCCATCCAGGGACAGTGCGCACAGCTCTTACAGGTTGCACTTTTACCACCTGTCGGTGCTGGAATAAGTCGCTTATTAGGCACTTCCTGGCTCATTTTATAGAATAGGCCATGATCAGTAGCAATAATTAAAGTATCAGCCTCTGAAGCTTTACCTGCAGCTATAATCTGTTTAGTAGAACCCACAAAGTCTGCTTTAGCTATTACCGCTTCCGGTGACTCTGGATGCACCAGTACAGCAGCTTGTGGATACTTTGCCATTAACTGTTCTAACTCAAACAGTTTGAACTCATCATGAACGACACAGTTGCCCTGCCAGAGAATCATATCGGCGTTGGTTTTATTCTTAATATATTGGCCTAAATGACGATCAGGTCCCCAGACAATTTTCTTGCCTTGTGCCATTAAGCTGTCAATAATTTGAATGGCGTTGCTTGACGTTACAATCCAGTCCGCTCGAGCTTTAACCTCAACGCTAGTATTAGCATAAACTACCACTTCACGATCAGGATATTGATCGCAGAATTGGCTAAACTCATCAATTGGACAACCTAGATCTAAAGAACATTCAGCCTCTAATGTCGGCATAATAACGGTCTTTTCAGGACTGAGAATTTTCGCAGTTTCACCCATAAACCGTACACCACAGACCACTAAGGTCTCAGCTTCATTACGCGCGCCGAAATTAGCCATATCAAGCGAGTCAGAAACGTAACCACCGGTATTTTCAGCCAAAGCCTGTAACTCATCATCGACATAATAATGAGCAATTAATACCGCATTTTTCTCTTTTAATAGCGTTTTTATTTTTTCGCTATAACTGTCTTTTTCAGCATCGGTTAACCACGGGTTGGGTTCAACATCCTCAATAATCTTATCAATATTGGCTTGTAACTGCTGCGGAATTAACTCTGCAAGACTCATTAAAATATCAACCTTTTTTACTGTAGCTAACAGCTAAACTGCAAAGTTTGCTTGTATTGCTGAAATAATAGGTAAATTTGCTGCTGGAAATGCTTCAAACTGCAAATTATCAATTGGACACCAACGAATTGTTTGGCCTTCCTGTCCTCGAGGCGTTCCATCAAAATCTTCTACTAGCCACACATCTAATAATACGGACTTATCATCATAGTCATGGGCAACGGTCGTGAGGGGGGCTGCTTGAGAAATAGAGACATTAAGTTCTTCTCGTATTTCCCGACATAAGGCATCAAAAACAGATTCCTCAACCTCCACTTTGCCGCCAGGAAACTCCCACAAACCACCTTGATGCTGATGCTGCTGTCGCAAAGCCAATAACACTTCCCTGTCATTATTGACCATGACTGCGACGGCTACATGTACCATTAGATTTAGTTATTTTCACTAAGAAAATACACCGCGCTACAATAAGGGCACGTAACTTCGCCTTTAGCTGCAACATCTAAAAATACACGAGGATGGGCATCCCAACCACTAGTTCCAGGCATAGGACAACTTAAGGGCAGGTCAGTTGAAGTCACTTGATAACGCTGCTCACTGCATGATGTCTGAACTAATGGTTCGCTCATTTATTTTTCCCCGTCGGTCGCTTTTGTTGGCTCATCAACGGTTGGAACCTTACGCAAACGAATGTTCAATTCTTTCAACTGTGCTTCGCTAACATTACTTGGCGCATCCGTTAATAAACAACTCGCAGATTGAGTTTTAGGAAATGCCATCACATCACGAATAGAAGCAGATCCTGTCATCAACATCGCTAAGCGATCTAAACCGAATGCTAAACCACCATGTGGTGGGCAACCGTATTGCAATGCTTCTAATAAGAAACCAAACTTGTCATTTGCTTCTTCTTTACTAATACCTAATATTTCAAATGCTTTCGTCTGTATATCAGCTTTATGGATCCGCATTGAACCGCCACCCAACTCAGTACCATTCAACACCATATCGTAGGCACGTGACAAACATTTACCCGGATCAGTATCCAATAATTCAATATCCGATTCACGTGGCGCAGTGAATGGGTGATGAAGTGCATTCCAACGGTTACCTTTGTCATCCCACTCAAACATTGGGAACGCAACAACCCATAATGGACGCCAGCCATGCTCTACTAAACCTAAGTCATGACCTACTTTCACACGTAACGCACCTAATGCTTCGTTAACGATATTTGCTTTATCAGCACCGAAGAAGACAAGGTCGCCAGTTTGAGCTTCGGTACGCTCCATGATCGCAGCAACAACATCATCAGGTAGGAACTTCAAGATAGGTGATTGCAAACCTTCACGGCCCGCATCAATATCATTCACCTTAATATACGCTAAGCCTTTTGCACCATAGATGCTAACAAACTTAGTATACCCATCAATATCTTTACGACTTAAACTTGCACCATTAGGCACTCGTAAGGCGGCTACACGACCTTTTTCGTCATTAGCCGGTGAAGAGAATACTTTGAAATCAACTTTTTTCATCAAGTCACTGACTTCAACTAATTCCAATGCAATGCGTAAATCAGGCTTATCACTACCGTAACGCGCCATTGCTTCAGCATAAGTCATCCGTGGGAATGGATTTGGCAATGACTCTTCCAATACATTGGCAAACAAATCACGAATCATTGATTCCATCATATTCATTAAATCTTCTTCTTCAACAAAAGAAGTTTCAATGTCTATTTGGGTGAACTCAGGTTGGCGATCAGCACGTAAATCTTCATCACGGAAACAACGTACAACTTGGTAATAACGATCCATTCCCGCGACCATCAATAATTGCTTAAACAATTGTGGTGATTGTGGCAAAGCAAAGAAATCACCAGCATGAGTACGACTCGGCACTAGATAGTCTCTGGCACCTTCTGGTGTCGCTTTCGTTAAGATAGGCGTTTCAATATCTAAAAAGCCACTATCATCTAAGAAATTACGTAATTGACGCGTGATCTTCGAACGGAAACGTAATTTTTGTAACATTTCTGGACGACGTAAATCAATATAACGGTGACGTAAACGTACATCTTCACTCACTTCAGCTTGTTCAGTCAGTGGGAATGGCGGAGTCTCAGAGCTATTTAGAATTTCAAGGCGCTTAGCAATGATTTCAATCTTACCGCTTTTAAGGTCTGAATTATCACTACCGTCTGGACGTAAATTCACTTCACCTTCGATTTGCAATACGTATTCACTACGAACACGTTCTGCAACCGCAAAGCTTTCTACATCCTCAGGGTTACAAACAACCTGTACTAGACCTTCACGATCTCGTAAATCAATGAAAATAACACCACCATGGTCACGACGACGATGCATCCAACCTGAGACTGTTACTGTTTGACCTGCTAATGTTTCATTTACATCGCCGCAATAATGGCTACGCATAATTCTTTCCAATATCTTTAATGTTTGTTTAAATAAGATCACTCATTATATAACGAGTGATGGTTCATTATGATTGTTCGTTACCCTGACTGAGTAAATTTTCTTTTTGCCAATTCGGTACAACTACCCCCATCGAGATAATCATTTTTAAGCCTTCTTCCACGCTCATCGAGAGGTGAACAACATCGCTCTCCGGCACCATTAATACAAATCCTGACGTAGGATTGGGGGTCGTCGGTATAAAAACACTGATCACATCCGTTGTAGTTTTAGCTTGCACCTCACCTAGCTCATCAGAGGTCATAAAAGCTAAGCTCCATACCCCTTTTCTAGGATATTCAATAAGTAATACTTTACGGAAAGACTTGGCATCTGTCGCCAACACCGCTTCCATAATTTGCTTAATGCCTGCATATAAACTGCGAACCAGGGGGATGCGTGACAGTAATGATTCCCATGCTGCAACAATGCGTCGACCGAGCAAATTAGCCACAATCATGCCCGTTGCCAAAACTAAAACAACAGCCAGAACCACACCAAGACCTGGAATATTAAAGCCTAAAACATTTTCAGGCTGATAATGTGCCGGTAGCCATAATAAAATTTTGTCTAAAAAACCGACTATCGCACGCACAACAAGAAAGGTAATGCCCAAAGGCATCCACACTAACAATCCTGCAATTAGATATTTACGCATGTCGTCCCTATTTAGCTATTCGTGGCAGCTGACGGTTTAGGTTTCTTATCAGAAGTACTCTCAGCTATATTACGTTTTTTGCCACTTTTAAAATCAGTCTCATACCAACCATCGCCTTTCAATCGAAAGCCTGCCGCTGACACTAACTTTCGTAATTGTGGCTTTTCACACTCAGGACAGTCCTTTAATGGCTCATCACTCATTTTTTGCAATGCATCAAACTCATGTTCGCAAGCATCACATCGGTATTCATATAACGGCATTAACTTCTTACCTCACATAACAGTTACGCAGTTTTGCTATAACCGAAAATCTATTATTCAACTAATAAATCTAACAATTATACCTAAAAAACATCTCTTGCGACGGCCTCACTTTTCCCCACTATTAATTATTAAGCTAAACTGCAGTCTATGAATAATCATCAAGACTGGACAGCTATTCGAAGTCTGTTGCCTTATCTACAGGAATTCAAAGGCCGCGTTGCTCTGGCATTACTGCTGTTAACCTTGGCTAAAATTGCTAACGTCGGCATTCCGCTGACCTTAAAGTCGGCAGTCGATGCTCTCGACCCACAACAACAAGAGATAATCTATCTACCCATCGTATTCTTACTTGCATACGGTTTATTACGCTTTACTAGCAGCCTTTTTAGTGAACTTCGAGATGCGCTCTTTGCTAAGGTTATCCATCATTCGGTACGTCGTATCGCCGGCAATATTTTTGCCCACTTGCACAAACTCTCATTACGTTTTCACCTGCAGCGTCACACTGGTGGCATATCTCGTGATATTGAACGCGGTACTCGTGGCATTAGTTTTTTATTAAACTTTATGATCTTCAACATCGTACCCACCCTAGTTGAAATAGCCTTAGTCACCGTCATCTTACTGACCCAATATGACAATATTTTTGCCATTGTCACAACCAGTACTATTTTGCTCTACATCATTTACACCTTAGTCATTACTGAGTGGCGGATGCGCTTCCGGCGGGTCATGAATGAGACGGAATCAAAAGCGAATAACCAAGCAATTGATAGTTTACTCAATTACGAAACCGTTAAGTATTTCAATAATGAACACTATGAATTGCAACGCTATGATGAAAAGCTAGCCAGCTGGGAAAAATCCGCTATTCAAAATCAAACCTCATTATCAGTGTTAAATGTTGGCCAAGGTGCCATCATCTCAATAGGTATCGCTATTTTAATGCTGCTTGCTGGACAAGGTGTAATGGACGGTAGTCTCAGTTTGGGTGACTTAGTACTCATTAATGCCTTTTTATTACAGCTTTACCTACCGCTCGGTTTCTTAGGCTTTGTCTACCGAGAAATTCGTCATTCTTTAGCCGACATGGAACGGATGTTTAGCATCTTAAATCAGCCCATAGAAACTATCGATAAAACTAATGCGCCACTACTTCAGGTTCAACATGGTGAAATTCAATTTAATCATGTTAATTTTCACTATGATTCAAACCGACAAATTTTACAGGACATCAACTTTTCCATCCCTGCCGGTAGTAAAGTCGCTCTTGTAGGTGCCAGTGGTTCAGGAAAATCATCGCTAGTGAGGCTATTATTTCGCTTTTACGACCCACAAGCAGGCAACATTACAATTGATGGCGTTGATATTAAAGAGGTTCAGCAGCAGAGTTTAAGACAAGCGATAGGCGTAGTTCCTCAAGATACCGTGTTATTCAATGAGAGTATTTATCACAATATTTTGTATGGCAGTCCAGCAGCTGATAAACAAGCAGTCATCGCTGCAGCTAAACAAGCACACATTCATGACTTTATTTCTAAACTGCCTGATGGCTACGATACTTTAGTCGGTGAGCGTGGCTTAAAATTATCCGGCGGCGAAAAACAGCGGGTCGCCATCGCTCGAACCTTATTAAAAAACCCGCAGATTTTAATATTTGATGAAGCCACCTCGGCTTTAGATAGTCACGCTGAAAAAGCGATCAACCAAGAACTTCAATCCATTAGCACTAATAAAACGACCTTGGTTATCGCTCACCGCTTATCAACCATCGTTAATGCCGATACAATTCTGGTACTTGATCACGGTCAAATCATCGAACGTGGTTCCCATGAACAACTCCTGCAACAGCAAGGCCACTATTCAACCATGTGGGCCCTGCAACAAACCAAGGCAAACTAGTCGATGTTTAAATATTTCTCCTATCTATTAATAAGTCTATTTTCAACTAGTGCCTTTGCAGACTGGCAAATCGAAACATTTGAACATTCAGCAACCAATACCTTAGATAAATCAGCAACCGTAAGAAATAGTGATGGTTTTGAACTTGCTATCTTTCAAACATCCGAAGGTACGGTCTGGATGGATTTCAGCTTATCTGACTATAGTTTCGATGAGCTCTCGCAAAATCAATTACCAACGTTTCAAATTGATCAGCAAAAACCAGTGCAATTGTTACGTGGCTTTACCGCAACTATCGTACCTGCAGACGAAGGCATTGAAGCCATTATTGTCGATAACAATGAAAACATTTCTACTGCCAGGGACTTTAGTGTCGACCATATTATTGCCGAGCGTCTACCAGAACGGGTGATATGCCCTATTTGGCAAGGAGATGACCGCCCTCATTTAGGAACTATCGATGCGCTTCGTACCGGTAAACAAATTCACTTCAAGTTTATACTTGCCGATGATAGTGCTGGCGAAACTAGCTTTACTTTAGAAGGTGCCAATTCTGCGCTACAAAGCATTATTAACCAGTAATACCACGATAAATCGTAATAACTTTGGACTTTCACCAATCGCAAGGCTTATTATGTCGCGCTGAATTGGCTTCTGCCATTCTTCATAAGTGCACAGGAAGAGGCGCTGCAAGCTGTTCAGGTTTGGTTCAGGTTCATTATGTAAACCTAGTTCCGAACTTGAACATATAATTTAAAAACGAGAGGCAATACACATGAAACTAGGTAAATCACTTATCGGTGCAATTTTAGCAGCATCAGCATTTTTCACTACTGCAGTTATGGCGGCCGATCACGTAGTATCAGCACAAGTTACTGCCTTTAAACCAATCGTCGTGAAAGTTGCTGTTGGTGATACTGTTTCATGGGAAAGAATGAATGGTCACATCACTGAATCTGTTGAAGGTATGATTCCTGAAGGCGCTGAAAAATGGATGTCAAAAATGGGAGAAAACTTCACTACTCCGCCATTAACCGTTGAAGGTGTTTACTTCTACAAATGTACACCTCATTGGGGTGCAGGCATGGGTGGTGTAATCATCGTAGGTGAACCAACAAACTTTGAAGCAATTGTAGCTTCAAAACCTAAAGGTGCAGCTAAGCGTTTAATGAAAAAAGCAAAAAAAGCACTTAAATAATTTAATACTAAATTAATAAAAGCTTTAAAAGGCCCGCATAACCTTTCTGGTTATGCGGGCCTTTTTGATCAAATCATATAGAAGCTATGTTAATATCTGGTGTTGCTCTCAAACAAAATTATAAAAACACACTGAGAGTTGAGAGATATATTATTACAATTGAAAGCTGTGGAGTTGCCATCAAATGAGTAACAATGTTGATAATGACAAACGGCGGTTTCTAACTACCGCTGCCAGTGTCGTTGTTGGGGGCGCAGGCACCGTTGCTGTCGCGATACCCTTCGTTTCGTCTATGTTTCCCAGTGCTAAAGCTTATGCTGCCGGCGCGCCTGTTGAAGTAGATATTAGTAAACTTGAATCGGGTCAGCAAATAACGGTTGAGTGGCGCGGTAAACCTGTCTGGATTATCAAACGCTCTCCAGAAACGATTGCCAACCTTGCCACACAAGATGATATTTTACTGGATCCGGAAAGCACCACTAGCAGTCAACAACCCAACTACACCGCCAACCAAACCCGCTCGATCAAAGCAGAGATCATGGTATTGGTTGGTATTTGTACCCACTTAGGTTGCTCGCCAACATATAGACCTGAACTTGCACCAGAAGATCTCGGCGCTGAATGGAAGGGCGGATTTTCTTGCCCCTGCCATGGTTCTAAGTTTGATTTAGCAGGAAGAGTACATAAAAATGTTCCCGCCCCAATTAATCTTGAAGTTCCTCCTCACTACTTCCTCGGTGATAACCGTATCCTGATAGGTGAAGATGCAAAAGGAGCCGCATAATGTTTTCAAGCTTAATGAATTGGGTTGATGAACGATTTCCAGCAACTAAAATGTGGAAAGAACATCTTTCAGAGTATTACGCCCCAAAAAACTTTAACTTCTGGTATTTTTTTGGCTCTTTAGCTTTACTCATCTTGGTACTTCAAATCGTCACCGGCATATTCCTGACGATGCATTATAAACCTGATACCTCTCTTGCCTTTGCATCTGTTGAATACATCATGCGCGACGTAGAGTGGGGCTGGTTAATCCGATATTTACACTCTACAGGCGCATCCGCCTTCTTTGTAGTTGTCTATCTTCACATGTTCCGTGGCTTAATTTATGGCTCTTATAAGCAGCCACGCGAATTAGTCTGGATCTTTGGCATGTTGATTTATTTAGCTCTAATGGCTGAAGCATTTATGGGCTATCTACTTCCTTGGGGCCAAATGTCGTATTGGGGAGCGCAGGTTATTATTTCTCTATTCGCTCAAGTTCCATTTATTGGCTCTGAGCTTGCGTTGTGGATTCGTGGTGACTTTGTGATCGCAGATGCTACCTTAAACCGTTTCTTTGCCTTCCATGTTATCGCCGTACCACTGGTGTTATTAGGCTTAGTTGTTGCCCATATTATTGCCTTACATGAAGTCGGCTCTAACAACCCTGATGGTGTCGACATCAAGAAACATAAGGATAAAAACGGTATACCACTTGATGGTATTCCATTCCACCCTTATTACTCGGTTAAAGATATTGTCGGTGTGACGGTGTTTTTATTCATTTTTTCGTTAATTTTATTCTACGCTCCTGAATTTGGTGGCTGGTTTATAGAGTATGCGAATTTTATCCCCGCCGATCCATTTAAAACACCTGAACATATAGCGCCAGTGTGGTATTTCACTCCGTTCTATGCGATTTTACGTGCAGTACCAAGTATTGCCGGTTCGGCATTCCCTGGTGTCGCAGCGATGGGACTATCGATTGTTTTCTTGTTCTTGCTGCCATGGCTAGATCGTAGTCCAGTCAAATCCATTCGCTACCGCGGACCTTATTTCCGCTTCGCCTTGGTGTTATTCATTATCAGTTTCATTGCCTTGGGTTATTTAGGAACTCAAGGTGTGACTGACTTGTATACCCTTCTTTCTCAAGTTTTCTCGGTAATTTACTTTGCTTTCTTTATTTTTATGCCGTTCTACACCAAGGCTGATAAAGATAAACCAGTGCCAGAAAGGGTGACTTTCAAATGAAAAAGTTAATTTTTACATTATTAATGAGTCTTTTCGTTGCCGGACAAGCCGTTGCAGCATCTGGAGGTATTCACCTTGATAAGGTAGAAGTTGACTTATCTGACCAAGCATCACTACAACGTGGCGCAAAAACCTTTGTCAACTATTGCTTAAGCTGCCATGAAGCTGCTTATATGCGTTATAACCGGATGGCAAAAGATATCGGCTTAACAGATAAACAGGTAATGGATAGTTTAATGTTTGCCTCAGATAAAGTCGGCGATACCATGACCGTTGCTATGCGTGCTGAGGATGCAAAGAGATGGTTTGGTGTGACACCACCAGATTTATCTGTAATCGCACGAGCAAAAGGCACTGACTGGCTCTACACCTATCTACGTACCTTTTATTTAGACTCTGCAAAAGCGATGGGCACAAATAACAGTGTATTTAAAGATGTTGGTATGCCTCATGTTTTATGGCAACAACAAGGTTACTTAACCAATGACCACAGTGAGCATGGCTTAACTAAAACTAGTGAGGGTGAGCTATCGACACATGAATATAATGTAATGATCAAAGATTTAGTTAACTTCTTAGCCTATATCGGTGAGCCATCAAAAATTCAACGGCTCGCACTCGCTAAGTGGGTGTTGCTTTACCTAGTCTTATTTTTCCTAGTTGCTTATCCAATGAAAAAAGCATTTTGGAGAGATATTCATTAATAATACTTTATAATAAGAGCATTATTTTATAAATTAAAGGGAGGCAACTCCCTTTATTTATTTTAGCCCTAATAATAACCGTGAGTTCATCATTCCGTGATGTCTAGTACTCTCAGGAGTTACACAGTATGAGTAGTAATAGCCGACGTGCTATGTTGACAATATATTCAGATCCAAGTTGTCCGTTTAGTCACCGTACCAGAATCGTCATCCAAGAAAAAAATATCAATGCCAATATTGTTGATGTTACTGATGGCCAATGGCCTGAGGATGTTGCAGCATCTAATCCTTATGGGACTAGTCCTACCCTAATGGATCGAGACCTAGTCTTATTTGATTCTAATATTATTATCAACTACTTTAATGAGCGTTTTCCACACCCTTCTTTATTACCTGTCGATCTTGTTGAGCGGGCTAAAATGAGATTGATGTTACATCGCATAGATAAAGATTGGTATTCTCTGTGGCAAGCACTCATAGCCGGAAAACCAGCAAAAGCAAGAAAGACCATTCAAGAAGATTTAACTGTTTTAGCACCCATGTTTGAACAGTCCAAATTTTTCATGAGCGATGAATTTTCGTTATTGGATTGTAGTCTAGCACCCCTATTATGGCGACTTCCCATGTTAAATATAAAATTACCCGCTAGTGCTAAAGCAGTTGAGAATTATGCCCAACGTATATTTGCAAGAGATAGCTTTCAGGCTAGCTTGAGTGATTTAGAACGAGGCATGCGTTAAATGACATCGCAAAAACCCTATTTAATTCGAGCAATTTACGAGTGGCTGGTTGATAACGAGCTCACGCCCTACTTACTCGTAGATGCTAGTTTTGATGGTGTGCAAGTTCCAAATGAATATATTCATGATGGAAAAATCGTATTGAATATAGCGCCTGATGCAGTCAAAAACTTTCTAACTGACAATGAATGGATCAGCTTCTCCGCTCGATTTTCTGGCAAGTCCATGGAGCTTTTTATCCCTATCGTTGCCGTACAAGCGATCTATAGCAAAGAAAATAATGAAGGTATGTTCTTCCCCGATGAAGATACGCCGCCGCCACAATCAACTCCTGAAGACGCTACTGATAACCCAACCAAGTCAAAACCCAGCTTAAGTATCGTTAAATAATTTCAAAAAAAACGGGCATTGCATGCCCGTTTTTTTATTTAACAAATGCTACTTACAATTTAGTTAGCTTCGAAGCCAACAAATGTAAGAATCTCTTCTGTTAACACTTCATCACCTTCCTGCCAAGTTTTACCATCTGGAACTATCGTCCGTAGTTGATAAAATTCACCAGGGATTTGTTCAGACATGGTGAAAATATAATACTTGTTTGCATACAGGTTATAACGTTCTTTTTTAGGATCGTTTATAAAAGGTTGAATGACATACTGTAATGCTTTTACTTTTTGACCTTGATAATCAATCTCAATTTCTTTTTTCTCAGCACCTTTAGCTAAGGCCCAACGAATTTTTCGTTGAAAGTAAGCCCATTCCCCCCCGGTCAATCGGTCCAGTTCGTGAATGTCGAACTCTAGGTATAAGACAAATACGCCGTTGCCTTGTTGGTTATTACGCTCTTCATATGGCCGCTTATATGGCCCAGTAAAGAACTCAAAGCTGGTATCTTTTCGTCCGGTATTACGAAGGTTAGTAACTATCATATCGATAGTATCTTCACGTGTACCATCAATAAAACTATCTTTTTTATATTGATAATGCAAAGTGCCTGGCTGAGATACATTTTTAAGGTGAGCTTTATCAAACAGCTCATTATTTATTTCTGAAAAGCCAGATACGGCACTAGCATTGCTTGAAATAACAAAGAACAACCATGCTGAAACCAGCTTTAGACCTATTTTCCACACGAGCAAATACCTCTTTAAAATTTAATGTTACTCTTAACTATTTTCACAGTTAAGTATAGTCTAATTATGAAGCTCAAACAGTTATTCACGATCCCCACCATAACTATTTTACTGTCACTGCAATTAACCGCTTGTACTGATTTAATTGAGAACCGCCTCTACCAACAGCAAAGTGAGTATACGTTCGAAGATACCTTACTCAACTTAGATATTGCTATTGCTGAACATAATTATAGAATCATCCATCGCAGTCATATTGGCAAAGCTGTTCGCGACCGAGGTGAAACTGACTTTCCACTATCAACGATAACCAGTTTTTGCAATATTACCTATGCCAGAGAAATGATGGACATAAATCCTGACCTAATTAATGATATGCCTTGCAATATAGCAGTCCGTGAAGAGAACAGTGGCGTCATTGTCAGCACTAAGTTAATGCAAACAAATACGCCATATCCTCGTCAAAACAAATTTGCCTCAAAAATTAATACTAATTTAACATCTATTATTGAAGCGACCGTCGAATAATATTTAATTAATAACACTTTGCTCTGTATAGACTCAATCAGCAGACTTGCTTATGTCAGTTATATTATTTATGTTTTCTCTTTGCTGACGGTTTCACATTTTCTAATGATGGAAAGTTGTAGTCAGCTAGAATCGCAGTTATATCATCCTTACGTTTTTCTAAAATAAGATTTAAAACTTCCTTCCATTTTTTATCTTGATGTCTTACGCCCATACCAAAGGTAAATACAAAATTCTTACCTAATTCATTTAATGGTACGACGGTCATAGCTACATCAGATTGACTGGCATAATAACCTGCAATTGGCCCCCATAGGAATGCAACATCAATCGCACCAGAAGCAAGTTCCTTTTCAACTATACGTCCAGCGTTAACCTGAGCATCACCAGACATAAATTGATAATATTTAACTTGCTCTGCTAAACCATTATTTAATAAAGCTTCTGTAGCGACACCACGATCAAATAACCCTACCACTAGCTTTTTCTGCTCGCTACTAACCTTAGCAACATCACTTACTTGGTTAAGCTCATAACCTTCATTTGAACGGTAGACCATCGCTTCAATCGAACTAAAATAAGACGTAGTTGGTGACAGCATGCCTCTCTCATTGGGCACACTCATCGCGACATCACATAAAAATCGCCCCGTCTTTGGATCAACTTTTTTAATCGTATTGCGAGAAAAGCCTATACGCTGTGGAAACCAAGTGTATTCAACGGGTAGGCCTAATTCTTCGCCAATAATCGCGGCAATTTTATTGTCAAAGCCTTCAAGTTTTTTGTTCGAATAGGGCAGATTGAAACCATCCGCACAAACTCGTACTGCTGTTTGCCCTGGCAGTGGTTTTATTTCTGTTGCAGAAACAGCTCCAATACTCATTAAGCCACTCAGTAGCAGTGCGAATACTCGTGATTTCATCATTATTTAGTCCTTGATACTGTTTTGAATAGTTAATAAACAACTTTAACTTAAAAACGTTCCATACATCTAAAAAAAAAGCCCGACACTAAGTGCCGGGCTTCTTTATTTTGGTAATGTA
>MAAI01000079.1 GCA_002163115.1 Methylophaga sp. 41_12_T18 | reverse complement strand
CAATTAACTAACGTACGTGCATCAGGTACAGATGAAGCGATTAACTTAACGCCACCAATTAGAATGAGTTTAGAGCAGGCGCTTGAGTTTATTGGTGAAGATGAATTATTAGAAGTAACACCAACATCATTACGTGTGCGTAAAAAGTTCTTACTGGAGCATGAGCGTAAACGTGCTTCTCGTGGCTAATCAGCCGAACATGAAATAATAGAAAAAGGTATCCTATTTAGGGTACCTTTTTTTTGAGGTTAAAAATGCGTATTTTAATTTTAATTGCTATTGGTTTATTGCTGTATATCATTATTGGTAATTTATTTCGGAAGAAAAAATCATTATCGATATTGGCGAGTGAAAAGATGGTTAAATGCCGTCAATGTGGTGTGCACGTAACTGAAAAAGAAGCAGTGCAGTCAGGCACTAACTACTTTTGTTCACATGAACATCTAGACGAGCATAATAACGCCAGCTAATGACAACGCTACAGTTTGACTTAGGTCGCAACACGGATAGTGCTGCTTGGCGTGCAATCACTGTATTTTCAAGCTATCGCCTATTTTTAGCTGTAATGCTTTTTATCGTGTTTTACTTAAGGTTGCCACCGGAATTTTTAGGTGAAACCAACCCTCAGCTCTATACCATAATCAGTCAGTTTTACGTATTAACAGCAGTTGTATTATTGCTGTTTACCAGCAAGCACTGGGGCTTGTTTGAGTCACAAGTTAAGATTCAACTGGTACTAGATATTATTGTTATCAGCTTGTTGGTCCATGCCAGTGGTGGATTAAAAACTGGACTGGGATCGTTATTACTAGTCGTGGTGGTCGCCGGTGGAGTGTTCATCCCTGGCCGTATTGCTGTTTTTATCGCTGCTATAGCAACCTTGGCTATTTTATTTGAGGCTGGCTATTCACAAATTTCTGGTGATGGTGTGACCAAATATAGTCATGCCGGATTATTAGGAGCGACTTTTTTTGCTACTGCACTGTTAGCTCAGTCTTTATCGCGAAAAATGCAAACTTCGCAGCAGTTGGCTGAACAACGAGCTCAAGATGTTACCAAACTTGCACTATTAAATGAGCGTATTATCAGCCACATGCAAACGGGTGTATTAGTCATTGATATTGAAGGTAATGTCACTCAAAGTAACCAGTCTGCAAGAACATTATTAAACTTAATTGATACCGAGGATATTTATCCATTAAACCATTTTGTACCGCAATTAGCTGAGCAAATTTGGGCTTGGAAACAGCGACAATCTGCGAGTTTTATTCCCTTCCAAACAAAAGCTGACTTGCCGGAAGTGCTCGCTAGAGCAACGGAGTTAGATAATGGAGAAGTCCTAATTTATCTCGATAATACTTCGGCTACAGCGCAACAAGTACAACAACTTAAATTGGCATCTTTAGGGCGATTAACGGCCAGTATTGCTCATGAGGTCAGAAATCCATTAGGTGCGATCAGTCATGCCGGAGAAATTTTAGCTGAGACTTATCCTGGTGACCCAGCCATTTCAAAATTAACAGATATTATTCTCCGTCATAGCGGTAAGGTGAATGGTATTATTGAGACTATTTTACAAATGAGCCGCCGTAAAACGGTAGAGCCTACCGTGGTCGTTTTAGCTCCTTGGCTGGCAAAATTTATTAATGAATTTTGTGAGATTAAGCATATTCCAGTTGGTAAAGTAGAATTACACGTTACCGCGGCATTGGCACAAGCTTATATTGATACAGAGCAATTGCATCAAGTGATATCGAATCTAATGGAAAATGCCTGGCATTTTGCATTAAAGAATGGCAGTTCACTACCTGTTCAAGTCACACTGGCCACAGAAGGAAGTGAAATACTCTTAGAGGTAAGTGATAATGGAGAAGGCCTATCAGAACATGTTCAACAGCACTTATTTGAACCTTTCTATTCACAACGTACTGGCGGAACGGGCCTAGGATTATATTTAGCACGAGTATTGTGCCAAGCAAATGGAGCAAGGTTGAATTACATGGCTGACCGAACGGATCGTTGTTGCTTTAGAATTAGTTTGCCATTGGAATGGCAAGAGAGCGTGCAATGAGCAACCCACAAGCATTAGTGATTGATGACGAACCAGACATCCTAGAGTTAATTATGATGACTCTAGCTGGCATGTCGATTGACTGTGTAACAGCAGAAAACTTAGCACAAGCTGAGCAGGCATTGAAGCAACATAAATTTGATTTATGTTTGACAGATATGCGGCTTCCCGATGGTAATGGCTTAGATTTTGTAAAGAAATTACAACAGCGCCATCCTGAACTTCCGGTGGCCGTTATCACTGCTCATGGCAATATTGATGTCGCCGTTCAAGCATTAAAGTCTGGTGCATTTGATTTCGTCTCTAAGCCAGTAAAGCTAAGGGTGTTACGTGATTTAGTGTCTACAGCAATGAAGCTTTCACCAGTAAAACCGGCGATAAAAGAACGTCGTTCTCGTGATCGATTATTGGGTGAAACTGAAGTTATTAAAACCTTACGCGGTAAAATATCCAAATTAGCACGTAGCCAAGCCCCGGTTTATATCAGTGGTGAGTCCGGCACAGGCAAGGAATTAGTGGCTCGATTAATTCATGAGTTAGGGCCGCGTGCAGATAAACCTTTCATTGCTGTTAACTGCGGTGCTATTCCAACTGAATTAGTTGAAAGTGAGTTTTTTGGGCATAAAAAAGGTGCGTTTACGGGGGCTATTTCTGATCAAGAAGGTTTATTTCAAGCCGCCGATGGTGGTACATTATTTTTAGATGAAGTTGCTGACTTGCCTTTGATGATGCAAGTTAAATTACTGCGTGCCATTCAAGAAAAATCTATTCGTCCCGTTGGTGGCCATGAAGAATCCAATGTGGATGTGCGGATTTTATCTGCTACGCATAAAAACTTAGCTGACTGTGTGCGAGAGGGCACATTCAGGGAAGACTTGTTCTATCGTTTGAATGTAATTGAGCTTCTAGTACCGCCGTTAAGGCAGCGCCAAGCTGATATCCCATTATTAGCGGAGCATATTCTTCAGCAAGTTGCCAAGAAAAATGGTGTCGATAAGCCAAGCTTTGCTAGTTCCGCACTCGCAGCACTTAAAATTTATGTTTTTCCAGGTAATGTTCGAGAGTTAGAAAATATTTTAGAGCGAGCATTAACTTGGGTCGATGGTGATATTATTTCCGCAGATGATTTAATGTTGCCAGAAACAAAGTTAGTGGTTAAATCTGAGCTTAAATTAGTCGCTAATTCAGATTTATCGGTAGATAATGATCTTGAAAGTCAGCTAGAAGATCAAGAACGGCAATTGATAACACAAGCCTTAGAGGCGACCCGTTGGAATAAAACCGCAGCAGCAAAAAAGTTAGGTATAAGTTTTCGAGCGCTCCGTTATAAGCTTAAAAAGCTCAATTTAGAATAATAATTAAATAGTAGATAGGGATAACATTATGACAACATCATCTTCGGTGAACCCAGACTTAGATTGGAGTCAGGTACGTGAAACAGTGCGTCTGTTGAATTTAGCAGTTGCTCAGACTGAAATGTCGATGAAAGAAGGTGATGAATCGGTGGATACACTGACCGATGCTTTCACGACGATGGTGGCACGTGTGCAAGTGATCGAAAAAATGGCTAAATCAGAGGAAGAAATTGATACCAAGCAAATTATAGAGCAATGTGAGGCGGTATCAGATGAAATGCATCATGTTATTCAAGCATTTCAATTTTATGACAAGCTGAGTCAACGTTTAAGTCATGTATCTCACTCGTTAGATGCGCTTGGCAATTTAGTATCTGATTCAGGCCGTCTTTATAACCCGACTGAGTGGTCTATTTTACAAGAAAAGATTATCTCTAAATATTCTATGCCTGCCGAACATCATATGTTTGAAATGGTCATGCAAGGCAAGTCAGTAGATGAGATTCTTAAACATGTGGTGCCTGAAGTAAAAAGTAAAGATGATGATGTCGAACTGTTTTAAATACAGTTCAGCACCAGGTTAGTTTAGTCGTTAGCAAGTGTCACTATATTAGAAAGAGTTACTGTTTTAGCTATAAACATTTGCTGTTCTTGCTCGGCAAGTTTTAAGCTGAGCAAGAGTTTCATTTCGTTGTCAGCACAACGTTGAACAGTAACAATATGACCCAATACTTGGCCATCGGCTGAGGTGACTTCATCGCCAGCATTACTTTCTATAGATAATTCACTGCTTGCTGAAAACATTCTTCTACTTGGTGAGCCTAAGTAGTGAAGGCGAGCAACTATTTCTTGGCCTGGGTAACAGCCTTTGTTAAAACTCACTCCGCCGATTAAATCAAAATTAACTTGTTGGGGGGTGAATTTTTCTTTCGTTGCACTATAAATGGTTGGTATGCCTGCATTTATATCTAACAAATCCCAATTAGCTTCTTGAGCAAGACTCCAGTCTTTTTCGAGTAGTGACTGACTTACTTTCATTGCATTATCTACGGTTGTTAAGCATAGATAACGTTGCTTGGATTGTGAGGGCAGTTTAATAAAGTTGGCATCGTTTGCTGTCGACAGTTGATGCTCTTGCTCAGGTAACTCGCCTTCCATGGTCGGTGTATTCTGGTATAAGCCAAAAGCGATCACTTCATCACTATTATCACTGATGGTGACTTTTGAGCGCAGTACATACATTGACAGACGTTGCTTCAAGCTGGCGCACATTGTTTTGGGTAAAACCAGCTGGTAGCTGCCGTTAGTATTAATTAGTAAAAAGTTGGCTAATAAGCGACCTTTGGCTGTACAAATACCATTCAGCTGACTTTGATCAGTAGCTAAGGCTTTGACGTCATTGGTAAGCAAATTTTGTAAGAAATTGCTAGCATCGTCACCTGCAACCGTTAATATCCCCATTTGTGATAGAGGCATTAAATAATTTTGTGCAGGTTCATCAATAGATTGATGAACAGTGTGTTCTTGAGTTAGCGATTGCCAAAAGTCATTCATGATATCTACTGCTGTTGTTTAAAAATTGTGCTCATTGTATCGCTATTGTGATGCTGTACCAAGGGAATTGGAACAATGAATCAGGGAAGAGCTCTAGAGCTAACAGTAGGCCGTTCTCGCTGCTTGCTGGCTTATTTTATAATTGGCCATCTGCTGGCTTTGGCAACCGTATGGTCACTGTCTATTACTGTGCAATGGTTGGTATTAAGTTTGGCAGGTTTAAGTTGCAGCTTTATTTATCATTGTAGACAGCATCAATGGTTAAATAACGGTAGGGCTTTAACTTACATCAAATATGATGAGCAGGCCGGTTGGTTAGTTGGCTTGAGTGATGGCCGATTATTGCCATGTGTGGTTACTAGTAGCTATGTAACCACGAAGGTGGTCATGCTGTATTTTCAAAAAACTGCTTTTTGGCAGTGGCAACCGCCGGTACTTGTGATGTTTGATGCTGTCGAAAAAGAGCGGTTTCGTCATCTGCGTAAGTTATTGACCGAGCCTAATTTTTTCCGGTGATCACGGTGTTTTGAGGAGGCTGTTCATTATTGGTTTGAGGATAATCTAAGGTGAAATGTAAACCACGACTTTCTTTTCGTTGTAATGCTGAATTAATAATAAGTTCGGCAACATCGGCCAAGTTCCTTAACTCGAGTAGGTCACAGGTAATTTGATGTTGGCTATAATATTCTTTGATTTCTTGTTGCAATAATCTGAGTCGCTGTCGTGCACGAAGTAGTCGTTCATTTGAGCGAACAATGCCAACATAATCCCACATGAAACGTCGTAATTCATCCCAGTTATGACTGATTGATATCGCTTCTTTGGCACGTTGTACTCGGCTGGTATCCCATACCGGGATTTCAATATTGGCATACGAAGGCAGTGGTAATTGTTGTTTGATACTTTTAGCGGCTGCATCAGCAAATACGATACATTCCAGTAAGGAGTTACTGGCCATTCTATTTGCACCGTGTAGGCCGGTGTGAGCTGTTTCACCGATAGCATATAAGCCTTGGATATCAGTTCGACCTTCTATGTCGGTGATAAGCCCACCACAGGTGTAATGAGCAGCAGGTACGACAGGAATTGGTTCCTTAGTCATATCGATGCCAAAGCTAAGGCAACGCTGATGAATGGTTGGGAAATGACTTTCAATAAATTCTTTTGGTTGGTGGCTAATATTTAAATAAACACAATCATCACCTAAGCGTTTCATTTCATGATCAATTGCACGAGCGACAATATCTCTAGGGGCCAACTCTTCTTGTGGATGGTATTTAGCCATGAAAGCGGAACCATCCGCGAGTTGTAATTTTGCACCTTCACCGCGCAAGGCTTCACTGATTAAAAATGATTTTGCCTTGGGGTGGTACAAGCAGGTGGGATGAAATTGGATAAATTCCATATTGGCAACACGACAGCCGGCACGCCAGCCCATGGCGATGCCATCGCCAGTAGAAACGTCAGGATTACTGGTATATAGATACACTTTGCCGGCACCGCCGGTAGCCATTACGGTAATAGGTGCAGTAAATGTTTCGGTGGTATCAGATTTGATATCGAGTGCGTAGCAGCCCACACAATGATTAGCCTCGGCATTGACAGGTTTTTTACTGGTAATCAGATCAATACCAATGTGATATGGGTAAAGATGAATATTGGCATGTGCTTTTGCTTTGGCTAATAAGGTGGTTTCAATCTCCCGACCGGTGGCATCGGCAGCATGGATAATTCGGCGATGGCTGTGACCACCTTCTTGAGTGAGGTGATAGGTCTCAGTGGTATTATCTTCCTTAGTAAAAGACACGCCTTGATCGATTAACCATTCAATGTTTTTACGGGCATTTTCTACGGTATAACGGACGGTATCATCGTCGCATAAGCCTGCGCCTGCTTGTGCGGTATCATCAATGTGAGATTGCAGTGAGTCAGTCGCATCAAGTACGACTGATATTCCACCTTGGGCATATAACGATGCGCCTTCTTCTAATTGGCCTTTTGATAAAACAGCAACCTTGGCATGGTCAGCAAGTTTTAAGGCAAGAGATAAACCAGCGGTGCCGCTGCCTAAAATTAAAACGTCAAAGTGATGTGATGCAGTCATTAAATATATAAACGGGTAGAATAAGTAACAAATATTTTGCACGGAATGTGGAACAAAGTTAAATCATTATGGTCAATGAAGCTAGAACTAAACAAAGTCTCCGGCATATCGGAGTAAGCCGGAACAAAGGATGAGCGTGGATCAAGAGCTAGTGGAACGTGTGCAGGCAGGTGATAAAAAAGCATTTGATTTGTTGGTAATGAAGTACCAACAGCGAATTGTGCATGTTATTACTGGCTTCGTTCACGATCCTGTTGAAGCGCTGGATGTTGCGCAAGAAGCATTTATTAAAGCTTATCGTGCGATTCCTAACTTTCGTGGTGATAGCGCGTTTTACACCTGGCTTTATCGTATTGCGATTAATACGGCAAAAAATTATTTAACGGCTGCAGCAAGACGACCGCCAACGATGGACGTTGATGCCAGCGATGCCACTAATTTTTATGATGCGCCAGAATTGAAAGAGTTTGAAACACCGGAAACGAGTTTGATGACTGCTGAGCTTGAACAGGCGATTCATCAGGTTATTCAAGCGTTACCAGAAGATACAGCCACTGCAATTAAATTACGCGAGTTTGAAGGTATGAGTTACGAGGAAATTGCACAAGCAATGGATTGTCCAATAGGTACGGTTCGATCACGTATTTTTAGAGCACGAGAAGCTATAGATAATCGAGTAAGTGAAATGATTAACCAAGGGGAACAACAATGACAATCAATCAGCATGAATTATTGTCTGCGTTAGTTGACGGAGAACTACAAGGCGATGAGTTAGAGCAGGCGTTACTGTTGTTAGATAGTGATGAGCAATTAAGAGCACAATTTCAGCGCTATCAATATTCTAGTGATGTGATGCATGGCAATAATTACCAGCATAGCCATATTGATTTAACGAAAGGCATTGCTCAGGCTTTAGTGTCAGAGCAGACATTTACTAAACAAGGCTTAATAAAACACAAAGCAGCATTACTTGCTTTTCCGAAACAATTTTGGACACAAGCTGCGAGCTTAGCGATGGCTGCATCAGTGGGTGCATTAGCGGTTGTTGGCATCACTTCTCAATCACAAAATCAATTCATAGCGACATCGGCTGTTGTTGCATCAGCAGCTGCAAATAACACAGGCAATGGTAATCGCTGGACCGTGGGCGAGCCGGAGATAGAAGACCGCTTGAATACTTACTTAGTTGACCATAATGAATATGCGGGTGCTTCAGGTGTATTTTCTTATGCGCGGCTAGTTTCTTATGAGGCAGGTCAATAAATAATGCAAATGTTGCTGCAATTAAGTTTAGGCTTGAGTTTATTAATATTGAGTGCGAGTAGTTTTGCTGATCCAGAAGCGATGAAAATACTTGAGCGGATGGGGATTGCTAGTAAGCAATTAAATTATCAAGGTGTTTTTGCTTATCAAACCGGTAACAGCTTGCAATCAATTCGAATTATTCATCGCGCTGATGATCAAGGAGAAACCGAACGCTTAGTATCTCTGAATGGTGCTGCCCGTGAAGTGATTCGAACCAATGATTTAGTAACCTGTATTTTTCCAGAAGGTAAACGAGGTCACGTCAGTCGTCGGCCGTTAGGTCGAGGATTTCCTAGTGATTTGCTGCGCCGATTGGGGTCTGCAACGCCATATTATGAAGTGGTAACGGGACAGCAGGGACGAGTAGCAGATCGACAAGCACAAGAGTTGGTGATCAAACCCATTGATGATTATCGTTATGGCTTTCGGTTATGGGTTGATAACAACAGTGATTTATTACTTAAGTCTGAGTTAGTTACAGAAGAGGGCAACGTATTAGAAACATTCGCCTTTTCAACGATAGAAATGGGGCTGGTTATTCCTGATAGCTTATTGCAGTCACAGATCTCTTCAGGCCATGAGATGACATGGAATCGAACGGAGCCTGAGAGCAGCGCTAAAATGGCAGTAAATAAACACGTTTCACATTGGAAGGTTGTTTGGTTACCAGAAGGCTTTGCCTTAGTCGCAAGACAGAATAGATTGAAGGCAAAAAATGGTGCGTCGGTTGAACAGCGTGTTTATAGCGATGGGTTAAGTTCTGTTTCTGTATTTATAGAGAAAATACGGGCCAGACATAGTCATTTACATGGCGGCACTACCATGGGAGCAGTCAATGCTTTTGGCACGATCATCAGTGCACATTTTGTCACCGTAGTGGGAGAGGTTCCGGCAAAAACGGTTCAAACTATCGGTGCATCAATTAACTATGTGAGTGATAAAACACATGATTAAGCAGCAAGCGACAGTGGTTGAGATTGATGACGATATTGTTTGGTTAGCAGCGCAACGACAATCGACCTGTAGTCAGTGCCAAGTTAAAAGTGGTTGTGGAACCGGTTTGTTAGAAAAACACGTCGGTAAACGATTTTCACGCATTGCGGTTGAAAAGAAAAATGATGTAGTTATTGGCCAGCAAGTTCAGCTTGGTATTCCTGAAGAATCATTACTTCAGGGCGCATTTTTAATGTACATCATGCCGCTGATATTACTCTTTGTATTTTCCGCTGTTGCTCAGCTATTTCATTGGAATGAATTTATAGAAATCACGGCAGGTATAAGTGGGCTGGTGGTTGGATTTTATTTGTTACACAAACGATTTAAGAAAAATAAAACAGCTTTAAAAGCAAAAATTGTTGAGGAATAAAAATGACAAAATATAAAGTGTGGGCAGGGATTGGCTTATTGTTAACCTGGAGTTTAATTAGTTTTAACCTTCAAGCTCGGGCGTTACCTGAGTTTACTAGCTTAGTTGCGGAGAATGGTGCAGCAGTAGTTAACATTAGTACTACTAAAAATAACAAAGCACGAAAAATGCCGAGTTTACCACCAGGTATGCAGATTCCAGAGGGTACGCCTTTTGATGAGTTGTTTAAGCATTTTTTTGACCGTCCTAATCAAAGACAAGAACCCTATGAGTCTCATTCTTTAGGATCAGGTTTTGTTTTATCGGCAGATGGTTATATTTTAACCAATCACCATGTCATTAAAGATGCGGATGAAATTATTGTTCGCTTTAGTGACCGTAGTGAATTGGAAGCGAAGCTGTTAGGTAGTGATGAACGCAGTGATGTTGCCTTATTAAAAGTCGAAGCAAGCGGGCTAAAAGCGGTGAAGCTAGGTGACTCAACTCAATTACAGGTGGGTGAGTGGGTGTTGGCAATAGGCTCTCCTTTTGGTTTTGATTACTCAGCAACAGCGGGTATTGTCAGTGCATTAGGGCGTAGTTTGCCAAGTGATAGTTATGTGCCGTTTATTCAAACTGACGTAGCGATAAACCCAGGTAATTCGGGCGGACCATTATTCAATCTTGATGGTGAAGTTATCGGTATAAACTCACAAATATACAGCCGTACCGGTGGTTTTATGGGCGTATCGTTTGCTATTCCAATGGATGTAGCGATGAATGTGGTTGAGCAGATTAAATCTCAGGGTTATGTCAGTCGTGGCTGGCTAGGTGTTGTTATTCAGGATGTAACGCGTGAATTGGCTGAATCATTTGGTTTGAATAAGCCACATGGCGCATTGATTTCAAGAGTATTGCCAGCTAGCCCAGCAGCAAAAGCGGGCTTAGAACCTGGCGATGTCATCTTGACATTCAATGGCAAGCAAGTGATGACCTCGTCAGCTTTACCACCAATAGTTGGCCGCACTACCATTGGTCAGTCTGTGAATGTGGTTGTAATGCGTAACAATGATCGGAAGACGATTAAAGTTAACATTGAAGAGTTGCCGGAAAGTGAAGATATGGCCCAAGTTGATAGTCAGCCTGGACGGTTGGTGGATGATCGGTTAGCTATTGAAGTAATGGACTTGACTGAACAGCAACGTGAACAGTTCGCGATTAAAAAAGGTGGCGTAATTGTTGTTAACGTTGATGCCGGTACGGCTGCTGCTGCGGGAATGCGACGTGGCGATGTGATTTTAAGTATAAATACTAAGAAAGTATCAGATGCTAAACAATTTTTAGACTTGGCGAAAGACTTGCCTGAAAATAAGGCTGTACCAGTATTAGTGCAGCGAGGTGACGGTGCTATATTTCTAGCCGTGCGTATTAAAACGAAAGATGAATAACGACTGGTTAGTCGCTAATTGAATACTCGGCACGACAGCATGAAGGTTTTGCCGTAAAATCTACTCGTTATATTTTTAGATCGGTCGAAACATTATGTTCCGACCGATTTTTTACTGTTTAGTAAGGTAAGTTTAATATTTATGGATCACATCCGTAACTTCTCAATTATTGCCCACATTGACCACGGAAAATCGACGATAGCTGATCGTTTTATTCAAGTCTGTGGTGGTTTAACTGATCGTGAAATGTCTTCACAAGTACTTGATTCAATGGATATTGAAAAAGAGCGTGGCATTACGATTAAAGCGCAGAGTGTGTCTCTTGATTATAAGGCTAGAAATGGTGAAACCTACCATTTAAACTTCATCGATACGCCTGGCCATGTCGACTTCTCTTATGAAGTGTCTCGATCATTGGCAGCATGCGACGGTGCGTTATTGGTGGTAGATGCCGCGCAAGGCGTAGAGGCACAAAGTGTCGCTAACTGTTATACCGCGATTGATTTAGGGCTTGAAGTTATTCCCGTCTTAAACAAAATTGACTTACCGTCTGCTGATCCTGAAAGAGTTGCACAAGAAATAGAAGATATCATTGGCGTAGATGCAATGGATGCCGTGCAGTGCAGTGCTAAGACTGGTTTAGGGATTGAAGATTTACTTGAATGCTTAGTTGAACGTGTACCAGCTCCTAAAGGTGATCCTGATGGTGAACTAAAAGCATTAATTATTGATTCTTGGTTTGATAGCTATGTTGGTGTTATTTCTTTAGTTCGTATCATGCAAGGTTCGATCAAGTCTCGAGACAAAATTAAAGTGATGTCAACTGGGCATGAGTATCAAGTTGAACAAGTCGGAGTATTTACCCCGAAACGTAGTAAGCGCGATAGCCTGCACTGTGGTGAAGTTGGATATGTAATTTCAGGCGTGAAAGATATCGATGGTGCACCTGTTGGCGATACATTAACCCATGTACACCATGGCGCAACTGAAATGTTACCCGGTTTTAAATCGGCAACTCCACAAGTGTATGCCGGCTTATTTCCTGTGAGTTCTGATGATTTTGAGGCTTTCCGTGAAGCGTTAGGTAAATTACGCCTTAACGATGCATCATTATTCTTTGAACCTGAAAATTCACAAGCGTTAGGTTTTGGATTCCGTTGTGGATTCCTTGGTTTATTGCATATGGAAATTATTCAGGAACGACTGGAACGTGAATATAATCTTGATTTAATAACCACTGCACCTACGGTTGTGTTTGAAGTATTAACACGTAAAGGCGACACGCTTAATGTTGAAAATCCAGCATTGTTACCGGATGCCGGTACTGTCGATGAGATTCGTGAGCCGATTGTAATTGCTGATATTTTAGTACCACAAGAGCATTTAGGTGCGGTAATTACGCTCTGTGTTGAAAAACGTGGTGTGCAAAAAACAATGCAATATATGGGTAAACAAGTTGCGTTGAGTTATGAACTACCGATGAATGAAGTAGTGATTGATTTCTTTGATCGTTTAAAATCAGTCAGTCGTGGTTACGCATCTTTGGATTATCACTTTACTCGTTTTCAACAAGCAGACTTGGTGAAATTAGATGTATTAATCAATGGTGAGCGTGTTGATGCTTTATCTATGATTGTTCACCGCGATGATAGTATTTCTCGGGGTCGTGCTTTAGTTGAAAAAATGAAGGAATTGATACCGAGGCAAATGTTTGATATCGCTATTCAAGCCGCGGTAGGTGGACATATTATTTCTCGGTCGACGGTTAAAGCCTTACGTAAAAATGTATTAGCCAAGTGTTATGGTGGTGACGTTTCACGGAAACGTAAATTACTAGAAAAACAAAAAGCCGGTAAAAAACGAATGAAGTCGATTGGTAAAGTTGATGTGCCGCAAGAGGCATTTTTGGCTGTGTTACAACTATCGAAGAAATCTTAAGGGAGTAATAACTAGTGAGCTTTCCAGCAATAATGTTAACCCTGGTTATAGTGACGGGAATTATTTGGTTAATAGATATTTTCTTGTGGGCACCGCAGCGCGTGAAAGAAGCTCAGGAACCGGTGATTGTTGAATACGCCCGGTCTTTTTTCCCGATTATTTTATTAGTATTAGTGATTCGATCATTTATTGCTGAGCCATTTCGAATTCCTTCAGCCTCAATGTTACCTACCTTACATATTGGTGACTTTATCTTAGTGAATAAGTTTGCTTATGGTATTCGTTTACCGGTCTTAAATACTAAGGTGTTGGAAACTGGAGAACCGCAGCGTGGTGATGTACTGGTATTCCGCTTCCCACAAGATACACGAGTTGATTACATTAAACGTGTGGTGGGCTTGCCAGGAGATAAGGTCGGTTATTTTAATAAAACGATTTATATCAATGGCGAAGCTATTGAGCAACAAGTGAAAGCAAAAGACGTCAGTTTATTAGGGTTGGTGCCTAGCCGGGCAGAATTACGTGTTGAGCAGTTGGGTGATATCGAACATGAGCTGTTAATTGATCCTGATAGAAGTTTGGTAGAAGGGGAAATGGTTGTTCCTGCTGGCCAATATTTCGTGATGGGTGATAATCGAGATAATAGTAATGACAGTCGTTTCTGGGGTACAGTGCCAGAACAGAACCTAGTAGGTAAAGCCTTCTTTATCTGGATGAGCTGGAACTGGAATGATGGTGGCATAGTTTGGAATCGCTTAGGAAATTCAATTGATTAAGGGAAGCAATATGCATAAGCAACGTGGAATGACACTGATTAGCTGGGTTTTTGTGTTATTGATAATCGCTTTTTTTGCAGCGCTAGCGATGCGTTTAGTACCAATGTACCAAGAATATTATGGTGTTTTGCAGATCATGGATGGTATGGAGACTGAACTTAAAAACAATAAGTTAACTAAGAAACAAGTAATGACGCTTTTCGAAAAGCGCTTTAATACTGGCTATATTTTTAGTGTTAAAAAAGGTGACATCGAAATTCATCGTGGTAAAAATAATGTTCATGTCACCAAAGTTATTATTGACTATGAAAAGCGTGTACCTTTCATTGCGCAGCTTGACTTGGTCGGTCACTTTAAAACAGAGATAGATGTTGAGCCCAAGCGTAAATGATAAGTCCACGGCAACAAACTTTATGTAAACAATTGGGGCTAAGTTTTAATACCCCAGATTTATTAGTTCAAGCATTAACGCACCGTAGTATGGGGGCAAACAACAACGAACGTTTAGAGTATCTTGGCGATGCTATATTAAGCTTTGTCATTGCAGACGATTTATTTCACCGTTTTCCACAGGTGAAAGAAGGTAAATTAAGTCGTTTTCGTGCTTCATTGGTCAAAGGTGTCACCTTAGCTGAAATTGGCAGAGAATTAAATTTAGGCGAAGTATTGATTCTAGGCCCTGGTGAATTAAAAAGTGGTGGCTTTCGTCGAGAATCGATTCTTGCTGATACCGTCGAATCGATACTGGGTGCTGTTTATTTAGATAGTGGCCTTGATGCCGTCAAAAAATTGATTTTGACATTGTTTGATGAGCGTTTAAATGCCATTGATGCTACAGAAACAGTTAAAGATGCTAAAACCAGACTGCAAGAATTATTGCAAAGCCGTAAGCAGCCTTTACCCATCTATACCGTTAAAGAAATTAAAACCGAACAACAGGAACCTGTGTTTGAAGCTTCATGCCAGGTGTCTATTTTAGAAAAAGTAATCGTGGCACAGGGCAGTAGTCACCGTAAAGCAGAGCAAAAAACCGCAGAACGCGTGTTGACATTAATCGAAGGTAAATTATGACAGACAGCACTTTTAAGTCTGGTTATGTAGCAATCATTGGTCGTCCAAATGTGGGTAAATCGACTTTAATCAATCGCATACTTGGTCAAAAGTTATGCATTACATCACGTCGCCCACAAACCACAAGACACCGTATTTTAGGCATTAAAACATCTGAAGCGAGTCAGTTGATCTATGTCGATACCCCGGGTCTTCATTTTGATGGCAAACGGGCAATGAATCGTTATATGAATCGAGCCGCCGCCTCATCGATTGAAGATGTCGATGTTATCTTATTTGTTATTGAAGGTCTTAAGTGGACTGATGAAGATGCCAAAGTATTAGAGCGATTACAATCTAATGCTCGCGTGCCAGTTATTTTAGTATTAAATAAAGTCGATAAATTATCGAACAAAAATGACTTATTACCGCATATCGCTGAACTAGCTAAGCAATATGACTTTGCTCATGTAGTGCCAATCTCTGCTCGCAAGGGCGTTAATGTTGAGCAATTAGAAACTGAGATATTAAAGTTAATGCCAGAAGGAGAACTGATTTTTCCTGAAGAGCAATTGACTGATCGTAGTTCGCGCTTCTTAGCTGCAGAATTAGTACGAGAAAAACTGTTCCGCCACCTTGGTCAAGAACTGCCTTATTCAATCACTGTTGAAATAGAAGAGTTCAAGCAAGAAAAAGAACTGTACCGGATCAGCGCAGTGATCTATGTAGAGCGTGACGGTCAAAAAAATATTGTTATCGGCAAAAAAGGCGAACTGCTTAAATCGGTCGGTAAAGATGCCCGCATAGAAATGGAACAATTATTCGATTGTAAAGTGTTCTTACAAGTCTGGGTTAAAGTCCGTGATGGTTGGTCAGACAATGAGCGGATGTTGAAAAACTTAGGCTATACCGACGAACTTTAATAAGTGATAACGGCGTGAAAGTTGAATTTAGCCCTGCTTTTATTTTACATCAACGTCCGTATCGTGAAACAAGCTTATTAGTAGATGTATTCAGTCAACAGTTTGGCCGGCAAAGTCTTATTGCAAAAGGTATAAGGAAAACCAAGCGCAGCCAACAGGGCATTATGCAGCTATACCAACCGTTATTATTATCGTGGTCGGGTTATGGTGATTTGCACACATTAACTGCCGTAGAAGCTGCTTCAGCTCGTTATGTTTTAAAAAACAATGCCTCATTATGTGGCTTATATATCAATGAGTTGTTAATTCGGTTTTTAGCTGTGGCGCAGCCAGAAAGTGAAATATATCATGCCTATGAATTAGCATTAGACGGTTTGCAGCAACAGGCTGACGATGAAGTGGTACTGCGCTTATTTGAAAAACGATTATTATTGCAGCTAGGCTATGGTCTAGTTTTAGATAAAGAAAGCGAAACAGGCTTGCCGATAGAAGCTACTGCTCGTTATCTATATCAAGCGAATAAGGGCTTAAAGCAATGCCTGAAAGCTGATAATCGTGCCACAATTTCAGGCCGCAGCTTACAGCACTTAATCGATGAGACGGGCTTTGATCAAACTAGCTTACAAGAGATAAAACAGTTAATGCGTAGTGTGCTCAATTATTACCTTGACGGTAGACCACTACAGAGCCGACAATTATTTGCTGAAATGCAAAAATATGCCAGCAAACCTTAAATATGGAAGGGTAAAATAGAGTTATGACGATTTTTTTAGGTGTCAATATTGATCACGTAGCCACCTTACGACAAGCGCGTGGTACACGATACCCTGATCCCATCCAAGCAGCGATTGAAGCAGAACAAGCAGGTGCTGATGGTATTACATTGCACTTGCGTGAAGATCGTCGTCATATTCAAGAGCGTGATGTTGCGATGTTGGCTGATATCTTACAAACTAAGATGAACCTTGAAATGGCCGTCACTGATGAAATGTTGGCGATAGCAGAAAAATATCAACCTGCTGATTGTTGCTTAGTCCCTGAACGTCGTGAAGAGTTAACAACAGAAGGTGGGCTCGAAGTTGCTGGTCAGTTAGATAAAATGAAGGATGCCTGCCAACGTTTAGCTGCTGCAGATGTTATCGTTTCTTTATTTATTGATCCTGACTTAGCGCAAATTGATGCAGCTGTCGCTTGTGGTGCGCCGGTAGTTGAATTACATACTGGCCGTTTTGCAGATGCTGAAAACCCTGAGCAAGCAGCACATGAGTTGCAAACTATCGTTTCTGCAGTTGAATATGCCCATAACCTAGGTTTGCAAGTCAATGCTGGTCATGGCTTGAATTATCATAATGTTGCTGCAATTGCTGAGATACCAAATATAGTCGAGCTTAATATTGGCCATGCGATTGTGGCTCGATCGGTATTTACCGGCTTTCAAACTGCTGTTCGAGAAATGAAACAATTGATGGTTGAAGCACGCCGCGGATGATTTTCGGCATCGGCACTGATTTGGTTAATATTCCACGCATGCAAGACTTGCTGGATAAACATGACGACAAAATTGCTCAGCGAATTCTAAGTGAAGCCGAATTTACTGCTTTTAAACAAGCATCGCACCCCGCTGCATTTTTAGCTAAACGTTTTGCTGCAAAAGAAGCCGCTGCTAAAGCATTAGGTACGGGCTTTCGAGATGGCTTGAGCTTACGACATATAGCGGTAGAAAATAATGCTTTAGGTAAGCCGGAATTAAAGTTTCATCACCGTGGTCTAGAGTTATTAGCAGAGTTGAAAATTGGTCGCAGCTTATTAAGCTTAAGTGATGAAAAAGACTATGCCCTGGCCTTTGTGACTTTAATGGAGTCTGACTAAATGAAATCATATCCAACGATTGCAGCTTGTATAGGTAATACGCCACTGGTGAAGCTGCAACGCTTGCAAGGCAAAACGACCAATACAATTTTAGTGAAGTTGGAAGGTGATAACCCGGCCGGTTCTGTTAAAGACCGACCAGTTTTAAGCATGATTAAACATGCTCAAGCCCGGGGCGATATAAAGCCAGGCGATACCTTGATTGAAGCAACCAGTGGTAATACCGGCATAGCGCTAGCGATGATCTCAGCTATTCTTGGTTATAACATGATCTTGCTTATGCCAGAGAAAATGAGTGTAGAACGTCGTGCTTCGATGCGAGCTTATGGAGCCAAAATCATCTTAACTGAGACGATGGAAGCAGCGCGTGACTTGGCCTTGACGATGGAAAAACAAGGTAAGGGCATCGTGTTAAATCAGTTTGGTAACTTAGATAATCCGCTTGCACACTATGAAACCACAGGCCCTGAAATTTGGCGAGATACTGATGGTGAAATCACTCATTTTGTTAGTGCGATGGGTACCACTGGTACGATTATGGGTACATCTCGTTATTTAAAAGAACAAAATGAAGCGGTAACAATTGTCGGGGTCGAACCTGCTGAAGGCGCTAGTATCCCTGGAATACGTCGCTGGCCAAAAGAGTATCTACCGACTATTTTTGAACCTGAACGTGTCGATCAAATGATTGAGATGGAACAAGGCTTAGCTGAAGATACCATGCGTCGTCTAGCTACTGAAGAAGGTATCTTTTGTGGGGTATCGTCGGGTGGCGCAGTTGCAGCGGCTTTAAAATTATCTGAGCAAGTCAGTAATGCGGTGATAGTCAGCATTATTTGTGATCGGGGTGATCGCTATTTATCAACAGGCGTGTTTCCAGTAGAGTAATGGCTGTGTTGCGAACATGGCTGGTTGTTACTGCGGCGATGTTAGGACTATGGCAGGTTGCAATTGCAAGTGAGCAACTCTCATTGTCAGTGGGGTCATGGCAACTAGAACAACAGTCAGCTGATAATTTAACCATTGAATTCAATCTTACTACTAATGGTTTAGCTCTAGAAGCAACGGCTGATAGTTTAAAGTTAGCTGAACCGATAGGGCGATTAAACAAAGTTAGCCTGAGTTGCGATGAAGTTCAGCTGTTAGCAGAGCGTTATCTGTGTAAACAAGGTAATCTAATATTTAACCATGCTGAACTAGGTTCGCAAAATATACAGTTTTCTCTTACCGCACAACCAGAAGCAAGCCATTATCAGTTACACCTTACCGGTTTAAAATTAGCTGAAGCTGAAATTGCATTATCAGTTAATTTGCATGCAGAGCAGTGGCATGTTGCTGTCGATATTCCACAACTAGAGTTAACCTCGTTGTTGGCTTATTTATCACCTTATTTAGCTGCTGACACAGCAGATCTGCTTACAGGATGGAGTTATGATTCTAAGTTAACGATGACAGCGGAATTAGACGGTCATGGTTCGCAGTTAGAACAGGCTAAGTTTAAACTGACAGCAGCAGCGCTTAACTTAATGGATGCCGACAGTCAGTTTGTCACGGAAGATGCAAAGTTAGATATAACACTCGATTTAAAACATAGCAGTGAACAATGGCAGTTTGATATCGCATCAACGCTGCTCGCTGGTCAAGGTTATGCTGAACCAGTGTTTATTGATTTCATGGCAACGCCATTATCATTAATTGCTCGAGGTAGTTGGATGCCTACGCAGCAGTTATGGCAGATTGAGCAGGTTAACTTTAAACAGCATGATATTGTTGATATTAATGGTCAATTGAGTGGCCGATCGAATCAGTTAGAGTCAGCAGAAATAGAGTTGAAACAAACATCATTAAACAATTTATACCCTATTTGGATACAACCTTTTATTGTTGATTCGGCACTGGCTAATTTAGAGTTAGCAGGCAATGTTGGCGTGAAACTTTCCCAACAACAAGAGGCTTACCAAGTTTCAATCGAGTTTGATGAGACGTTTATTGATGATGAACACAGTCGATTTGGTTTATATGACCTTAATGGCCACTTTGGATGGACTAACTCAAGCCAAATACAAACAAGTCATTTAACTTGGCAAGGTGGCTATGTCTATGCAATACCACTTGGTGGCAGTGAGTTTGTAGCCGAAACTCAAGCATCTGAACTTCGACTGCAACAACGTTGGACATTGCCCATTTTAGATGGCGAACTACAACTCAGTGAGTTTAGTTTAATCAGGCCTGAGTTTGATAATACGCAGTGGAGCTTTGCAGGTGAGTTATCGCCGATATCAATGGAAGCATTATCTAGTGCATTGGAATGGCCCACTTTACATGGCAAGTTGTCAGGAGTGATCCCCAAGGTTAATTATCACAATCAACAAGTGCAAATGGATGGGGCATTGATTATGAAAGTCTTTGATGGCACGACAGTGTTGCAGAACTTAAAATTAGATCATGCCTTCGGTTCTTTGCCTCAACTTTATGCCGATGTAGAGCTTACAAATTTAGATTTAGAAACCTTAACTAAGACTTTTGAATTTGGAAAAATTACTGGAAAATTAGACGGCCAGTTAAACCAATTAAGGCTGTCAAACTGGCAACCAGTAGCATTTGATGCCCAATTCTATACGCCAGAAGATGACAACAGTAGGCATCGGATCAGCCAAAAAGCAGTAGATAGCTTATCTAAACTAGGTGGTGCGAGCGGTGTATTGCAACGTAGTTTTTTACGCTTCTTTGAGGATTTTTCATACCAACGATTAGGTCTAAGTTGTAAGTTGACTAATGATGTTTGCCAAATGGCAGGTGTTAGTGAAGCTGAACAAGGTTATTACATAGTAAAAGGCGGTGGTTTGCCGCCGAGAATTAATGTGGTGGGGTATACTCGCCGAGTAGGATGGACTGACTTACTTGAACGGCTGAAAAGCGTGAGCAATAGTTCGGGGCCAGTAATTCAATAAATAGGAGCTATTATGAAATTAGTAAAATGGTTTACCGGCAGCATGATGACAACATTGATGTTGGTTTCATGTGTGACAATTAATATTTATTTCCCAGCTGCAGCAGCTGAAAAAGCAGCGGATCGTATTATTGAAGATGTCTGGGGCCCTGAAACAACACCGGAAGTTGAGCCTATTGAGCAGCAGCAATCACAGTTATTGCCAACGGAACCAGCAGCTATCGCGGTATTGAATTGGTTGGTTTCTCCAGCTCATGCAGCAGGTGCAAATTTAAACATTAACTCGCCAACAATAAATGCAATTCAAGCAAAAATGAAAGCGCGCCATAATCAGTTGAAAGCACACTATGCAAGTGGTGCTATTGGCTTGACTGCCAAAGGTTTGATTACGGTACGTAATGCCAAAGTGGTGGCATTAAAAGACCGCAATAAAGTAAAAGCATTAGTAGCTGATGAAAATAAAGATCGTAATGCCTTATATGCTGAAATAGCACGGGCAAACGGCCACCCTGAATGGCAGGCAGATATCCAATCTACCTTTGCGAGTCGTTGGGTATCCAAAGCGGCGAAAGGATGGTGGTATAATAACGGCAGTAAGTGGCAGCAAAAATAAGCCACAGTTTTTTAAACGGATAAACGAATGGCATCGAAGAGATGCAGTTCTATTTAAGCCAACGTATTTAATAATGATCCAGTGATGTTTGACCATCACTGGATTTTTTATTTTTAACGACAGCATAGAGATTGAAGATATATGGCACGACGTAACCGCAGACAACGACTTCCTAAAGATCCAGTCGAGGCAACGATTGAAAGCTTGTCCCATGAAGGACGAGGTATCGTAAGAATCGATGGCAAAACAATTTTTGTAGATGGCGCCTTAGCAGGTGAACAAGTTAAATTTGTTTATACCAAGCAACATAAAAAGTATGACGAAGGCAAAGCTGTTGAAGTATTAACACGTTCGGAAGATCGCGTTGATGCAAAATGTCAGCATTTTGGAGTTTGCGGCGGTTGTAGTTTGATGCATATGCATCCTGATGCTCAGTTAAAGATGAAGCAACAAACCTTAAATGATCATTTAACTCACTTTGGTCAATTACAACCTCAGAACTGGTTAGAACCATTAAAAGGCCCGTTGTTTGGCTATCGTCGGAAAGCACGTCTAGGTGTCAAACACGTGCCTAAAAAAGAACGTGTTTTGGTTGGCTTTAGGGAAAAAGGTACGCCTTATTTAGCACTGTTAGATAAGTGTGAAGTATTAGATCAGCGTGTCGGTCCTCGTTTAACTGAGCTAGGTGAAATGATCGCTGAGCTGGAAGCGTATAACCGTATTGCTCAAATTGAAGTTGCGATGGACGATGACCATGTCGCTTTGATTTTTAGAAACCTTGATGAGTTATCACAACAAGATCAAGATGCACTGATTGCTTACGGCAAGCAGAATGAGTTATGGATTTACCTGCAATCAGGCGGGCCTGATACAGTCACACCGATTTGGCCAGAAAACCCACAACTCAGCTATGCACCAGAAGCAGGGTTAAATTTAGAGTTTCAACCTAATGATTTCACCCAAGTAAATGCTGGCATCAACCAAGTCATGATCCAACGTGCACTTGAATTATTAGAAGTTAATGAAGACGATAGAATTCTAGATTTGTTCTGTGGCTTAGGTAACTTTAGTCTGCCATTGGCAAAACGTATTAATGAAGTGGTCGGTGTAGAAGGTGATGAAGCCTTAGTCAAACATGCACGTGAAAATGCAGCTAAAAATAGCTTAAACAACGCCGTGTTTGAGCAAGCAGATTTAACGAAAACTGAATTGAAAGATTATCCTTGGGCTAAAGCCGGTTTTAATAAAATCTTATTAGATCCACCTCGAACGGGGGCATTTGAAGTCTTACATCAACTGGCTGACTTGGGAGCAGAACGTCTCGTTTATGTATCCTGTAACCCGGCTACTTTAGCGCGCGATGCGGGTGAATTAGTTAATAATCATGGCTATACCCTAGTTTCTGCTGGTGTAATGGATATGTTTCCACATACCAGCCACGTTGAGTCTATTGCTTTGTTTATAAAGAAAGTAATCAACTAGTACCAAAGTACTATTGACTAGAAATCTATAATTCAGTATTTTGGCCGCGCGTTCATAGCTATTGTTAATTATTGTTAAGCAATAGCTATGAACAGTAGATTATTTTTAAATGCCAACTCTGGCGTGAGCCAGGCTACGGAAAGCTACAGATCTTTTGTTATATTTTAAAGATGGCTGGGTTGTGTTTTCTGAAAAGGAAAATATTATGAAAATTAGTAAACTTGCAGCCTTTGCAGGAATATTATTGTTTGGACTAACTAGTACCGCATTTGCTACTGGTTATAATTACTCAGGTTATAACAACAATAACCACGGTAGTAGCAATAAGCACGGTAGTAATAACCACGGTAGTAGCAATAAATGTGGCGGCGGTGGTACAAGCACTTCATGTAATGATGCACAAGACTATACTTCAGAGCTTTATGTTGATAGTTTCACTAAGTCAACGTCTGGTTACAACAAAAACTACTGGACCTTTGAAGGGATTGACCTTGATGTCTATACCGGTCTAGAAATTACGTCAGCAACTTTGACTGTGAATACTTCAGGCAATGGCATTAACGATTATTTATGGTTTAAAAGTAATAACAATTGGTATAAAGGCCCATCATTAACTGGTGGCGAACAAACATTTGGTATTAATTCAAACCTTTTTGATGAAATTATCAAAGGCTGGACATTTAAAGCATGGTTCGGTTTAGATACCGAAGAAATTTTTTCAGCACAACTTAACGTCACTGGAAAATACTGCCCGCCAGTAAGTGAAGTGCCAGTTCCTGCAGCTGTATGGTTATTTGGTTCTGCTTTAGTTGGTTTTACCGGTTTTCGCAGACGTTTAAAACAAGCTTAAACATTTAAGTTAAGCTGTTGAACACCATGAAAAGCCGTGACATTTGTCACGGCTTTTTTTGTGTCTAAATCTCAGGTAAATAGTTAGATTTCAATCATTTAATATTAAAGCTACCCCCTAAAGTGGGGGATTGACGAACTTGCAGGTTTATTTTAGATTCTACAATGAAAGCTAAACGGTAAAAAGGATGACGCTGTTAAGTTTTCATTATTAAATCTACTTAAATGAAGCCAAGCTCAGTGTGAATTGGGTACGGAAAGCTACAGATCTTTATAGGATGAAGATGGCTGAGTTGCATTTTTCAATAAGGAAAAATGTTATGAAGAGGTTCGTAGTACTTTTGACAGCACTGCTGCTGTCATTTCAAACACATGCTGCACTAGTTAGCCATGCAGGTGCTGATATTATCGCTGCTGTCAGTGTCCAAGAAGATAGTCCAATTAATACTCATCAACAAGGCTTTAATGAAAAGCAATCGGTTTATTTAACCAGTGCTATTAATGTTGATGGCGGCACTATTGCAGCAGGACAAACGGTAGATAGTCACCTTATTTTCTTGAACTCAAAAAGTTCAGGTAATAATTATATTGATGATTCCCAACAATGGAAATTTGATGGTGCGATTTTAGGGGTTATGTCAAACAAAAGCGGTAGCTTGATGAACGCTACCAACGGGTTATTTGCTGCATTTAATAATTATTTTACAACTGGAAGCAGCTTACCTTTTAATGCCGCGGGGTTAGAGCAAAATAATATCCTGACTGGTGATGGTTATTTTATTAATGGCTTATTATTAGATGTTCGTATGGAAGTAACTGAGCCTGGTGACTGGATCCGAGTGATCACTGCTTCAGCAGTTCCAGTACCGGCAGCAATCTTATTATTTGCTCCTGCTTTGTTGGGTTTCCTGGGCTTACGCAGAAAAGCTACAGTGTAGTTTTTAGTTAGCTCTATAATATAGTAGTTTGAAGCCGTGCTATTGAGTTAGCACGGCTTTTTTTTATTATTAGCGACTAATTAATGAAAGAAAATATTAATCTTGCAGCAGTTTCTTATTTAGCTGAGATGTTGTCAGAGTCTATGGCTATTTTTGATAAGGCTGGCTTTATCAATGATGCGGTGTTCGGGCTCGATGATTTAGAATTAAAACAGCGTGTTGAACAGGTTGTCGATGTTTTACATCGTTCTTTGCCAGCTGACTATGCACAAGCTGCACAAGTATTGTTCAACGTTGGTACCGCTTGGAAAAAGCAATCAGATAATGATATTTGGGTTAGTTTTATTGCTTGGCCGGTGATTGATTATTCTGCTAAATATGGCCTAGAACACCCAGAATTAGCTTTACAGGTATTAAAGAAGTTAACTCCGTTATTTTCTGCTGAGTTTGCTGTTAGGCCATTTATCGAACAACACTATGAGGTGAGCTATGCACAGTTATTATCATGGTGTGATGATGACGATGAGCATGTTAGACGACTAGCATCAGAAGGCTGTCGGCCTCGCTTACCATGGGGGAAAAGGCTGGTTAAGTTTTGTGATGATCCAACAGACATTTTCGTTATTTTAGAAAAGTTAAAGGATGATGCTAGTCTTTATGTACGCCGTTCAGTGGCCAATAATCTGAATGATATAGCCAAAGACCATCCGGATAAGGTGGTTGCCTTATGTAGACAGTGGTCAGTTAATACCTCAACGGAACGACAATGGCTTATTCGCCATGCATTACGCAGTTTAGTCAAACAAGGTCACCCAGATGTTTTCCCTTTATTAGGTTGCAGCGTAACACCTAAACTGACTCAGCCATTATTACAGCTCGATAAAGACAGTTTGTCTTTGGGCGAGAGCATGTTGATGTCAGCTCAGTTAACTTCAACTGATGAAAAATCACAAAAACTGGTCGTTGATTATAAAGTGCATCATGTTAAAGCCAATGGGTCGACAACAGCTAAAGTATTTAAGTGGAAGAATATTAACTTACAACCCGCAGAGTCATTACAACTGCTTAAAGAACATGCCTTTAAAATTATCTCAACTCGAAAGTACTATTCAGGCGAGCACCGGATAGAGTTATTAATTAACGGTAAGGTTTACGCTCAGCAAACGGTTGTATTAACGGTTTAAGCTTTGTTCCATATCATAAACAACCTTGGTCATTTCAACGACGCTGTCTGGGTTGAGAGAAATAGATTGGATGCCTTGTTTAACTAGAAACTCAGTTATTTCTGGAAAGTCAGATGCTGCTTGGCCACAAATACCAACATACTTATCTGCTTGCTGGCAGGCTGCAATCGCCATTTCAATCAACTTTAAAACAGCTTCATTACGTTCATCGTAATTATGCAAAATACTAGAATCTCGATCGACACCGAGTGTTAATTGAGTCAGGTCATTGGAGCCAATAGAGAAGCCATCACAGAGCTCTAAAAACTGTTCAGCTAATAAGACATTGGCAGGGATTTCACACATTAGATATAACTTTAGGCCAGCTTCACCGCGTTTAATACCATGTTCAGCCAATTTGTTAACGACGCGTTGACCTTCACTGACCGTTCGAACGAAGGGGATCATCACAGCCAGGTTATCTAAGCCCATTTTGTTACGAACAATGTCTATGGCTGCACACTCTAGGGCAAAGGCATCAGCGAAGGCGGGGCTGGGGTAGCGAGAAGCGCCACGAAAGCCAATCATTGGGTTTTCTTCAACGGGTTCGTAAAGTTGTCCACCGATTAAAGCGGCATATTCATTCGATTTAAAGTCACTCAAGCGAACAATAACTGGCTTGGGATAAAAGGCCGCCGCAATAGTGGCAATGCCTTCAGCTAGACGTTGGATATAAAACTCAGTAGGGCTGGCATAACCAGCGGTTAGTTTTGTAATTTGTTGTTGCAGGTCAACTGGCAGACGTTCGTAGTTCAATAAGGCATTAGGATGAATGCGAATGCTGTTATTAATAATAAATTCCATTCTGGCCAAGCCAACACCCGCATTAGGCAGTCTACTTGTTTCAAAAGCAATTTCAGGGTTGGCCAAGTTGAGCATGATTTGCGTGTATTCAGGTTGGGCAATGTCATTGGTATCGATATCTTCAATATGATACGGCAGCCGACCTCGATACACATAACCAGTATCACCTTGGCAGCAAGACACTGTTACCGTTGTCTGAGAGCTTAATAGTTGGGTGGCGTGATTTGTTCCTACGATTGCCGGTATGCCTAACTCCCGAGCAATAATAGCGGCATGACAAGTTCGACCACCACGGTTAGTGATAATCGCGGCAGCTATTTTCATCACCGGCTCCCAGTCAGGATCAGTAATGTCAGTCACTAATACCTCACCCGGTTTTAACAGATGCATTTGATTTGGCTCGTGTATAACGCGAACATTACCTGCTGCAACCTTACTGCCAATACTTTTTCCTTGAATAAGGATCTCGGATTGACCATCTAATATATGATTTTGCAGCGCATGTAAGGGTTTGATAGCTTCTACTGTTTCCGGCCTAGCTTGAACGATATATAAGTCATTATTATCACCATCTTTGGCCCACTCAATATCCATAGGCATAGGACGGCCTAATTTATGGCTATAGTGTTGCTCAATGATGACCGCCATTTTTGCTAAGCTTAAAACTTCATCGTCACTTAAGCAGAATGTTTCTTGTTCTTCACGACTAACTTTTATATTACGGGTTGAACCTAATTGGCTAAGTCCTTCGGCATAGATCATTTTTACTTTTTTATTGCCTAACTGCCGTTTTAAAATGGGGCGATAGCCTGATGCCAGTGTCGGTTTAAATACATAGAATTCATCTGGATTAACCATACCTTGTACGATATTTTCACCTAAGCCCCAAGCTGCAGTGATTAATACCACATCACGAAATCCAGATTCTGTATCTAAGGTAAACATGACGCCCGAGCAGGCCTTATCAG